>NZ_JBIVXJ010000011.1:72964-138414 GCF_044769185.1 Pseudomonas sp. NPDC090592
CTTCAAGAAAGTGGCGGACTCAGCAGGATTCGAACCTGCGACCGCTCGGTTCGTAGCCGAGTACTCTATCCAGCTGAGCTATGAGTCCGCGATTGGCAGTTTTAGACCAGGTTACCGCTGGTTGACTGAAGCAGCTTTGCAAGCAGAGCCACTTCAAGAAAGTGGCGGACTCAGCAGGATTCGAACCTGCGACCGCTCGGTTCGTAGCCGAGTACTCTATCCAGCTGAGCTATGAGTCCGCGATTGGAAGTTTTAGACCAGATACCGCTGGTTGATTGAAGCAGCCTTGCAAACAAAGCCACTTCAAAAGTGGCGGACTCAGCAGGATTCGAACCTGCGACCGCTCGGTTCGTAGCCGAGTACTCTATCCAGCTGAGCTATGAGTCCGTGTCTTGCCGCGCATTATAGGTCGCTGAAACATTTTTGCAAGAACGTTTTCGTTTAAAATCAACTACTTAGCGTTCTTACCGTTTACAGCGCCCTACGCAAATAATGGCGGTGAAGGGGGGATTCGAACCCCCGATACCCTTATGAGGTATACTCCCTTAGCAGGGGAGCGCCTTCGGCCACTCGGCCACCTCACCGCAACACGAGGCGAATATTAAAGAACCTCTTTCACCTTTGCAACCCTTTTTTTGAAAAAAACTTCAAAAAAATTAAAGGCTTGGCTCTTCATCCTTCTCCTTCTTGATCCGCAGGTAGATTTCCTCGCGGTGAACGGCCACTTCTTTAGGGGCGCTGACGCCAATACGCACCTGGTTGCCTTTGACGCCGAGCACCGTCACGGTGATCTCGCCATCTCCAATGATCAGGCTCTCGGCGCACCGACGAGTCAGAATCAACATAGCTTTCTCCTTACGCAAACATTCAGGGGTAACAGTCTTGGGGGTAAGGGCCGGTCGTGGACGACGACCTGGCCCGATTACGCGCCACACAGGGCAGGACAAGGCCTGCGTGGCGAGCAGAAACGCGAAGGGCGCGGCACCAGCCGCGCCCTCCCAGGCAGCGCCTTACTCGCCCTGTCGGGCAGGGGCGTCGAGCTCGAACGCGGTGTGTAACGCGCGCACGGCCAGCTCCAGGTATTTCTCTTCGATCACGACCGAGACCTTGATCTCGGAGGTGGAGATCATCTGGATGTTGATGCTCTCCTTGGCCAGTGCTTCGAACATGCGGCTGGCGACACCGGCGTGCGAACGCATGCCGACGCCAACGATCGAGACCTTGGCGATCTTGGTGTCGCCGATCACTTCACGGGCACCGATTTCGCGGGCGGTGTTTTCCAGCACGCTTTGCGCCTTCTCGTACTCGTTGCGGTGTACGGTGAAGGTGAAGTCGGTGGTGTTATCGTGGGCGACGTTCTGCACGATCATGTCCACTTCGATGTTCGAAGCGCTGATCGGGCCGAGGATCTTGAAGGCCACGCCCGGGGTGTCCGGCACGCCGCGAATGGTCAGCTTGGCTTCATCACGGTTGAAGGCGATACCGGAAATGATCGGCTGTTCCATGGATTCCTCTTCATCAATGGTAATGAGGGTACCCGGACCCTCCTTGAAGCTGTGCAGCACGCGCAGCGGAACGTTGTACTTGCCGGCGAACTCCACCGAACGGATCTGCAGCACCTTGGAACCGAGGCTGGCCATTTCCAGCATCTCTTCGAAGGTAATCTTCTCCAGGCGCCGGGCCTGCGGCACAACGCGCGGGTCAGTGGTGTAGACGCCATCGACGTCGGTGTAGATCTGGCACTCGTCAGCCTTCAGCGCCGCCGCCAGGGCCACGCCTGTGGTGTCGGAGCCGCCACGGCCCAGGGTGGTGATGCTGCCGTGCTCGTCCACACCCTGGAAGCCTGCAACCACGACCACGCGGCCTTCCTTGAGGTCGGCGCGAATTTTCTGATCGTCGATCTGCAGGATGCGCGCCTTGTTGTGCGCGCTGTCGGTGAGGATGCGCACCTGGTTGCCGGTGTAGGACACCGCTGGCACACCGCGCTTGATCAAGGCCATGGTCAGCAGGGCAATGGTGACCTGCTCACCGGTCGACACGATCACGTCCAGTTCACGCGGAACTGGCTGATCGGTAATCTGCTTGGCCAAGTCGATCAGGCGATTGGTTTCACCGCTCATGGCCGACAATACAACCACCAGGTCGTCGCCCGCTTCACGGTGTTTCTTGACCTTTTCGGCTACCTGCTCGATCCGCTCGATGGAACCGACAGAGGTGCCGCCAAATTTCTGTACGATCAACGCCATTTCAATGGTGCCTCAGCCCATACAGGGCCCCAAAAAACAATCCAACATGAAGAGGCCGGCGGGAGTGGCCTGTGCGGCTGATTCTTGCACCCAAATTCGGCACCAGGATTCGCCTCGCTGCGTTGCCACTCCTCGCCGTAGCCCGGCTACGACTCGTCGCGGCGCCTTGCGCGGCAAACCCTGGCACTCGAATTTGAGCGCAAGAATTAGCCGTACAGGCCACTAGACCACCGGCCCCTTCATCTCAAAGTCCCTGCTCTGCGAATGGCACGGCCAGCGCCAGGGCATGGTCCAGTGCAGCGACGTCGACGCCACCACCCTGGGCCATGTCCGGACGGCCACCGCCCTTGCCACCCACCGCCGCAGCGGCTTGTTTCATCAGATCGCCAGCCTTGAGTTGGCTGGAGAGGTCTTTGGTCACGCCGGCCACCAGCACGACCTTGCCCTCATGCTCGCTGCCCAGCAGGATCACTGCGTGGCCGAGCTTGTTCTTCAGCTGATCGACCAGGGCCAGCAGGGCCTTGCCATCCTGCCCATCCAGGCGGGCAGCAAGTACCTTGGCCCCCTTGACCTCAACGGCCGCATTGGAGAGATCGTCCCCGGCGGCGCTGGCGGCCTTGGCCTGCAGCTGTTCCAGCTGCTTCTCCAGCTGGCGGTTGCGCTCGAGCACAGCCGACAGCTTGTCGATCAGGTTGTCGCGGTTACCCTTGACCAGTTGCGCGGCTTCCTTGACCTGCTCTTCGGCAGCGTTCAGGTAGGCCAGCGCAGCGGCGCCGGTGACTGCTTCGATACGGCGCACGCCAGAGGCCACGCCGCCTTCGCTGATGATCTTGAACAGGCTGATGTCACCGGTGCGCTTGGCGTGGATACCGCCGCACAGCTCCACCGAGAAATCACCGCCCATGCTCAGCACACGCACGGTGTCGCCGTACTTCTCGCCGAACAGCGCCATGGCGCCTTTGGCCTTGGCGGTTTCGATGTCGGTCAGCTCGGTTTCCACCGGGGTGTTCTTGCGCACTTCGCGGTTGACGATGTCTTCCAGCTGCTTGATCTGCGCAGGCGATACCGCCTCGAAGTGGCTGAAGTCGAAACGCAGGCGCTGGCTGTCGACCAGCGAGCCCTTCTGTTGTACGTGCTCGCCCAGTACCTGGCGCAGCGCTTCGTGCAGCAGGTGCGTGGCGGAGTGGTTCAGCGAGGTGGCGTGCTGCACATCGGCATCAACCTTGGCCTCGACTGGCGAACCGATCACCAGCGCACCGCTGGCGACCACGCCGTGGTGCAGGAAGGCACCGCCGGTCTTGGTGGTGTCGCGCACGTCGAAGCGCGCAGCGCCGGCCTGCAGGAAGCCGGTGTCACCCACCTGGCCACCGGACTCGGCGTAGAACGGCGTGCGGTCGAGCACGATCACGCCCTGCTCGCCTTCACCCAGTTGGTCAACGGCCTGACCGTCCTTGTACAGGGCGATGATCTTGCCTTGGCCTTCGGTGGCGTCGTAGCCGAGGAACTCGGTGGCGCTGTCGACCTTGACCACGCTGTTGTAGTCCATGCCGAAGGCACTGGCGGAACGCGCACGCTCACGCTGGGCGTCCATCTCGCGCTCGAAGCCGGCTTCATCGATGGTCAGCTCGCGCTCACGGGCGATGTCGGCAGTCAGGTCCATCGGGAAGCCGTAGGTGTCATACAGCTTGAACACCACGTCGCCCGGCACCACGTTGCCTTTCAGCTGGGCCAGGTCCTGCTCGAGAATGCGCAGGCCTTGCTCCAGGGTCTTGGCGAACTGCTCTTCTTCAGCCTTGAGCACACGCTCGATATGCGCTTGCTGGCTCTTCAGCTCGGGGAAGGCTTCGCCCATTTCGGCGGCCAGTGCGGCAACGATCTGGTAGAAGAAGCTGCCCTTGGCGCCCAGCTTGTTACCGTGACGGCAGGCGCGGCGAATGATGCGGCGCAGCACGTAGCCACGGCCTTCGTTGGACGGCAGCACACCGTCGGCAATCAGGAAGCCGCAAGAACGGATGTGGTCGGCCACCACTTTCAGCGAGGCCTGGCCGTCATTGCTGCAACCGATGGCCTGGGCCGCGGCGCTCAGCAGGTTCTGGAACAGGTCGATCTCGTAGTTCGAGTGCACGTGCTGCAGCACGGCGCTGACACGCTCCAGGCCCATGCCGGTGTCTACCGACGGCGCTGGCAGCGGGTGCAGCACGCCGTCGGCGGTGCGGTTGAACTGCATGAAAACGTTGTTCCAGATCTCGATGTAGCGGTCGCCGTCTTCTTCTGGCGAGCCGGGTGGGCCGCCCCAGATGTCCGCGCCGTGGTCGTAGAAGATCTCGGTGCATGGGCCGCACGGGCCAGTGTCGCCCATGGTCCAGAAGTTGTCAGAGGCGTACGGTGCGCCTTTGTTGTCGCCGATACGCACCATGCGCTCTTGCGGCACGCCGACTTCCTTGGTCCAGATATCGTAGGCTTCGTCGTCGGTGGCGTAGACGGTTACCCAGAGCTTTTCCTTGGGCAGGTTCAGCCATTTGTCCGAGGTCAGGAAGGTCCAGGCGAAGGTGATGGCATCGCGCTTGAAATAGTCGCCGAAGCTGAAGTTGCCCAGCATTTCGAAGAAGGTGTGGTGACGCGCGGTGTAACCGACGTTTTCCAGGTCGTTGTGCTTACCACCGGCGCGCACGCACTTCTGGCTGCTGACAGCACGGGTGTAGGCACGCTTCTCCGCACCGAGGAAGCAGTCCTTGAACTGGTTCATGCCGGCATTGGTGAACAGCAAGGTTGGGTCGTTGTTCGGGATCAGCGAACTGGAGGCGACTCGGGTATGGCCCTGCTCTTCGAAGAAGCGAAGGAAGGCTTCACGGATTTCTGCGCTTTTCATAGGTTCTTCCACGGAAACGGCGGCCCTGTTGGGCAAACACGTCGACGAAACGACGGCAAAGGGCCGCATTATATCGGTCCTGCAATCTCGATGCAGTGTGTTTATACGATAGAAACCGTCGTTTGGACGGTTTTTCGGGCTATGCAAACGAAAACGACATGACCGGATGCTAAATCCTGTGTTTCGCCACTGGCAAGCCAATTACCGCTCATGGGGAGGGAAAATGGAACAGGCGGTGCATTAAAGGGTTTTCATCATGGATGGGATCCGAAAACCCGTAGCACGATGGCTGCTCATTGCGCCCTACATATATGCAGCCTTGCACGCCGTGCACCCACCTAACCTGGCCAATCACTCAACCAGCAGGTGATGCACATGGCAACCCCCGCAATGACTGCACAGCGCATAGACGGAAATGACAAAAGCAATTCGGCCGACTTCGGCGAGATGGATGAGGCTATCGCCTATGATGATCCCGTCGAATCAGCGTTGGGCTCGTCTCGCGTCTACTTCAATTTCGAGCACTTCGACCTCTACAGATCACCCGCCATGCACATACAGCGTCGGCTAATCGAGGCCATGGACGGCGAGGCAGTCGTCGGCAGCATTGACGAACTTCTTGTCTGGCTGAACACCACCGATGTGCAGTTGCGCCAAGACAGCATCATCACGCTCGAGGTCGACGGCCAACCCTTTACTATCCACCCAGCCTCTCCTGAGCAACGGCTTCATTTACTGTTCGTGGCAGCAGAGGCCCCTGAGGGCATAGGCCAAGGCGTCGATTACCCAGTGCGCGTGGACGGTAACGCGAGCCGCGACAACCTTTTCGAGATCACCGCGTTCGAGCACCTGTTCCTCTATGGCACACCGCAGTTCCAGGCACGGGTATTCGAACAACTGGCGTTGCTGCCTGGCTATCCCGAGCTGAAACGGTTACTGGACAAGGCGCGCCAGCAGTACGCAAACGTGCCGGATATCGTACTCATGCAGTGCTATACCGGCCCGCTGCAACAGGGACCTGGCTTTGACCTGGAGGGCATGATCCCGGCCAAGTATTCCCACCTGCTACCCGGCGGCTATACCGCCGTACTCTACGACCCCTACGATGCAAACGGCCTCGACGGGCTAACCACGCTGACAAGAATGCTGCAAGAGGTTTACGACGCGCTAGCGCCAGACAGCTTGGTCCCAACCCCGACGCTGGGTAACTGAGCCCCTCATGACAAGCTGCGCCCTTCATCGGGCACGATCAGAATCCCTGCCCTGAGGCCATTCCTGACCTTGGGGTTGGGGAATATGATGCGTGCACCCTCTTCCTCGACCACCCAGCGCATCTCGGCCAGGTCCTCAGCCAGCAGGTAACCCTTGCTCAGCTCCGAAAAGTTCTCGATGTCCGCCGGGAGGTGCAGGTGGAAGCTGTCGCTGTGCTTGATGATTTCACGGGAAACACTGAACAGCTGCAGGCCATCCAGCGAGGTTTCATCCCCTGGCTCGGTAGCCTCGATGATGCTGATCAGGCGCTCTTCCAGCTTGTCGAGGTTGACCTGCTCGTTCTGGCCGAACGGGCGGGCCTTGCCCAGCTCCAGGGTAAAAGCTTCAGCATCCAACTGTTCGTAGGTGAAGGCACTGAAGGTGATGGAAGATTTGCTTTGCAGCAGCACCGCCTCCATGCCGGCCGCCGCCAGGCGCGCCAGTTCGCGACGGGAATGCTTGCGCCCCTCTTTATAGGGGTACAAGGCAAACTGCTCGATCTTCGAACCGCGAATTGCCGTATGCAGGTCGTAATGCAGGCGGCTGCGCCCCGGCTTGCTGAAGAACACCCGGGCAAACTGCTCGAGCTCCGCGGCACGCAATGCCTCGAAACCACTGGAAAGCTCATGACGGCCGTTGAACAGGCGGTTGATGTCCTGCTCGATGAAACGCTCGCCCTTGCGGATCGCGGCCGGGTTGCCGAACAGGAACAGCAACCGTGCCTTGGGCTTGATCTTGCCGCTGGCCACGCCGTGCAGCAGCCGTTCGAGCAGCTCGATCGGCGCCGTTTCGTTGCCATGAATGCCGGCGGACAACAGCAAGTCCAGCCCACAATCCTCGCTCTCGGCAGGGCGCACTTCCAGCGCGCCCTCCCCCAGCCAACGCAAACGCGCGCCCTTGGGTGTCACTTGGGTCTTCTCGGCCGGTTCGTGATCGGTGAGGGTCAGCTCAAGCAATTTGCCGAGGGCGAGCATAGTGACTTCCTTAGTGGTGGTGGCCGCAGTCGGGGCCATGGACGTGATCGTCGTCTTCGCCAACCTCGGCCGGCTCCATTTCCAGCTGCAGGCTGACCAGGTTGGTGGCCATCGGGCGCAGCAGCAGGTTGGCGTATTCGGTGTCGTCTTCATCGACATCCACACCGATCAGCAGCTGGCCACGGCCGTCCTGCTGAATCCACACTTCCTTGCCTTGCCACACCACGGCAAAACGGGTGCAGGAGGTTTCCAGCTGGGTGCCGTCTTCATCTTCGAGGATCAGGCGCAGGGCGTCGGTCATTGCAAAGTCTCTCTTCAAGGTTGTCGTTGGAACGGGTACACCGAACCCAACTTCAGGATCTGGGTCAATTCGTCCAGTGCCGTACGGCATTCCACCAGCAGTTGCGGGTCGGCCAAGTCCGCTTCGCCCAGGCGATCGCGGTAATGCTTGTCGACCCACTGCACCAGGGTGTCGTACAGCGGGGCGGTCATGATAACGCCTTGGTTGACCGCCGCCAGTTCCGATTCCTTCAACGCCACGCGCAAACGCAGGCAGGCCGGACCACCACCGTTCTGCATGCTTTGCTTGAGGTCGAATACCTTGACCTCCCTGACCGGGCCACCTTGGCTGGTCAGCTGCCCCAGGTAAGCCCAGACCCGCTCATTGTTGCGGCACTCTTCCGGCACCACCAGCAACATGGAGCCGTCGTCGCGGCTGAGCAGCTGGCTGTTGAACAGGTAGGAACGCACCGCGTCTTCCACCGCCACCGCTGCCCGCGGCACACAGATGGCCTGGAAGTTGCCACCCTTGCTGGCCAGTTTCGCTCGCAGCTGGCCAAGCACCGCGCCAGTCTCGAGGAAAGCGTCCTCGTGATAGAACAGCACCTCGCCGTTACCCACCGAAATCACATCGTTGTGGAACACGCCCTGGTCGATCACCGCCGGGTTCTGTTGAGCATAGACCACACCGCCGTCACTCAGCCCATGCAGCCGGGCCACGGCCTGCGAGGCCTCCAGGGTTTGCCGGGCCGGATACTTCTGCGGCGCCGGGTAGCGGCTGTCGAAGGCACTGCGGCCGTACACGAAGAACTCCACACCCGCTTCACCATAGGCACGGCAGAAGCGCGTGTGGTTGGCCGCGCCCTCGTCACCGAACTGTGCCACGGCAGGCAATGCTGCGTGGTGGGCAAAGTGTTTCTCGTTGTTGAACATGGCACCCAGCACACGGCTGGTGGTCGGGTGCTCGATGCTACGGTGGTACTTGCAGTTCAGGTTGGCCGCAGTGAAGTGCACGCGGCCATCCGCGGTGTCGGCACTGGGGCTGACCGTGGCAGCGTTGGCCACCCACATGCTCGACGCCGAGCAGCTGGCCACCAGCAACGGCATGGCCTCCCTGGCGGCACGCTGGATCACCTCGGCATCGCTGCCACTGAAGCCCAGGCGGCGCAGTGCGGCCACATCCGGGCGCTCTTGCGGCGCCAGCACGCCTTGCTTGAAGCCCATGTCAGCCAGCGCTTTCATTTTTGCCAGGCCCTGGCGCGCCGCTTCACGCGGGTTGGAGCCTTGCTGGCTGTTGCTTTGCGAAGCCACGTTGCCGTAGGACAGGCCGCCGTAATTGTGGGTAGGCCCCACCAGGCCATCAAAATTCACTTCATAGGATTTCATCGGCTAGGCTCCGTGACTGTTGTTATAGGGTGATACCCGGCGTCAGGGTCGCCGGCAAGGCAAGGCTGGCGGTTTCCAGCGAAGCCACGGGGTAAGCGCAGTAGTCAGCCGCGTAGTAGGCACTGGCGCGATGGTTGCCACTGGCGCCCACGCCGCCGAACGGTGCACTGCTGGCGGCCCCCGTCAGCTGCTTGTTCCAGTTGACGATGCCGGCGCGGCTGCGCAACCAGAAGTACTGGTAGCGAGCGCGTGAATCGGACAACAACCCGGCGGCCAGGCCGTACTGTGTGTTGTTGGCTTCATCGATGGCCGCATCGAAGTCGGCATAACGGATGACTTGCAGCAGTGGGCCGAAGAATTCTTCGTCCGGGCGCCCGGCTACGCCAGTGACATCGACAATACCCGGGGTCAACAGCGCGGCATCGGCCTGAGGCTGGGTCATTTCCAGCAGTTTCACGCCACCTTTGCTGAGCAGGTCTGCCTGGGCGTCCATCAGCCCCTGCGCCGCCTGCAGCGAAATCACCGAGCCCATGAACGGCGCCGGCTGCTCATCGAACGCACCTACCGTGATGGTTTTGCACACCTCGACCAGGCGAGCGATCAGCGCATCACCCCAGGCACCTTGCGGCACCAGTAGTCGGCGTGCGCACGTGCAACGCTGGCCGGCGGAAATGAACGCAGACTGGATGATGGTGTACACCGCAGCGTCAATGTCCTTGACCTCGTCCACCAGCAGCGGGTTGTTGCCCCCCATTTCCAGGGCCAGGATCTTGTCCGGGCGGCCAGCGAACTGCTGGTGCAGCACATTGCCGGTGCGGCTGGAACCGGTGAAGAACAAGCCATCGATCCCAGGGTTGGCAGCCAGCGCCACACCGGTTTCGCGTGCGCCCTGCACCAGGTTCAGCACACCCGCTGGCAGGCCGGCGGCGATCCAGCAGTTGACCGTCAGCTCGGCGACCTTTGGCGTCAGCTCGCTGGGTTTGAACACCACGCAGTTGCCCGCCAACAACGCCGGCACGATATGGCCATTGGGCAGGTGGCCCGGGAAGTTGTAGGGGCCGAACACCGCCACCACACCGTGGGGCTTGTGCCGCAGCACTGCCGTGGCATCGGCCAGCGGGCCGCTCTTTTCCCCGGTACGCTCGCGGTAGCTTTGCACCGAGATTGCGACCTTGTTGATCATGCTGGTGACTTCAGTCGCCGACTCCCACAGGGGCTTGCCGGTTTCCTCGCCAATGCACTGGGCCATGGCCTCGGCATGCGCCTTGAGCTGTGCGGCAAACTTCTCCAGCACATCGATGCGCGCTTCCAGGCTGAGTTGCGCCCAGGCCGGAAAAGCCTGCCGCGCCGCCTTTACGGCAGCGTCCACCTGGCTTGCGTCAGCGCCCTGCCCTTGCCAGATCACGGCCTGGGTCACCGGGTTCAGCGATTGCAGGCTTTCGCCCCGGCCGGCCTGCCAATTGCCTGCGATGTAATGCGTGGTCATTTACTGGGCCTCCCGGCTTGCCGACAGCGGCACGGCGCGCACGTTGTCACCCGCGCCCATGCGCAGGCGCTTGGCGGTCAGCGGGTCGACCACCAGGGTACCGGCGGCCAGCCGCGCAGGTGCAGCGGTGATGCGGCAATCGTCGCGCTTGCGGTTGTGGATGATGTAAGGGGTGGCGTCATCGCCCGGCGTACCGACCGCCAGCACCAGGGTCTGGCTTTCGCGCACAGCGCGGATTTTGGCGGTGTCGCATTCGATGGCAGGGCCGGCGTCAAAGATGTCGACGTAACCCTGATAGTTGAACCCTTCCTGCTTGAGCATCGCCAGCGCTGGCTCGGTGTCTTTGTGCACACGGCCGATCACCTCACGCGCCGCCTCGGAAAGGAAGCAGGTGTACAGCGGAAACTTGGGCATCAGCTCGGCGATGAACGACTTGTTGCCAACGCCAGTGAGGTAGTCGGCCTGGCTGAATTCCATCTTGAAGAAATGCCGGCCCAGGCTTTCCCAGAACGGCGAACGGCCCTGCTCATCCGACATGCCGCGCATTTCGGCGATGATCTTCTTGCCGAACAGCTCCGGGAACTCGGCAATGAACAGCATGCGTGCACGCGACAGCAGGCGGCCATTGAGGCCGGAGCGGTAGTCGCCACGCAGGAACAGCGAGCACAGTTCAGAGTTGCCGGTCAGGTCGTTGGCCAGGAACAAGGTCGGGATTTCGCGGTAGATCTTCAGTTCCTGCGAAGCGCTGACGGTCAGGCCGACCCGGTAGTTGTACCAAGGCTCGCGCAGGCCCACGGCACCGGCGATGGCACTGATGCCCACCACCAGGCCTTCGTCGTTTTCCAGCACGAACAGGTAATCGGTGTCGCCACGCTCGGCTTCGCCACGGAAGCTCTTTTCCGCCCAGCCAACGCGCTGCCCCAGGCGTTCTTCGTTGGCCGGCAGCGTGGTCAGCCCGGTGGTGCCGGTGCTGCGTGCCAATTCGATCAACGCAGGCAAATCGCTGCTGCGTACAGGACGAACGATCATGCTATCTCCTTGAGCGGCGGCGTCGGCCGGCGCAAAACTCTTCTAACGCATCAATCCCGAAACGTCTGTTACCAGACCTCAGACCGCGACCAGGCGCACGCTGGCGCCCTCACCCACGCCCAACGCGTCGGCCGCAGCCTCGCTCAGGCTGACCGGCTTGCCGGGCACCCAGTCGAGCTCCAGCAACACGGCGCGGTAGTCTTGCAACTGGCCATTGCACACCAGGTACGGGCGCCCGCCCTTGGCCGCGCCCTCTTCGATCTTCACCGGTACAACGCGGCTCTGGGCAATCGAGCGAACACCCGAAGTACGCGCATGCAGGGTTGGGCCGCCGTCGAAGATGTCGATGTAGTGCTCGGTCTCGAAGCCTTCGCGCATGAGGATGTCAAAGGTGATCTGCGCCCGCGGATGCACCTGCCCCATGGCCTCCTGCGCTTCGTCAGGCAACAGCGGCACATAGATTGGATAGTGCGGCATCAGTTCGGCGAGAAAGGTACGGCTCTTCAGGCCACACAGGCGCTCGGCGTCGGAATAGTTGAGGTCGAAGAAATTACGGCCAATGGCATCCCAGAACGGCGACTCGCCCTGCTCGTCGCTGTAGCCAACGATTTCGGTCACCAGCGAGTCGGCGAAACGCTCCGGATGCGCCGCCATGAACAGCAGCCGGCCGCGAGAATTGAGCTCGGCCCAGCCACTGTCTACCAGTTCCGGCAATACATAGAAGCTGGTCAGCAGGCTGTTGCCGGTCAGGTCGTGACACATCGACAGCACGTGGATCTTGTTGTGAATCTTCAGCTCGCGCGAAGCGTGCACGAAGGTTTCGTTACGAAAGCTGTAGAACGGCTCGGAGTAGCCTGCCGAAGCGACAATGGCCGAGCAGCCGGCCAGCTTGCCGGTTTCGCTGTCTTCGAGCACGAAGAAGTAGCTTTCTTCACCGTTGAAGCTGACCTCGGCGGCGAAGGAAGTCTCGGAGGCGGCGATCTTGTCGCCCAGGCGAGCAGCGTCGTCCGGCAGCGAGGTGACACCAATGGGGCTGTCTGCAGCCATGCGCTGCACTTCGTTCAGATCAGCCATTTGCGCGGGGCGCATCACCAGCATGGTGTCACTCCTTTGGAATACGGGCCGCTCATGGCGGCACGGAAAAACGGCAGGCGCGTGGGCACCTGCACTGGAATCGGGTATCGCCGGCCCGGCTCAGCCTTGGCTGGGGCCGGCGAAAGGACCGCAGGCGGATCAGCCTTTGGTCAGGGTAGCCACAGCGCGCTCGAAGCGGTCCAGGCCTTCATCGATGTCGGCGTCTTCAACCACCAGGCTTGGCGCGAAGCGAACCACGTCCGGGCCGGCCTGCAGCACCATCACGCCTTCCTTCTCGGCGGCGTTGAGCACGTCCTTGGCCTTGCCTTGCCAGGCTTCGGTCAGCACGCAGCCCAGCAGCAGGCCAACACCACGCACCTGGGTGAACAGGTTGTACTTCTGGCCAATCTGCTCCAGGCGGGCCTTGAAGCGCTCATGCTTGGCCTTGATGCCGGCCAGGGTTTGCGGGGTGTTGACCACATCCAGCACCGCGCAGGCAACGGCACAGCCCAGCGGGTTGCCGCCGTAGGTGGTGCCGTGGGTGCCAACAGCCAGGTGCTTGGCCAGCTCGGCGGTGGTCAGCATGGCGCCGATCGGGAAACCGCCGCCCAGGCTCTTGGCGCTGGTCAGGATGTCTGGCGTTACGCCGTAGTGCTGGTAGGCATACAGCGAACCGGTACGGCCAACGCCAGTCTGCACTTCGTCAAAAATCAACAGGGCGTTGTGCTCGTCACACAGCTTGCGTGCGCCTTCCAGGTAGGCCTTGTCGGCCGGCACCACACCGCTCTCACCCTGGATCGGCTCGATCACCACGGCGCAGGTCTTGTCGGAAATCTGTGCCTTGAGCGCTTCCAGGTCGTTGTAGGGCACGTGGCTGATGCCGGTGATTTTCGGACCGAAGCCATCGGAGTACTTCGGCTGGCCGCCGACACTGACGGTAAACAGGGTGCGGCCGTGGAAGCTGTTCACGGTGGCAATGATTTCGTGCTTTTCCGGGCCGAAGCGGTCATGGGCGACGCGGCGGGCCAGCTTGAAGGCGGCCTCGTTGGACTCGGCGCCAGAGTTGCAGAAGAAGGCGCGGTCGGCAAAGGTGGCGTCCACCAGCTTGTGGGCCAGGCGCAGGGCCGGCTCATTGGTGAACACGTTGGACACGTGCCAGAGGGTGTTGGCCTGGTCGGTCAGGGCCTTGACCAGTGCCGGGTGGCAGTGGCCCAGGGCGTTTACCGCGATGCCACCGGCAAAGTCGATCAACTCGCGACCCGACTGGTCCCAGACGCGGGAACCCTCGCCTCGCACAGGAATGAAGGCCGCCGGAGAATAGTTGGGGACCATGACCTGGTCGAAATCGGCACGTTGCACCGGGGCTTGCTCAACGGACATCTGAGTCTCCTGAAGAGGAACGCTGGCCTGGAAGTGGCGAGCGATGGGGGGATTGTAAGGACTGATCCGCGCCTGTCCTTGCGGCCAAGCGACAACTTGTTACAGCGCAAAACCCAGTTTTGACAAGGTTTTCGGCAATGCGACAAACACTGTCGCAATCGCGCAGTGTACGGGAATGTTCGCCGGTATTCTTGTGGTGCCTGACAGATCGAGCGCCGCCCGCGCGGCGCTTCGCGGGGCAAGCCCGCTCCCACATCTGTTTCGGGCCAGTTTCTCCTGCATCCATTGGCGCGCGCACCATGGGTGCATGGCTGGAGATTGATGAAGAGCAGCAGCGCCCCCTTCGATATCGAAGGGGACAAACAAGGCGGACAGAGGTGACTTAACAGGATGGACTGGCCCGAAACAAATGTGGGAGCGGGCTTGCCCCGCGAAGCGCCGCGCGGGCGGCGCTCGATTTCGGCATCACCATCAAACCCAAGGCATACACCCCAGGCCCAACCAGAATGTCAGCCCTTTTCAGCCGGCGCCGAGCTCAGCTCGAACGGGCTGCTGCTGCGCCGCTGGTTACGGTCTTCCCGCGGCGTCGCGCCGAAGAAGTTGCGATAGGCACTGGAAAAGTGCGGCCCCGAGGAAAACCCACAGGACAAGCCGATCTGGATGATCGACTTGCTGGTCTGCATCAGCATCTGCCGCGCCTTGTTAAGCCGCAGCTCCAGGTAGTACTGGCTCGGCACACGGTTCAGGTACTGCTTGAAGATACGCTCCAGCTGCCGGCGCGACACGCACACATGCTGGGCAATCTCATCGGTGGTCAGCGGCTCTTCGATGTTGGCTTCCATCAACAGTACCGCCTGGGTCAGTTTGGGGTGGCTCGAACCCAGGCGGTTTTGCAGCGGAATCCGCTGGCGCTCGCCACCCTCGCGAATGCGCTCGACCACCAGTTCCTCCGACACCGCCCCCGCCAGCTCGGCGCCATGATCACGGGCCAGCACCGCCAGCAGCAGGTCGGTCACAGCCATGCCGCCACAGGCGGTCAAGCGGTCGCGATCCCAGTCGAAAAGGTGGCTGGTGGCGATGACCTTGGGGAAGCGCTCGGCAAAATCGTCCTGCCAGCGCCAGTGCACCGCTGCCCGGTAACCGTCGAGCAGGCCCAGCATCGCCAGCGGATAAACACCCGCAGACAACCCGCCGACCATGCAACCACTGCGCGCCAGCTGCTTGAGCGCCGTGGACAACGCAGCCCCAACCGCCGCAGGCGGCTCGTCAGCAAGCAGAAACAGTTTGTGGCAACCTTCCAGGCGACCCGCCCATGCCTCGCCCGGCAAGCGCCAGCTACCCTCCAGCGCAGGCTCGGCCTGCAGGAAGGCCAGTTCGTAGACCACATCCGGGTGCACCCGCTGCGCCACCAGCAACACTTCCTCGGCCAGCGCCAGGGTCAAGGGCCTGGTGCCGGGCCAGATGAGAAAACCGATTCGCTGGGTGGTCATAGGGTGCGGTCCGAAACCTGGGTTCGTTCGAGTCTGTGCGCCGGGTCAGGCTGCGCTCGCCGCGCAGCATGCCCTATTCTGGTGCAAAAATGCAGCTTTTACTTCAGGCTGCCGGAAAGGAACTGCTTCAGGCGCTCCGACTGCGGGTTTGCCAGCACTTCACGCGGGCAGCCGGTTTCTTCCACCAGGCCTTTGTGCAGGAACACCAGCTGGTTGGACACCTCGCGGGCAAAGCCCATTTCGTGGGTCACGACCACCATGGTCCGGCCTTCCTGTGCCAGCGCCTGCATCACCTTGAGCACATCACCCACCAGCTCGGGGTCGAGCGCCGAGGTTGGCTCGTCGAACAGCATAACCTCTGGCTCCATGGCCAGGGCCCGGGCAATTGCCACACGTTGTTGCTCACCACCCGACATATGCCCGGGGAAGGCGTCCTTGCGGTGGGCGACACCCACCTTGGCCAGGTAATGCTCGGCCTTCTCCAGCGCTTCCTTCTTGTTCATGCCCAGTACATGTACCGGCGCTTCGATGATGTTTTCCAGCGCCGTCATGTGCGACCACAGGTTGAAGTGCTGGAACACCATCGACAGGCGCGAGCGCATGCGTTGCAACTGGCGCGGGTCGGCAGCCTTCAGCGCGCCGTCCTTGCCGGCCAGCAGCTTCAGTTCTTCGTTGTTGAGCAGGATCTTGCCGGCATGCGGCTGTTCCAGCAGGTTGATGCAGCGCAGGAAGGTCGACTTGCCCGAACCACTGGAGCCGATGATGCTGATGACGTCGCCGGCCTTTGCCGCCAGGGACACGCCCTTGAGCACTTCATGGCTGCCGTAGCGCTTGTGCAGGTCTTGGACTTCGAGTTTGTACATGCTGTCGATTCTCACAAAGCGGTCAGTGCTTGCGCGGCGCCAGGTAGCCGAGCCAGCGGCGTTCGGCCATCTTGAACAGGCGCACCAGGATGAAGGTCAGGCACAGGTAGAACACGCCCGCCGTGATGTAGGCCTCGAAAGGCAGGTAGTACTGGGCGTTGACCGTGCGTGCGGCACCGGTGATGTCGATCAGGGTCACGATCGACGCCAGGCTGGTGGTCTGCAGCATCATGATCACTTCGTTGCTGTACTGCGGCAGTGCCCGGCGCAGGGCCGAAGGCAGCAGGATGCGCCGGTACATTTTCATGCGCGACATGCCCATGGCCTTGGCCGCCTCGATCTCGCCATGGGGCGTGGCCTTGAGGCTGCCGGCAATGATTTCGGCGGTGTAGGCGCTGGTGTTGATGCCGAACGCCAGGCACGCGCAGAAGGTGGCGCTGGACAGCAACGGCCAGAGGAAGCTTTCGCGCACCGCTTCGAACTGCGCCAGGCCGTAGTAGATCAGGAACAGCTGCACCAGCATGGGTGTGCCGCGGATCACGTAGGTGTACAGCCACGCAGTCAGATTGATCGCTGGCTGTTTCGACACCCGCATCAGGCCCAGCGGAATGGCCGCCAGCAGGCCGAAGAACAGCGAAATCGCCAGCAGCTTGAGGGTGGTCAGCAGGCCGCCGAAGTACATCGGCAGTGCCTCCCAGACGACGTTGTAGTCGAAGATCATAGTTCAGCCACCTTGACGCCCACCGAGTAGCGGCGTTCCAGATACTTCAGGGCCAGCAGCGAGACGCTGGTCAGCACCAGGTACAGGGCCGCCACCGCCAGGAAGAAGGTGAAAGGCTCGCGGGTGGCATCGGCCGCCTGCTTGGCCTTGAACATCATGTCCTGCAGGCCGACGACCGAGATCAGCGCGGTGGCCTTGGTCAGCACCAGCCAGTTGTTGGTAAAGCCCGGGATCGCCAGGCGAATCATTTGCGGCACCTGGATGCGGAAGAACACCTGGCGGTTGCTCATGCCATAAGCCACGCCAGCTTCGGCCTGCCCCTTGGGGATACCGAGGAAAGCACCGCGGAAGGTTTCCGACAGGTAAGCACCAAAAATGAAGCCCAGGGTACCGATACCCGCAACCAGCGGGTTGAGGTCGATGTAGTCTTCGTAGCCGAGCAGCGGTGCCACCCGGTTGATGATGTCTTGCCCGCCGTAGAAGATCAGCAGGATCAGGACCAGGTCCGGGATGCCACGGATCACCGTGGAATACAGGTCGCCCAGCCAGGCCAGCCAGCGCACAGGCGACAAGCGCAGCGCCACACCGATCAGACCGAGCACGATGGCCAGGGCCATCGACGACAGGGCAAGCTGAAGCGTCAGCCACGCCCCGTCGAGGATGACTGCCCCGTAGCCTTTCAACATGATGAGGTCCTCGACCTAGAGAATGAAAAATGGTGCAAACCTCAGAGCCTCTGCTGTTTGCACCATTGCACAGGTGAACCCGACGTCTTAGTTCGAGTCTGGACCGTAGATGTCGAAGTTGAAGTACTTCTTCTCGATTTCTTTGTACTTGCCGTTGGCGCGAATGGCATCGATCGCCGCGTTGATGCGGTCGGCGTTGGCCTTGTCGCCCTTGCGCACGGCAATGCCGACGCCATCACCGAAATACTTCACGTCGGTGAACGACGGGCCGACGAAGGCGAAGCCCTTGCCAGTATCGGTTTTCAGGAAGCCGTCTTCCAGCAGGGTGGCGTCGGCCACGGTACCGTCGAGGCGGCCGGCAGCCACGTCGAGGTAGATTTCGTTCTGAGTGCCGTAAGGGACCACGGTGGCGCCTTTCGGGGCCAGCACTTCCTTGGCGAAGCGGTCGTGGATCGAGCCGCGCTGCACGCCGATCTTCTTGCCTTTGAGTTCATCCAGGCTGTCGCTGACAGCGGTGCCGTCCTTCATGACCAGGCGCGCCGGGGTGAGGTAGTAGCGCTTGGTGAAGTCGACCGACTTCTTGCGGTCTTCGGTGATGGACATGGACGACAGGATGGCGTCGATCTTGCGCACTTTCAGCGCCGGGATCAGGCCGTCGAATTCCTGCTCGACCCAGGTGCACTTGGCTTTCATCTCTTCACACAGGGCGTTGCCGATGTCGTAGTCGAAACCAGCGATGCTGCCATCGGTCTGCTTGAAGGCGAAGGGAGGGTAAGCGGCTTCAATGCCGATCTTCAGTGGTTTTTCATCGGCCTGCGACACCAGGGAAAACACGGACAGCGCCAAGGCGCCAAGCAGTGCGAGCTTCTTCATCAGGTAACTCCATCGGTACGGGGCAATACAAGGCAGGTAACAACTGCCCGATATGCGAATGGGTACAACGCGAGCCGCGCAGGGTTCGACCAAGGTCGCAGACCACGAGCGAGTGAGTGGCATTTTAGCGATAGCCCGGTAGTCGATATTTCTTCAAAGCGACAACTACTTACAGAAGCGCCTGAAACCGCTGCGGGCGATGTTGACAGCCAGTGCAAATTATGCAAAAGCGCAAGAAATAGAACCTATAGACCTAGCAATTCCTGGGCCTATTATTGGCAAAGCCTTGTACGACGGCAAGTGCAGCGTGCCGTGTTACACAAAATGGCCTCAGGAATGCACCAAAACAAGCCAGATTTGTTTCCTGGCGCCCCGAACCTGTGCAGGGCCGGTGACAGAACAGTTACCGATGAATGTCGGGTAACAGTAAAGCAAAAACCCCGCCGGTTGCCCGGGCGGGGTTCATGTTGCCGGGCCTACGCACACCCTGTGGGAGCGCATGAGACTCGGCGATCAGGCCGAAGCCAGGTTCATGGCCTTGTGGGTGTCGATCAGGTGCTGCACCACGCCCGGATCGGCAAGGGTGGAGATATCACCCAGCGCATCGTACTCGGCGGTGGCAATCTTGCGCAGAATACGCCGCATGATCTTGCCCGAACGGGTTTTCGGCAAGCCTGGCGCCCACTGAATCACGTCCGGCGAGGCGATCGGGCCGATCTCTTTGCGCACCCAGTTCTTCAGCTCCAGGCGCAACTGCTCGCTGGCCTCGACGCCGGCATTGAGGGTGACATACACATAGATGCCCTGGCCCTTGATGTCGTGCGGCACACCCACCACCGCAGCCTCGGCCACTTTCGAATGGGCCACCATGGCGCTTTCGATCTCGGCGGTACCCATGCGGTGGCCGGACACGTTGAGCACGTCATCCACGCGCCCTGTGATCCAGTAGTAGCCATCCTCGTCGCGGCGTGCGCCGTCGCCGGTGAAGTACATGCCACGGAAGGTCTTGAAGTAGGTGTCGACGAAGCGGTCGTGGTCGCCGTACAGCGAACGCGACTGGCCCGGCCAGGAGTCGAGGATGACCAGGTTGCCTTCGGCGGCACCGTCGATCAGGTTACCCAGGTTGTCCACCAGCGCCGGCACCACACCGAAGAACGGGCGGGTTGCCGAACCCGGCTTGAGGCCGGTGGCGCCTGGCAGCGGGCTGATCAGGATGCCGCCAGTCTCGGTCTGCCACCAGGTGTCGACGATCGGGCAACGCTCCTTGCCCACGGTCTTGTAGTACCAGTTCCAGGCTTCTGGGTTGATCGGCTCGCCTACCGAACCCAGCAGGCGCAAGCTGGAGCCGTCAGCGCCTGCAACGGCGGCCTGCCCTTCGGCCATCATGGCGCGAATGGCCGTTGGCGCGGTGTAGAGGATGTTGACCTTGTGCTTGTCGACGATTTTCGACACGCGGGTGATGTCCGGGTAGTTCGGCACGCCTTCGAACAGCAGCGTGGTGGCGCCGTTGGCCAGCGGGCCATAGACGATGTAGCTGTGGCCGGTAACCCAGCCGACATCGGCAGTGCACCAATAGACCTCGCCTGGGCGATAGTCGAACACGCGCTCGTGGGTCAGCGCGGCATACACCAGGTAACCGCCCGTAGTGTGCAACACGCCCTTCGGCTTACCCGTGGAGCCGGAGGTGTAAAGGATGAACAGCGCTTCTTCAGCGCCCATTTCCTTCGGTGCGCAGTGGCTGGAGGCCACTTTCATCAAGTCTTCGTACCAGATGTCACGGTGCTGGTGCCAGGCAATGTCGCCACCGGTGCGCTTGCACACGATGATCTTCTGCACGCTGCTGGTTTCAGGATTGGTCAGCGCCAGGTCAACGTTGGCCTTGAGCGGAGTACGACGGCCACCGCGCACGCCTTCGTCGGCGGTGATCACCACCTTGGACTTGCAGTCGATGATGCGACCCGCCAGCGCCTCGGGCGAGAAACCACCGAACACCACCGAGTGGATGGCCCCGATACGGGCACAGGCCAGCATGGCGACCACGGCTTCGGGGATCATCGGCATGTAGATGGTAACCACATCACCACGGTGCACGTCCTGGCCACGCAGGGCGTTGGCGAACTTGCAGACCTGCTCGTGCAGCTCGCGGTAGGTGATGTTGCGGTGTTCGGAAGGGTCGTCGCCTTCCCAGATGATTGCCAACTGGTCACCGCGCTCTTCGAGGTGGCGATCCAGGCAGTTGGAGGAAACGTTCAGAGTGCCGTCGGCGAACCATTTGATATCGACGTGGTGGTCGTCGAAGGAGGTCTGCTTGACCTTGGTGAACGGCCTGATCCAGTCGATACGCTGGGCCTGCTCGCGCCAGAAGCCGTCCGGGTTGATCACCGATTGCTGGTACATGGCCTTGTAGGTGGCCTCGTCGGTCAGGGTAGTGGCCGCAACCTCGGGACGAACGGGATACAGTGGAGCCGCACTCATCTGTGTTACCTCGGAGTAATAGTTGTTTTTGTATGGAACCGTTTGTAACTGTACCAGAGCGACAAAAGCCATTCGACGTTGGTAGTAATTTGGTACGCCCGTGCCGGCAAAGCGCTCTGGCATGAGGATTACAGCCCGGGCCACGAAAAACCGGGGGGCTTTACCAGAGGATTGTTACAGATTCTGTCAAAACACTTTATCAAAACACCCACTGTTTCAGCCTTGGCCACAACCCTAGAATTCACCTCGCCAGCAACGGCAAGGCGATTAACAACTGGTAACAGCCCCCACGAAGGCAAGCGTTAATCTCCCTCTAATCCCGATAGTTAAAACTAGCTGTACTCGCGGCGCCATAAGCGCCGCGTGCCCCCTCACGACCTTAGACAGGTAAATAGAAAATGAAAGCTTTACTGGTATTGGTACTTGGCAGTCTTTGCGGCGCGGCGATGGCCGGCGAAGCCAAAGATGCCGAGCAGATTCCGGTTGAACAGTACAGTTACTCGCAGCACCTGGACATTGCCCGCGTCATATCCATGAGCGAAGTGCCCAATGTGTGCGAAGTCGTGCCAGCCCGCATGACCTACGAGGACTCCCAGGGCCAGAAGCACATTCTCGAATACCGCGTGATGGGGAACGGCTGCTCTAACGGCTAACCCTTGAGATTGGGGCCCCTGCGGGGCCCTTCGCGGGCTTGCCCGCTCCCACAGGTACTGCACAGCTTTCAAGTACCGTGCAATACCTGTGGGAGCGGGCAAGCCCGCGAAGAATATTGCACAAGATTAACAGGCTATTAATTACCCGCTTTGATCTGCCGACTTGCCTAAGGAATAGTCCCTTAACTTGTTGGCAATCGTCGTATGCGAAACACCCAATCTTTTGCCTAAAGCCCGGCTACTCGGAAACTCCCCCATCAAACTTTCCAGCACCGCTTTTTCAAAGCGCCCGACAATCTGCGAAAGATCCCCCTCCAGCGAAAACTCCCCCAGCGGCTGCCGTACGCCATAGTCCGGCAAACGAATATGTTCGCTTTTAACCACCCCGCCGTCACATAACGAAACCGCCTGGAACAAGACGTTTTCCAGCTGCCTTACATTGCCCGGCCAATGGTATTGCCCAAGTTTATCCATTGCCGCCGGCGCCAGGCGTGGCATGGCGCAGCCAATCTGCCGGCTGGCCTGGTCGAGAAAGTGCTGTACCAACCCTTCCAGCCCATCCATGCATTCGCGCAAAGGCGGAATGTGCAGCGACAACACGTTGAGGCGGTGATAAAGGTCTTGCCTGAACTCGCCGCGGGCACAGAGCTCGGACAAGTCCACCTGGGTCGCGCAGATCACCCGCACATCCAGGTACACCTCTTCATCGCTACCTACCCGACGGAAGCAACCGTCCTGCAGGAAGCGCAGCAACTTCACCTGCAGCCGCGGGCTCATCTCCCCTACCCCATCAAGGAACAACGTGCCGCCAGCGGTCAGCTCCAGCAGCCCCAGCTTGCCCTCGGCCCGCGCACCTTCGAATGCCCCGGGGCCGTAACCGAACAGCTCGGTCTCGGCCATCGACTCGGGCAGCCCGGCGCAATTGAGCGCCATCAGTGGCGATTGCCCACGCGGGCTGGCCAGATGGCAGGCGCGCGCCAGCAGCTCCTTGCCGGTGCCGGTCTCACCCTCGATCAGCAGCGGCGCATCCAGCGGTGCCATGCGCCGCGCCTCACGCACCACGGCGGCCATTACCCGCGAGCTCTGGAAGATGCTGTCAAAGCCGCGCAGCTCCTGCTTGCGCACGTTGTAGATGCGCTCGCCAATGCGGTCGGCACGGTGCAGGGTGAGCACGGCGCCCGCCAGCGCCTCGCTGTCATCGTGCTCGGACTGCAACGGCGCAATATCAGCCAGGAACACGTCGCCCTTGACCTTGATCCGCATGCCGTTGATACGCGACTTGTTGGCCCGCACCAGCTCCGGCAGGTCAAAGTCTTCCACGTAGCGCGCCAGCGGCATGCCCGGCACCTCGTCCACCCGCACCCCTAGCAGCTGCGCCGCGGTGCGGTTGGCGGCGACGATGCTGCCACCCATATCGATCGACAGCACCGGAAAGTCCAGCGCCCCCAGCAGTGCGTTCAGCTCCATGTGCCGGCGCTCGCTGGGCATCAGCCCTACGCGCTTGACCCCAAACACCCCGGCAATTGCTTCGAACTTCGGCCGTAACGCCTGGAACTGTAGGTTGATCAGGTTCGGGCAATGCAGGTAGATGGCGTTGCCATGGTCACCGCCCACCTCGCCGCGCAGCACGTTGATGCCGTACTCCACCAGCAGGTTGAGGATGTCGCGCAGGATGCCAATACGGTTCTGGCAATGCACTTTGATACGCATGTGGGCTCTCGAAGCGCCAATGTTTTTCAACACCGCGCAGAAAATTCGTAAAGATAAGCTGACAAAATCAGGGAAAGCATCAGCCAGATACCCCGGATTTTCCGACACCTGGGCGGCTTTGTAAAATTATCGTTACGAAAACAAGGGCGAAGACCCATACCAAGGCGGGCGCTGCATCGTGCAAACCGATCTGGGCAAGGATATTACTTAGGCATGTCCTGCACATAACAAGAAAGCCCTCACCAGGAGAGCCACATGAAACAGACGCAATACGTGGCACGCGAGCCCGATGCGCATGGTTTTATCGACTACCCGCAGCAAGAGCATGCGGTATGGAACACCCTGATCACCCGCCAGCTGAAAGTGATCGAGGGCCGTGCCTGCCAGGAATACCTCGACGGCATCGACCAGCTCAAACTGCCGCATGACCGTATTCCGCAACTGGGTGAAGTCAACAAGGTGCTGGGCGCCACCACCGGCTGGCAGGTTGCCCGGGTACCGGCTCTGATCCCCTTCCAGACCTTCTTCGAACTGCTGGCCAGCAAGCGCTTCCCGGTCGCCACCTTCATCCGTACCCCGGAAGAGCTGGACTACCTGCAAGAGCCCGATATCTTCCACGAAATCTTCGGCCACTGCCCGCTGCTGACCAACCCGTGGTTCGCTGAATTCACCCACACCTACGGCAAGCTTGGCCTGGCGGCGACCAAGGAACAACGCGTGTACCTGGCGCGCTTGTACTGGATGACCATCGAGTTTGGCCTGATGGAAACCGCGCAGGGTCGCAAGATCTATGGCGGCGGCATCCTCTCGTCGCCGAAAGAGACCGTCTACAGTCTGTCTGGCGAGCCCGAGCATCAGGCTTTCGACCCGATAGAAGCCATGCGGACGCCGTATCGCATCGACATCCTGCAGCCGGTGTATTTCGTGCTGCCGAACATGAAGCGCCTGTTCGACCTGGCCCACGAAGACATCATGGGCATGGTCCACAAAGCCATGCAGCTGGGCCTGCACGCACCGAAATTTCCACCCAAGGTCGCCGCCTGAGCGACCTTGCCGATAACAACTCGCACCGGAAAACACTCATGAACGCCTTGAACCAAGCCCATTGCGAAGCCTGCCGCGCCGACGCGCCAAAAGTCACCGACGAAGAGCTGGCCGAGCTGATTCGCGAAATCCCGGACTGGAACATCGAAGTACGTGACGGCCACATGGAGCTGGAGCGCGTGTTCCTGTTCAAGAACTTCAAGCACGCCCTGGCGTTCACCAACGCCGTAGGCGAAATCGCCGAGGCCGAGGGCCACCACCCGGGGCTGCTGACCGAATGGGGCAAGGTCACCGTGACCTGGTGGAGCCACTCGATCAAAGGCCTGCACCGTAACGACTTCATCATGTGCGCGCGTACTGACAAAGTTGCTGAGACGGCTGAAGGCCGCAAATAACCGCTTGGTAATTGGGGCCGCTCTGCGGCCCTTCGCGGGCTTGCCCGCTCCCACAGAGACCGCGCGATCCTGAGCTTTCGCGATCCCTGTGGGAGCGGGCAAGCCCGCGAAGGGCTGCGAAGCGGCCCCATTTATTATGGGAAAAATGTCCGCTGTTCGCCCGCAAACCCGACAAGCGACCGGTAAAAAATCCAAACTGTCATCCAGACTTGTGTATCCTGCCCGAGCTTTGCGAAGCTTCAACCGCGCCTGGCGCAGACTTTTCACTCACACTTGCGAGGAACGACGAGATGCACGAAATCCCGAATCTTCCCTTCCCAAGCTTGAACCCAGAAGAGCCATCCGTGACCGTTCACGCCGAACCGGCAGCTGCCGTCGAGCAGGATGGTGACGATCAATCCAGCGCTGACCAGGAATAAACCGCGCAACCTCCGACAGTGTGAAAACGGCTGACCTGCGGGTTACCCCCGTCATCACGTTTTCACACTGCCCAGAACCCACGTAGGCCCCCATGCCCGACTCACCGCGCCCCCTTGCGGTCACCCTGCAAGTCGTCTCCATCGTCCTCTTCACCTTCATCGGCTACCTGAACATCGGCATTCCGCTGGCTGTGCTGCCTGGCTATGTGCACAACGACCTGGGCTTCAGCGCCGTGGTTGCAGGCCTTGTGATCAGCGTGCAATACCTGGCCACCCTGCTCAGCCGCCCCACCGCCAGCCGCATCATCGACAACCACGGTAGCAAGAAGGCCGTCATGTATGGCCTGGCCGGCTGCGGGCTTAGCGGGGTGTTCATGCTGGCGTGCGCCTTCCTCACCCACCTGCCCTGGCTGAGCCTGGCCTGCCTGCTGGTTGGCCGCCTGGTGCTGGGCAGCGCCGAAAGCCTGGTGGGGTCGGGGTCGATTGGCTGGGGGATTGGCCGGGTGGGTGCAGAAAACACCGCCAAGGTCATCTCCTGGAACGGCATCGCCAGTTACGGCGCGCTGGCCATCGGCGCTCCGCTGGGCGTGTTGATGGTCAAGAGCCTTGGGCTATGGAGCATGGGCGTGAGCATCATCCTGCTGTGCATCCTTGGCCTGCTGCTGGCCTGGCCGAAGCAGGCAGCGCCCATCGTCAGTGGTGTACGCCTGCCGTTCCTGCGGGTGCTGGGCAAGGTGTTCCCGCATGGCTCGGGGCTGGCGCTGGGTTCGATCGGCTTTGGCACCATCGCCACGTTCATCACCCTGTATTACGCAAGCCGCGGCTGGACCAATGCAGCGCTGACCCTGAGCCTGTTTGGCGCCAGCTTCATCAGTGCGCGACTACTGTTTGGCAACCTGATCAACCGCATTGGCGGGTTCCGGGTGGCGATCGCCTGCCTGTCAGTGGAAACACTGGGGTTGTTGATGCTGTGGCTGGCGCCCAGTGCCGAGTTGGCGTTGGCAGGGGCAGCACTGAGCGGGTTTGGTTTTTCGCTGGTGTTCCCGGCGCTGGGTGTGGAAGCGGTGAACCAGGTGTCAGCGGCCAACCGCGGGGGGGCGGTGGGGGCGTATTCGCTGTTCATCGATTTGTCGCTGGGGGTGACCGGGCCGCTGGTGGGCGCGGTGGCGGCGGGGTTCGGGTTTGCTTCGATGTTTCTGTTTGCGGCGGGGGCGGCGGGTTGTGGGTTGGTGTTGAGCCTGTATCTGTACAGACAGACTCGTCGACATCGAGATCGCGTAACAGAAGGCTGAGTGTTGCGCTGCCTGCGCCGGCCCTTTCGCGGGCAAGCCCACTCCCACAGGAACCGCGTTAGCCATGGCTGACACGACCCCTGTAGGAGCTGGCTTGCCTGCGATGGGCTGCAAAGCAGCCCCCGAGGCCCTCAGGGTCAACGCTGGGCGTACTGCAACACCACTTCAAGCGGGTGGCGCATCTTGCGCTCGGTCATGCGCTTGACCTGGCTACGGCATGAATAACCGGTCGCCAGCGGCTCCCCTTCCTTGTCCAGCTTGGTCGCCCAGCTCTGCTCGAAGATGGTCCGCGAGGTGTCCTGGTTACGCGCCTCGTGCCCATAGGTACCGGACATGCCACAGCAACCGGTCGCCTCGGTCACCAGTTTCAGCCCCAGGCGGGCAAACACCTGCTCCCACTGCTTGGTGCTGGCCGGCACGTTGGTCTTCTCGGTGCAGTGCGCCATCAGGCGGAAATTGCCCGGTGCGGTCGGCGCCTGCTCAGGCAGCACATCCATCAACCATTCCTGCGGCAACAGCACCTTCGGGCAACCGTCCAGCCCCGGAACCTTCTGGTATTCCTGGCGGTACACCAGGGTCATCGCCGGGTCCAGCCCCACCAGCGGCACGCCACAGTCGGCCAAGGCCTTGAGCTGAGTGGCGTTGCGGATCGCCGCCTTGGCGAACGCCCCCAGGAAGCCCTGCACGTGCAGCGGCTTGCCGTTGGCACTGTACGGCGCCAGGTACACCCGGTGGCCCAGGCGGTGGGCCAGGTCGATGAAGGCCGACAGCAGCGGCGTTTCGAAATAGCGGGTGAAGGCGTCCTGCACCAGCACGATGCTGCGCTCGCGCTGGGCTGGGGTCAGTTCGCGCAGGGCTGCCACGCTGGCCACGCCGACACGGCAACGGGTCAGGGTGGCCTGGAAGTTGAAGCGACTGATCAGCGGGCTGTCGACCATGCCGATCTTGCCTGCCAGCAGCTTGCTGACCCACTTCGAACCCATTACCGCGTTGTACAGCCCCGGCGCATGGGCCATGTACGGGATGGTGAACTCCAGCGAGCCGATCAGATAATCACGCAGCGGGCGCTGGTAGCGACCGTGGTACAACTCAAGGAAGCGCGAGCGGAAGTCCGGCACATTGACCTTGATCGGGCACTGCCCGGCGCACGACTTGCACGCCAGGCAACCCGCCATGGCGTCGTACACCTCGTGGGAGAAGTCTTCCTGGCCCTGGGCGCGTGCACGGTTGTTGCGCAGGCGCGCCGGCAGGCCCTTGAGCCACGAAACCTTGTTGCGTGCCGCAGCCAGCACGTCGATGTTCGCCTCGCCCTGCAGGCGCAGCCATTCACGCATCAGCGAAGCACGGCCCTTGGGCGAGTGCTGGCGTTCACGGGTGGCCTTCCACGACGGGCACATGGCGTCGTTGGGGTCGTAGTTGTAGCAGGCACCGTTGCCGTTGCAGTGCACGGCGCTGGGGAAGTCTTGCCACACACGCTCGTCGATGGTGCGGTCGAGGTCACCGCGCAGGGTCACACCATCCACCGGGGTAAGGCCTTCGCGGCTGTCTGGCGGGGTGCAGATCTTGCCTGGGTTGAGCTGGTTGTGCGGGTCGAACGCGCCCTTCAGGCGCTGCAGAGCCGGGTACAGTTCGCCGAAGTACTCGGGCACATACTCCGAGCGCAGGCCTTTGCCGTGCTCGCCCCACAACAGGCCACCGTAGCTTTTGGTCAACGCCGCCACGGCATCGGAAATCGGCTTTACCAGCGCCGCCTGCGCCGGGTCTTTCATGTCCAGCGCCGGGCGCACGTGCAGCACGCCGGCGTCGACATGGCCGAACATGCCATAAGCCAGGCCGTAGCCATCGAGCAAGGCACGGAAGTCGGCAATGTAGTCGGCCAGTTGCTCCGGCGGTACAGCCGTGTCTTCCACGAACGGCTGCGGGCGCACTTCACCCTCGACGTTGCCCAGCAGGCCCACCGAGCGCTTGCGCATGACATAGACGCGGGTAACCGCCTCGGCGCCTTCAGCCAGGGTATGCCCCAGGCGCTCGACGCTGGCGTCCGATTGCAAATGTTCGACAAAGGCCTGCACCCGGGCATTGACCTCGGCCGGCTCGTCGCCGCAGAACTCCACCAGGTTGATGCCCAGGGTCGGGCGCTCGGGGTCAGCCGGGAAATACTCGGCCACGCTGTGCCAGACGATGTCCTTCATGGCCAGCATCAGCACCTTGGAGTCCACTGTCTCGATCGACAGCGGCTTGTGCGCCATCAGCGCGTTGGCGTCACGCAGGGCATCCATGAAGCTGGTGTAGCGCACGTTGACCAGCACCGCGTACTTGGGAATCGGCAGCACGTTGAGCTTGGCTTCGACCACATAACCCAGCGAGCCTTCGGCACCGCACAACACGCTGTTGAGGTTGAAGCGGCCCTGCTCGTCACGCAGGTGCGCCAGGTCGTAGCCGGTCAGGCAGCGGTTGAGCTTGGGGAATGTGGTTTCGATCAGTTCGGCCTGGTTTTCCTGAATGTCACGCGCCATGCGGTACACCTCGCCGACCCGGCCGGGGGCGGCGCAGGCCTGCTCCAGCGCGGCATCGTCGATCGGCAGGCTGTGCAGGCGCTCGCCACCCAGCAGCACGCTGTGCAGTTCCAGCACGTGGTCGCGGGTTTTGCCATAGGTGCAGCTGCCCTGGCCGCTGGCGTCGGTGTTGATCATGCCGCCGACGGTGGCGCGGTTGGAGGTGGACAACTCAGGGGCAAAGAACAGACCGTGCGGCTTGAGCGCGGCATTGAGCTGGTCCTTCACCGTACCAGCCTGCACCCGCACCCAACGCTCCTCGACATTGATTTCGAGAATCTTGTTCATGTGCCGCGACAGGTCGACGACGATACCGTCGGTGAGCGACTGGCCGTTGGTGCCGGTGCCGCCACCGCGCGGGGTCAGCTTGACCTCCTGGAAGCGCGCCTCGCCCATCAGCGTGGCAACCCGCGCCACATCGTCGGCGTCCAGCGGGAACACCGCCGCCTGTGGCAAGCGCTGATAGATCGAGTTGTCGGTGGCCAGCACCGTGCGGGTGCCGTAGTCGGCACTGATCTGGCCACGGAAGCCGCTGTTGCGCAGGGCTTCGAGGAATTCAGGGTAGTTGGCGCTCGGCGCAAGGGTCGACAGCTGGGCGATCATCGAAGGATGGCCTCTTGATATTGGCTAGTTCACGGGATTCCTGTCGCTCCCGCATGGGTGTTGCCATGCGGGGATGACGTATAGGCCAATGTTCCTGTAGTTTTGCTTCAGGGGCAAACGGATAATCCTGCCGCTATCAATGACTTTTATGAATGAATTACCGCCACCTGACACCGTCCATGTCGCTGCTGCTGGCCTTCGAGGCCGCCGCCCGGCATGAAAGCTACACCCGCGCCGCTGCCGAACTGTCGCTGACCCAGAGCGCGGTCAGCCGCCAGGTACAGGCGCTGGAACAGCAACTGGGCCTGACCCTGTTCCGCCGTGAGGGCCGCCAGGTACAGCTGACCGATGTCGGCCGCCTGTACCAGCGCGAACTCAGCGAGGCACTGGGGCGTATCCGCAGCGCCACCCTGCAGGCCCTGGCCTACCAGTCAGGGGTGGGCACCTTGCGCCTGGCCACCCTGCCCACGTTTGGCTCCAAATGGTTGTTGCCGCGCCTGCATGCGTTCTATAGCGCCCACCCGGGCATGTTGGTGCACATTCATTCACGCATTGAAGCCATCAACTTCGACACCAGTGAGATCGACGCCGCCATCGGCGTGGCCAGCCACGACCTGCCGGGGCTGATCTGCCATCGCCTGCATGCCGAAGAACTGGTGGTGATCCTGCCAACGGAAGCCGGTGCGGATAGCCAAGGCTGGAACCCGGCAAGGATCAGTGAAGAGGTGCTGTTGAATGTGGCCAATAACCCGCACGCCTGGGGCGAGTGGTTCTCGCACCATGGCCTGCCGCACCGGTCCATGCGCCTGGGGCCGAGCTTTGAGCTGACTTCGCACCTGATTCAGGCGGTGCGGGCCGGGATTGGTATCGGGCTGGTGCCACGCATTCTGGTGGAGGAGGAGTTGGCCAAGGGTGAGCTGTACAGCCCCGGGGTGGCGTTTGCCAGCCAGCGCAGTTATTACCTGATCTACCCGCCCAGGAATGAGGCCTTGCCTTCGTTGCGGGCATTCAGGGGGTGGTTGCTGGAGCAGATCTGAATTTTTGCCTGTGCCGGCCTCTTCGCGGGCACGCCCGCTCCCACAGAGAAATCACTGGGCCTGAGGCAGCGTTAAACCTGTGGGAGCGGGCGCGCCCGCGAAGAGGCCGGCGCACCAACAAAAAACCCGAAGCCAGTCACCTGTCTTCGGGTTTCTTCATGCTGCTTCAAGTAACTTACTTGGCTACGTGCCCCGCAGCCCCACCGGCATTCACCCGGCGACGCGGCTTGACCATGTAGACCACAAACATGCCGAACAGCCACACTGGCATTACATAAACCGAAACCTGAATGTCCGGGATCATCAGCATGATGCCAAGGATCAGCACCACGAAGGCAAGCACCACATAGTTACCGTAGGGGTACCACAGCGCCTTGAACAGCGGCTTCTGGCCGGTGCGGTCCAGGTGCTGGCGGAACTTCAGGTGCGAGTAGCTGATCATCGCCCAGTTGATCACCAGGGTCGCCACTACCAGCGACATCAGCAGCTCAAGGGCGTTCTGCGGCATCAGGTAGTTGAGCAGCACGGCAACAAAGGTAAAGGCAGCCGAGACCAGGATCGAACGCACTGGTACGCCACGTTTGTCGACCTTGGCCAGCGACGCCGGGGCATCGCCCTGCTCGGCCATGCCCAGCAACATGCGGGCGTTGCAGTAGGTGCCACTGTTGTACACCGACAGCGCGGCAGTCAGGACCACGAAGTTCAGCAGGTGGGCAGCAACGTCACTGCCCAGCAGCGAGAACACCTGCACGAACGGGCTGCTGCCATAGCTGCCACCCGAGGCATCGATGCTGGCGACCAGGTTGTCCCATGGCGTCAACGACAGCAATACCACCAAGGCACCCACGTAGAAGATCAGGATGCGCCAGATGACCTGGTTGATCGCCTTGGGGATCACGCTCTTCGGCTTGTCGGCCTCGGCAGCGGTGAAGCCAAGCATTTCCAGGCCGCCGAAGGAGAACATGATGAACGCCAGGGCCATCACCAGCCCGCTGACACCGTTAGGGAAGAAGCCGCCATGCGACCACAGGTTGGCGATGGTGGCGTCCGGGCCGCCGCTGCCGCTGGTGAGCAGGTAGGCACCCAGGCCGATCATGCTGACGATGGCGACGACCTTGATGATGGCAAACCAGAATTCGGCCTCACCGAAGAACTTCACGTTCATCAGGTTGATGGCGTTGATCAGCACGAAGAACGCTGCCGCCGTGACCCAGGTAGGGATCTCCGGCCACCAGTAGTGGACATACTTGCCAACTGCAGAAAGCTCCGACATGCCCACCAGGATGTACAGCACCCAGCAGTTCCAGCCCGACAGGAAGCCGGCGAAACCGCCCCAGTAGGTGTGGGCAAAGTGGCTGAACGAGCCGGCCACCGGCTCTTCGACAATCATTTCGCCAAGCTGGCGCATGATCATGAAGGCGATGAAGCCGCAGATGGCGTAGCCAAGGATCATCGACGGGCCAGCGGATTTCATCACGCCTGCCGAGCCGAGGAACAGGCCGGTACCAATCGCACCGCCGAGGGCGATCAACTGGATGTGGCGGTTCTTCAGGCCCCGCTTGAGCTCGCCTGAATGCATGTTTTGTCCACTCATGAACGAAGTCACCTGCATTGTTTTTATCTGTGACGGAATCGGACCCACCGCGCTCGTGGCGCAGCGGAATGGGCAAGGTGGTTACCTTGGGTTCCTGACCTCAGGTGCCGCCGGGGCGGGTCAACCGGGCGTGATCAAGAGTGCGCTGTACGCATAAGGGGTCACAGGTAAAACGCGGCGCATTGTATACCTCAGCGCGCAGGCGTCAACGCGCCGCACCGTTTCCGAGGAAAAAGCGCAGCGGTCCTGTGGTGCAGGGCCTTGAAAGGCGAAGTGATCGGCGTACATGGCGCCTCCATTTGTTGTTTTGTCAGCCAGGCTCTGTGGACGGGCTCTTGCGCACGGCAATGGCGGCTATAACACCGTGTAGACGGGGGTTTGGGCAAGGGTGGGTGACGCAGGGGCGGCTGGTTTTGCACATCGGCGACGGCAAGGTTTGTTTACACGATTCGGTCAAATCTGGAATCAGGGCTGAAATAGCCCGACTTTGTATAATTTTCTTTACAGGCCGGTTCAAGAACTTGCCAGTCGTCCGAAAAATTCTTTTTGTTCAATACCTTGGGGCCGCTTTGCGGCCCATCGCGACGCAAGGCCGCTCCCACAAGGGGCGCCATGCACCGTCGTTTGTGGGAGCGGCCTTGTGTCGCGATGGGCTGCGCAGCAGCCCCAAATTCTTACAGGCATAAAAAAACCAGTCCGAAGACTGGTTTCTCGTTACCGCCCAGGCCAATCAGCCACGCGGCTTGCCGCGGCCGCGACCTGCCGGCTTGTCACCATCGGGCTTGCCCGGGCGCTTGCGCATCTCGCTCGGGCGCTCGGCCACCGTGCTGCCACGGGTGTTCTTGCGCGGGGCCTCTTCACGTGGCTGACGCGCAGGGCGTTCACCGCCAGCGGCACCTTCGTGCGCCGGGCGCAGGTTGCGGACGCGCTCGCCACGGCCCAATGGGCGGGTCGACTTGCGCTGCAGGCGCTCCATCTTGTCCTTGGCCTTGAGCTTCATGGCAGGCAGCGCTACCGGCTGCAGCCCCACTTCAGCGGCCAGGATGTCGATTTCGCCCTGGCTCATTTCACGCCAGCGGCCCATAGGCAGGTCGGAGTTGAGGAACACCGGACCAAAACGCACGCGCTTCAGGCGGCTGACCACCATGCCCTGCGATTCCCACAGGCGACGTACTTCACGGTTACGGCCTTCCATCACCACACAGTGGTACCAGTGGTTGAAGCCTTCGCCACCTGGCGCCTTCTGGATGTCGGTGAACTTGGCCGGGCCGTCTTCCAGCATCACGCCGGCTTTCAGGCGCTCGATCATCTCGTCGTCGACTTCACCACGCACACGTACCGCATACTCACGGTCCATCTCGTAGGACGGGTGCATCAGGCGGTTGGCCAGCTCACCGTCTGTGGTGAACAGCAGCAGGCCAGTGGTGTTGATGTCGAGGCGACCAATGTTGATCCAGCGACCTTCTTTTGGCCGTGGCAGGCGGTCGAACACGGTCGGGCGGCCTTCCGGATCGTCACGGGTGCAGATTTCACCATCGGGCTTGTTGTACATGATCACCCGGCGAGTGGCCTCGGCGGCCTCTTCGCGCTTGATCAGCTTGCCGTCTACGGCGATTGCATCATGCAGGTCGACACGTTGGCCGAGGGTGGCCTCGACGCCGTTGACCTTGATGCGGCCCTGGCTGATCCAGGCCTCGACGTCACGGCGCGAGCCCACGCCAATGCGTGCCAGCACTTTCTGCAGCTTTTCGCCGGATGGAGGGGTGATTTCGGTATCTTGCAGGTCTTGCTCACTCATCTGGGCACCTCCCGGTGTAGGAATGAAAAAGGGGTTTCTGGCGACACAAGCGCCAAAAGGCCGCGCATCATACGCGGTTCGGCGGGGGAACGCACTGGAGATTAGAGGGTTTTGTGGGCATTGCCGGGGGTTTCTGCCTAATGGTGATGGGTTGGCTGTACCGGCCCTTTCGCGGGCACGCCCGCTCCCACAGCTACCGCGCCAACCTCGGGACCTGTGGGAGCGGGCGTGCCCGCGAAGAGGCCGGCACAGGCACCCGCAAAGTCAGGGCTGCAACTTGCCCTCTTCTTCCTCAGGAGCCTCAGGCTCTTCTTCACGCAAATCATCAAAATCAGTCTTCAGGCCCTCTTCCATGGCATCCAGCTCCACCAACAGGCTACGGAAGCTGGTTTCCTCCTTCGGCTCCGCAAGTTCCTCCTCCTCCCCAATGCTGGCATCGGCCAATGCCTGCAAGTGCGCCGGTACCGGCGCGTCATCCGGATCGAGCAGCGGCTCCGGCTCCATTTCGCGCAGCTCGGCCAAGGCAGGCAACTCATCCAGGCTCTTGAGGTTGAAGTGGTCGAGAAACGCCTTGGTGGTAGCAAACATCGCCGGCCGCCCGGGCACCTCGCGGTAGCCCACCACGCGGATCCACTCACGCTCCATCATGGTCTTGATGATGTTGCTGTTCACCGCCACACCCCGCACATCCTCGATCTCGCCACGGGTAATGGGCTGGCGATAGGCGATCAGGGCCAAGGTTTCGAGCAATGCGCGCGAATAACGTTGCGGGCGCTCTTCCCACAGGCGCCCGACCCAGGGCGCATAGTCTTCGCGGATCTGCAGACGGTAGCCGCTTGCCACTTCCTTGAGTTCGAAAGCACGGCCGCTGCACGACTTGCCCAGTACCTCAAGGGCCTTCTTGAACACGCCGGGCTCGGGGCGCTCGGCCTCTTCGAGCAGCTCGTACAGGCGCTCCAGGGATTGCGGTTTGCCCGAAGCCAGCAAAAAAGCTTCGATCAGCGACGCCAGGTCGCGGGGGTCATTCAGGTTCATCAGGTTCTTCAACAAGCGCTGGGCGAAGCCGCACATGAATGGCGGCGAAAGGTTCATTCTGCACCAGTTCGATCAGCGATTCCTTCACCAGCTCGAGAATCGCCATGAAGGTCACCACCACCCCCAGCTTGCCCTCTTCGGCGGCAAACAGCTCGACGAACGGCACAAAAGCGCCGCCCTTGAGGCGCTCCAGCACCTGGCTCATGCGCTCGCGCGTAGACAACGTTTCACGGCTGATCTGGTGGCTTTCGAACAGGTCGTTGCGGCGCATCACCTCGGCCATGGACATCAACAGCTCTTCCAGGCTTACCTGCGGCAACAACTTGCGCACCTTGGCCTGCGGCGCTTCCAGGCGTGGCACCACGACGTCGCGGCCCACCCGCGGCAGTTCGTCGATACCCTCGGCAGCCGCCTTGAAGCGCTCGTACTCCTGCAGGCGGCGGATCAGTTCGGCCCGCGGGTCGCCCTCCTCCTCCTCGACATCGGCCGAACGTGGCAGCAGCATGCGCGACTTGATCTCGGCGAGCATGGCGGCCATCACCAGGTATTCGGCGGCCAGCTCCAGGCGCACGCTTTTCATCAGCTCCACGTAGCCCATGTACTGGCGGGTAATTTCTGCCACGGGGATGTCGAGGATGTCGATGTTCTGCTTGCGAATCAGGTACAGCAACAGGTCCAGCGGGCCCTCGAAGGCTTCGAGGATGACCTCCAGGGCGTCTGGCGGGATGTAGAGGTCCAGCGGCAGCTCGGTCACGGCTTCGCCATAGACCAGGGCCAGTTGCAGCTGCCTGGGCAAGTCCACTGGTTCAGCCGGCGCCTCGGGTGTTTCTACCTGGCTCACGCGTTGACCATGAACGGCGTGGGGTCGCCGCAGCCTGCGCGGATCAGTTCCGGCTCGTCGCCCGACAGGTCGATGATGGTCGACGCCTTGAGGTCGCCAAAACCGCCATCGATCACCAGGTCGACGTGATGCTCCAGGCGCTCACGGATCTCGTAGGGGTCAGTCATCGGCTCGCTGTCGCCCGGCAGAATCAGGCTCACGCTCATCAGCGGTTCGTCCAGCTCGGCCAGCAAAGCCCGGGTAATGGCATGGTCTGGCACACGCAGCCCGATGGTGCGGCGCTTGTCGTGCAGCAGCAGGCGCGGCACTTCACGCGTGCCGTTGAGAATGAACGTATAGGGCCCCGGCACATGCGCCTTGAGCAGGCGGAAGGTGCCGGTGTCGACCTTGGCGTACAGCCCCAGTTGCGACATGTCACAGCACATCAGGGTGAAGTTGTGCGTCTTGTCCAGCCCACGCAGGCGCCGCACCCGTTCGATGGCCGTCTTGTCACCCATCTGGCAACCCAGCGCGTAGGCCGAATCCGTCGGATACACCACCACCCCACCTTTGCGGATGATCTCCACGGCCTGCTTTATCAGGCGCGCCTGTGGGTTCTCCGGATGAATCTGGAAAAATTGGCTCACGTAGTCGTCCTGTTCATAGCGCCAAAGGCTGTTCATGGCTGAATCGACGCCACAGAGGTGGCAGGTCCTCGGGCAAAGGCCGGTAGGCACCGATCTCGCCCCAGGTGCCGGGGCCGTGGAAGTCACTGCCAGCGCTTGCCAGCAGGCCGAACTCACGGGTAAGGATGGACATCGTGCCCACCTGCTCGGCCGGCATCATCCCGTTGACCACTTCAAGTGCCTGCCCGCCTGCCTGAATATAGTCGGCAATCAGCCGTCTGCGCTTGCTGCGGGTCAGGTCGTAGTGCATGGGATGCGCCAGGCTCACCCACGCTTTGGACTGGCGCAGGGTGGCGACAGTTTCGTCGAGGGTCGGCCAGTGCTGCTTGACGTCGCCCAGCTTGCCGGCGCCCAGCCACTTGCGAAACGCCTCGCCACGGTCCTTGACGTGCCCGGCGCGCACCAGGTACTCGGCAAAATGCGGGCGCGCCGGGGCATTGCCGCTGTCGCCCAGTTCGTGCTGCACGGCACGGGCACCTTCGAGCGTGCCGGGCATGCCCTTGGCCGCCAGCCGTTTGTCGATTTCTTCGGCGCGCAGCCAGCGCCCCCGGTGCAGCGCCTCGATGGCCGCCAGCAAAGGTGGTGCGTCGAGGGGGAAGTCATAGCCCAGCACGTGGATGGTCGCGCCACCCCAGGTGCATGACATTTCCACCCCGCTAACCCAGCGCATGCCCCGCTCAATGCAGGCCTGGCGTGCTTCAGGCAGGCCTTCGATGGTGTCATGGTCGGTCAGTGCCAGCGTTTGCACCCCGTGCTCATGGGCCCGGGCAACCAGTACCGAAGGCGACAGGGCGCCGTCGGAGGCCGTGCTGTGACAGTGCAGATCAACATTCATGGAGGAGCGCTTTCGCTGGAATCGATGTTTGTTATTATGCCGTCACATCCCGATTCTGGCTGCCATTGTGAAACAATTCATCGATTTCATCCCGCTGCTACTGTTCTTCATCGTCTACAAGCTGGACCCGCGCCCCCTGGAAGTCGCCGGCCACAGCTTTGAATTCGGCGGCATCTACAGCGCCACGGCCATGCTGATCATCAGCTCGCTGGTGGTGTACGGCGCGTTGTTCCTGCGCCAGCGCAAGCTGGAAAAGGGCCAGTGGCTGACCCTGGTAGCCTGCCTGGTGTTCGGCGGCCTGACGCTGACGTTCCATAGCGAAACCTTCCTGAAGTGGAAGGCACCGGTGGTGAACTGGCTGTTCGCGTTGGGCTTTGCCGGCAGCCACTTCATTGGTGACCGGGTGCTGATCAAGCGCATCATGGGCCATGCCCTGAGCCTGCCCGATGCCATCTGGGCACGCCTGAACGTCGCCTGGATCGCCTTCTTCCTGTTCTGCGGTGCGGCCAACCTGTTCGTCGCCTTCACCTTCCAGGACTTCTGGGTGGACTTCAAGGTGTTCGGCAGCCTGGGCATGACCGTGATCTTCCTGGTGGCGCAAGGCGTGTACCTGTCGCGCCACCTGCACGACGACCCTTCTACCTCCAAACCCAAGGATTGACATGCTCTACGCCATCATCGCCAGCGACGTCGCAAACTCCCTGGAAAAACGCCTGGCTGCCCGCCCAGCGCACATCGAACGCCTGCAACAGTTGAAGGCCGAAGGCCGCGTGGTACTGGCCGGCCCACACCCGGCCATCGACAGCAACGACCCGGGCGAGGCGGGTTTCAGCGGTAGCCTGATCGTTGCCGAGTTCGAATCGCTGGCTGCGGCGCAAGCCTGGGCCGATGCCGACCCGTACATTGCTGCGGGCGTTTACGACAAGGTCGTGGTCAAGCCGTTCAAGCAAGTACTGCCTTGATCCAGAACCGCGTCGTCTGCTTCGCGGGCTTGCCCGCTCCCACAGGTACAGCACAAGCCTGGGACTCTGTGCGGTCCCTGTGGGAGCGGGCAAGCCCGCGAAGAAGCTGACGCGGTGCTGGCAGTTATACGGTTGCCATCAGTCTGCGGTATCTTTGCCACTGGCGGGCTGAATAGCCGCTGTCATTGGTTGAATTGAGTGAGTCATGAGCGAGCTGTTACTGATTGATGATGACCAGGAGCTGTGCGAGCTGCTCGGCAGCTGGCTGACACAGGAAGGGTTCACCGTACGTGCCTGCCACGATGGCCAGAGCGCACGCCAGGCCCTGGCCGAGCACGCCCCGTCAGCGGTGGTACTGGACGTGATGCTGCCCGATGGCAGTGGCCTGGAACTGCTCAAGCAATTGCGCAGCGAGCATGCCGAACTGCCGGTGCTGATGCTCTCTGCCCGTGGCGAACCGCTGGACCGCATCCTCGGCCTGGAACTGGGCGCTGACGACTACCTGGCCAAACCCTGCGACCCGCGTGAACTCACCGCCCGCCTGCGCGCCGTACTGCGCCGCAGCCACCCTACCGCCACCACCAGCCAGGTGGAACTGGGCGACCTGGTGTACAGCCCTGCCCGTGGCGTGGCCAGCATCGATGGCCGTGAAATGACTCTGACCCTGTCCGAAAGCCGCATTCTCGAAGCGCTGCTGCGCCAACCTGGCGAGCCGCTGGACAAGCAGGAACTGGCGCAGATCGGCCTGGGCCGCAAACTGACCCTGTACGACCGCAGCCTGGACATGCATGTCAGCAACCTGCGCAAGAAGATCGGCCCGCATGCCGATGGCCGGCCACGCATCGTGGCGCTGCGCAGCCGGGGCTATTACTACTGCCTGTGACATCGCCGGGGCCGCTTCGCAGCCCATCGCCGGCAAGCCAGCTCCCACAGGACTGTGCAAGCCTCAGGCCCTTTGATAACTCTGTGGGAGCTGGCTTGCCGGCGATGGGGCGCGCAGCGGCCCTGGTTCATCTTTACCGAGCCTTTACCATCCCCTGACTGCGCTTGACGGTGATCTCCCTAGACTGTGCTCATCCGGTAACCACCGGCCTATGAAAGGAGAGACACCATGCGCAAGACCCTTATCGCCCTGATGTTCGCCGCCGCCCTGCCGACCGTGGCCATGGCCATGCCTGACGGCGGCCCGCGTCACGACGGCCCGCATCATCGCGGTGATGCGCCTTTCCACCAGCTGGACCTGAGCCGCGACCAGCGCCAGCAGATCGGCAAGCTGATGGGCGAGCAGATGCAGCAGCGCCGCGACATCACCGAGCGCTACCTGTCCAAGCTGCCGGCCGCCGACCAGAAGGCCATGAAGGACGAACTGCAAGCCAGCCGTACCAAAACCGACACCGCAGTGCGCAACCTACTCAAGCCTGAGCAGCAGAAGAAGTTCGACGAACTGCAAAAAGAACGCGCTGCCAAGAAAGCCGAGTGGCAGGAGTTCCAGGCCTGGAAAGCTGAAAAAGGCAACAAGGCCCAGTAAGCTGTCCGCCCAATGCCCGGCCCGCATCACTGCGGGCCGGGCTTTTCCCGTTTAGGAGGTGCACTTGCGTTCACTGTTCTGGCGCATCCTGGCCAGCTTCTGGCTGGCCATTACCTTGGTCGCAGGCCTGTCGATCCTGTTGGGCCACATGCTCAACCAGGACGCCTGGATCCTCAGCCGCCACCCGGGCCTGAATACCCTGGCCAGCAAGTGGGCCAAACATTATGAGCAGGAAGGCCTGGATTCGGCCCAGCATTTCCTGGAGCGGCGCAAGGACCGCTACAAGATCGACGTGCAAGTGCTCGACGACAGTGGCGAGGCCGTGGTGCCGGGCACCTTCCCGCGCCGTGCGGCAGCCTTCGAGGCACGCCAGCACAATGACCAGCGGCGCCTGCCGTGGCGCAGGCTGACCGAGGAATACACCAGCCCTGACACGGGCGATACCTACCTGTTGATCTACCGCATACCGCACCCGGCACTGGATGCCTGGCACCGCGAAAGCCTGATGTGGCCGCTCAGTGCATTGGGCATTGCGCTGGTGGTGCTGACCTTGTTCAGCCTGCTGGTGACCCTGTCCATTACCCGCCCGCTAAGCCGCCTGCGTAGCGCGGTGCATGACCTGGGCCAGAGCACCTACCAGCAGAACAGCCTGGCCCGGCTGGCCGCGCGGCGCGACGAATTTGGCGTGCTGGCCAAGGACTTCAACAAGATGGGCGCACGCCTGCAAAGCACCATCGGCAGCCAGCGCCAATTGCTGCGCGATGTGTCCCATGAGCTGCGCTCGCCGCTGGCCAGGCTGCGTATCGCACTGGCCCTGGCCGAGCGGGCCGGGCCCGAGCAGCGGGAAACCCTGTGGCCGCGCCTGACCCGCGAGTGTGACCGCCTGGAAGACCTGATCAGCGAAATCCTCGCCCTGGCCCGGGTGGATGCGGAACAGGCCCATGCCGAACCCGTCGACCTCAACGCCCTGCTCGGCAGCGTGCGCAAGGACGCCTTGCTCAGCGCGCCTGAGCAGGATGTGCGCCTTGAAGCGCAGCCTGGGTTGACCTTGCAGGGTTGGCCAACGCTGATCGAGCGTGCCGTGGACAACCTGCTGCGCAACGCCTTGCGCTTCAATCCGGTCGGGCAGCCGGTCGAGGTCAGCGCCGTACGTGAGCAGGCACGGATCGTGATCAGCGTGCGCGACCATGGGCCGGGGGCGGCGCCGGAGCATCTGGCACAGTTGGGCGAGCCGTTCTTCCGCGCGCCGGGGCAGGAAGCGCCGGGGCATGGGCTGGGGCTGGCGATTGCACGCAAGGCGGCGGAGCGCCATGGTGGGAGCCTGATTCTGGACAATCATCCACAGGGTGGGTTTGTGGCCAGGCTGGAGTTGCCTGTGGCTGAGGCTGCTGGCAGTTGAAGTGATGTCAAAGCCACTGGCCCTTTCGCGGGCACGCCCGCTCCCACAGGTACCGTGCAATGCCTGAAATGTGCACAGTACCTGTGGGAGCGGGCGTGCCCGCGAAAGGGCCAGAGGCCTTGATACAGCAATCAGCCCAAGGCAGCGTTACTCGCCCCAGCCACTCACGAAGTCGGCAGTTTCCAGAATCGGCGCCGTACGCGGCTCGTTCAGCGGCGTGCCGACATACAGGTAGCCGATCAACTCCTCGTTCTCGGCCAACCCCAGCCCCTTGTGCACATGGGCATCAAACGCCATGTCCCCGGTACGCCACACCGCACCGATACCTTGCGCATGCGCGGCAATCAGGATGCCATGCGCCGCACAGCCCGCCGCCAGGCGCTGCTCGGACTTGGGCACCTTGAAGTGGTCTTGCAGCCTGGCGATAACAACGATCAGCAACGGCGCCCGCAACGGCATGGCACGCGCCTTGTCCAGCGCTGCCTGGCTGGCATCGCCCTTCTTGTCCACGGCTTCGGCAAACAGCTCGCCCAGCTTCTCAAGGCCCTGGCCCTCGATGGTGAGGAAGCGCCATGGCCGCAGCTGGCCATGGTCCGGAGCGCGCAATGCGGCCTGGAACAGCGCCTCGCGCTGGGCGGCATTGGGTGCCGGGGCGGTCAGGCGTGGCACGGAAACACGGTTGAGCAATGCGTCGAGAGCCTCCATCGGCTACCCTCCTGGCAGGTGAATGTGCGGCCATTCTCAAGCTGCAAGCCATAAGCTGCAAGCTTCAAGCAGAAGCAAGCCAGCGCACGCAGGCTTTTCTTGCAGCTTGTAGCTCGCGGCTTGCAGCTGACCACCCCATAGGTAGAATGGCGCCCTTCCGTTTCGAGTCAGAGCAGATCACATGGCGTTGCCGACCTTAAGGATCATTGGTTTCATCATCGGCATCTTCCTGATTACCCTCGCCGTCAGCATGGCCGTGCCCATGGCGACGCTGGTGATTTTCCAGCGCACCGGCGACATGCCGTCATTCCTCTGGTCAAGCCTGATCACCTTTATCGCCGGCCTGGCCCTGGTGGTACAGGGGCGCCCCGAACATGTGCACCTGCGCCCGCGCGACATGTACCTGCTGACGGTCAGCAGCTGGCTGGTGGTGTGCGTGTTCGCCGCCCTGCCGTTCCTGCTCACCCAGCACATCAGCTACACCGACGCGTTCTTCGAAAGCATGTCGGGCATCACCGCCACCGGCGCCACCGTGCTCAGCGGGCTCGACAGCATGTCGCCGGGCATTCTCATGTGGCGCTCGATGTTGCACTGGCTTGGCGGTATCGGCTTCATCGCCATGGCGGTGGCGATCCTGCCGTTGCTGCGCATCGGTGGCATGCGCCTGTTCCAGACCGAGTCGTCCGACCGTTCGGAAAAGGTCATGCCGCGCTCGCACATGGTCGCAAAATCGATCGTGGGGGTGTACGTGGGCTTCTCGATCCTTGGCTCGCTGGCCTTCTGGTGGGCAGGCATGAGCCCGTTCGATGCCATCAACCACGCCATGTCGGCCATCTCGACTGGCGGTTTCTCCACCTCTGACCAGTCGTTGGCCAAATGGGATATCCCGGCCGTTCACTGGGTTGCTGTGGTGGTCATGATCATGGGCAGCCTGCCGTTCACCCTCTACGTAGCGACCTTGCGTGGCAACCGCAAGGCACTGATCCGCGACCAGCAGGTGCAGGGTTTGCTGGGCATGTTGCTGGTTACCTGGCTGGTGCTGGGCACCTGGTACTGGTACAGCACCAACCTGCACTGGCTCGATGCCTTGCGCCATGTGGCACTCAACGTAACCTCGGTGGTCACCACCACCGGTTTCGCCCTGGGCGACTACAGCCTGTGGGGCAACTTCTCGCTGATGCTGTTCTTCTACCTGGGCTTCGTTGGCGGCTGCTCCGGTTCGACGGCAGGCGGTATCAAGATTTTCCGCTTCCAGGTGGCCTACATCCTGCTCAAGGCCAGCCTTAACCAGCTGATCCACCCGCGCGCGGTGATCAAGCAGAAATACAACGGCCACCGCCTCGACGAAGACATCGTGCGTTCGATTCTGACGTTCTCGTTCTTCTTCGCCATCACCATCTGCGTCATGGCCCTGCTGCTGTCGTTGCTGGGCGTGGACTGGATGACCGCCTTGACCGGCGCTGCCGGCACGGTTTCGGGCGTAGGCCCAGGCCTTGGCGAAGTAATTGGCCCGTCGGGCAACTATGCCACGCTGCCAGACGCGGCCAAGTGGATCCTGGCGGCCGGGATGCTGCTTGGCCGCCTGGAAATCATCACGGTGTTGGTGCTGTGTATGCCGGCGTTCTGGCGTCACTGACGCCTTCGGCCTCCGCGCCGATGCGGGCACGGTACTCGCTGGGCGTGGAATCGAACCAGCGACGGAAGGCCCGGAAGAAGTTACTGGGGTCGGCAAAGCCCAGCAGGTAGGCCGTTTCCAACAGGGTCATGCCGGGCTGGGCCAGGTACTGCTCGGCCAGTTCGCGACGGGTGTCGTCGAGCAAGGTCTGGAAGCTGGTGCCCTCCTCCTGCAGGCGGCGCTGCAAGGTCCGCTGCGACAAATGCAGGGCCTGGGCCAGGGTTTCGCGCTTGGGCTCACCCTGCGGCAGGATGCGGCACAACACCTGGCGCACACGGTGGGTCACCCGGCTTTCGGAAAAGCGTGCCAGGTACTCCCCGGCAAAACGGTCGTGCAGCACCGCCATGGCCTCGTTGGCGGTCGGCAGCGGCGCCTCCATGTCGGCCCGTTCGAACACCAGCGCATCATGCGGCGCGCCAAACACCAAGGGTGAATGGAACGCGACCTTGTACGGCTCGATATCCTTTGGCTGCGGCCCCTGCACCAGCACCCGGCGCGGTTGCACCGGCCGGCCGCTGAGCCATTTGCACAGCGCCAGGGCACAGGCCAGCGATGCCTCGGCACTGTGCCGGGTTGGCGGCAGATGGTCGCCGTGCACGGTCAGGATCAGCGAGTAGCCCTCGGAGCCAAGGATAAAGCTGAGGTCGGAGCTTTCAGCGATGATCCGCTGGAAACGCACCAGGCGCTCGAAGCCCTCGGCCAAAGTGCGGCTGGACATCAGCGCGTAGCCCACCACATGGAACGACGCCGGGCGTACCACGCGGGCCATGTTCAGGCCGATGGCCTCATTGCCCGACAATTCGACCGCCAGCTGCCAGAGCCGGGTCATGGAGTCTTGCGGGAAGCGTGCATCAGGGTCGTCGAGGGCGGCAAAATCCAGCCCCAGCTGCTTGAACATGGCCCGGCAGTCCAGCCCTTCCAGTTCGAGTGCCTTCACAATCCCTGATGCCCAACTGGCTGACGTGGTTCTTTCGCTCATGACAGGCTTCTTCTATCGACCGCTCCTGCGGTGAACCCCAAGGATACTCATTTGGCGCCTATTGTCACTGATAGGCTCCGTGAGTCACTCTAGACTCGAATCAGGCTCCACGCCGTGCATCTCGTCCAGAAGTATTAATCCCGGAGCACTGCCATGAACCGCACAGCGCAGTTTCGCAGTTTTGCCGAGTTCTATCCGTATTACTTGGGGGAGCACAGCAACCCCACCTGCCGCCGCCTGCACTTCGTCGGCACCAGCCTGGTGATTGCGCTGCTGGCCTATACCATTGGCAGTGGCAAATGGTTGCTGTTGCTGGCCGTGCCGCTGTTCGGCTACGGCTTCGCCTGGGTCGGGCATTTCTTTTTCGAGAAAAACCGACCGGCGACCTTTACCTACCCTTTGTACAGCCTTGCCGGTGATTTCGTGATGTTCCGCGACATCCTGCTAGGCAAAGTCAGGCTGTAAGGATTTTGGGGCCGCTTTGCGGCCCATCGCGACGCAAGGCCGCTCCCACATAAGAGCTGCGGTTTGCCTGTAGGAGCGGCCTTGCGTCGCGATGGGCTGCAAAGCAGCCCCATGGCCATAGAACCTTACGCCATTTCTTGCACCGCCGCCGCTGCAGCCTGAGCCTCGGCCAGCCGATACAGCTCGATGCTGCCATCCCAATGCTCGATCAGCGCCGTGCACGACTCCACCCAATCGCCGCAATTGAGGTACTCCACCTCCCCTACCTTGCGGATCTCGGCATGGTGGATATGCCCGCACACCACCCCATTGAAGCCACGCCGGGTACATTCGTGGGCAATGGCATCCTCGAAGTCACTGATGAAGTTCACTGCCCCCTTGACCTTGTGCTTCAGGTACGCCGACAGCGACCAGTAGCCATAGCCGTAACGCGCCCGCCAGTGGTTGAGCCAGCGGTTCAGCACCAAGGTGAACTCATAGGCGCGGTCACCGAGAAACGCCAGCCAGCGGTGGTAACGGGTGATCACATCGAACTGGTCACCATGGATCACCAGCAGGCGCCGGCCATCGGCAGTCAAGTGCTCGGCCTCATCCACCAGCTGGATGTTGCCCAGGATCAGCCGGGAGTAGCGGCGCAGGAATTCGTCATGGTTTCCTGTGACATAGATCACCTCGGTACCGCGCTTGCTCATGGTCAGCAGCCGGCGAATCACGTTGGTGTGGGCCTGCGGCCAATAGATCCCGCCGCGCAGCTTCCAGCCATCGATGATGTCGCCGACCAGGTACACGCGGTCGGCCTGGTAGCCCTTGAGGAACTGCGAAAGGTGTTCGGCCTGACAGTCACGGGTACCCAGGTGTACATCGGAGATCCACAGGGTACGCACGCGTTGCTTGCGCGAGGGACGGGACAGTTCGGCATGGGTCATGAGCAGGCTCCGGCGCAGTTTGCTGGAGACTGGCAGGCGTAAGTGACAGCGCCGTGGCAAAACGGTGACGAGTGATGGTGTGCAACGAATGAGGCACAATGGGCTTCTGCCCTGCGAGGACTCCCCATGACCGCCGGCCCGATACTCTCGCTGCGTCATTACCGCGACAGCCTGATCGCCCACAGCCACGAACACCCGCAACTGGTGTTCGGCCTGCGCGGCCGCCTGGAGTTCGAGGTGCAGGGGCAAGGCACCGGCATTGATCGGCAGGGGCTGGTGGTGGTGCCGGCGGGTGCGCATCATACCTGCGCCAGCGATGGCGGCAGCCATTGCCTGGTGCTCGATGTGCCTGGGGAGCAATGGTTGCACGAGCAGTTGGGCGAGCACGCCGATGCCAGCCGCCGCCTGCTCGACCGCCCCGCCGCGCTGGGCCTGGACCACCGCCAACAGCAGTTGGTGGATTGGCTGGCCGCCAGCCCCATGCACGACCCGCTGATTGCACGGCAGGGCGCAGCGCTGCTGCTGGCCAGTCTCAATCCCACTGCTGCAGCCAGCGTTACTGCCAGCCGGCGCCTGCCCTATCCCGCCTTCGATGCGCATATCGAGCAACACGCTGCCTACCCGCTGCAGGTGGCCGATCTGGCGCGGCTGGCCGGGCTGTCCAGTGCCCGGTTGCATGCGCGCTTTACTGCAGAGTGCGGGATGACGCCTATGGACTACATTCGCCAGCGGCGCTTGCTCAAGGCGCGGCGGCTGGTGACCCAGACCTTGTTGCCGATGGGTGAGATTGCCGCGCAGGTGGGGTACAGCTCGCAGAGTGCGTTTTCGGCGGCGATGTTGCGGGCGTTTGGCTGTACGCCGTTGGCCTTGCGGCGAGAGCCTGGCGACAACTGACAGCAGGCTTGCGACAGAACGGGTTTGCCTGAACCTATACACTTTGCCTGTACCGGCCCTTTCGCGGGCTTGCCCGCTCCCACAAGGCTTGTGCAGTACCTGTGGGAGCGGGCAAGCCCGCGAAGAGGCCGGCACAGCCAGTAGAGATCTTGAGCAAGGACCCACCATGAACCACCGCACCGCCCTCGGCGCCCTGCACATTGGCGCGCTGTTCTTCGGCCTGACCGGCGTCTTCGGCAAACTGGCCGCCAGCGCCAGCCCGGCAATCATCGTGTTCGGCCGCGCTGCCTTCGCCGTATTGGCCCTGGCCCTGTTCGCCAGCTTCGCTGGCCCTGGCTGGCAACGCCTCAGCGGCCAGGACATCCGCCGCCTGCTGCTCGGCGGGGTACTGCTGGCCGGCCACTGGGTCAGTTTCTTCATCGCCGTCAAGGTCGGCGGCGTGGCCATCGCCACCCTCGGTTTCGCCAGCTTCCCTGCCTTCACCGTCATCCTCGAAGGCCTGTTGTTCCGTGAACGCATCCGCCGCAACGAGGCCGTGCTGGTACTGCTGGTCAGTATTGGCCTGATACTGGTCACGCCCGCCTTCGACCTGGCCAGCGAGGCCACCGGCGGCCTGCTGTGGGCATTGCTGTCGGGGCTGCTGTTCTCGTTGCTGTCGCTCACCAACCGCGCCGGCTCCGGGCGCTTGCCTGCGGTACAGGCAGCGCTGTGGCAGAACCTGGTGGTAGGCCTGTGCCTGTTGCCGTTCGCAGCCCCGGGCCTGGCCGGCGTAGCGACCACGGACTGGCTGTGGATTGCCCTGCTCGGCATCTTCTGCACCGGTGTGGCGCACAGCCTTTTTGTCGCCAGCCTGGCCGTGATCAAGGCGCGCACCGCCGCGGTGGTATTCGGCATGGAGCCGGTCTACGGCATTGCCGTAGCCTGGGTGGTGTTTGCCGAAACGCCCACCCTGCGCATGCTGTTGGGTGGTGCGCTGATCATCTTCGCCATCGTGCTGTCCAGCCGCCTGGCCGCCGAGCAGCCGCCCAGGCAGCCACTGGCCGAGGGCACCTGATCAGCGATCGTTGTGGCCAAGGTCGCGCTGCGGGTCGATCTGGTCGCGCACCCGCTGCTTTAGCACCTTGGCCTCGGGGAAGCCGCCGTCGGCCTTGCGCTCCCAGATCTGCACGCCATTGCAACTGATGCGGAAAATACCGCCAGTGCCCGGCTCCAGGGCTACCCGGCCAAGGTCGTCGCTGAAGGTGCTGAGCAGTTCCTGGGCCAGCCAGGCGGCACGCAGCAGCCATTGGCACTGGGTGCAATAGGTGATGACGATTTCCGGCTTGCTGTTGGCCATGTGAAGCATCTCCAGGTAAGGGGCCGCTTATACTAGCGGTCTTTAGCCCACGGTTTGAGACTCACGATGCGCCGTTTGCTGTTCTGTTTTCTGCTCACCCTCACCTGCCTCACGGCAGCCGCCGAACCGCTCAGGCCCAAGGTCGGCCTGGTACTGTCCGGTGGCGCCGCCCGTGGCCTGGCACACATCGGGGTGCTCAAGGCGCTGGAGGAACAGGGCGTGCGCATCGACGCCATTGCCGGCACCAGCATGGGCGCGGTGATCGGTGGGCTGTACGCCTCAGGCTACAGCGTCGAAGAACTGGAAAAGCTCGCCACTACCCTGGACTGGCAACAGGCGCTGTCTGACGCCCCGCCGCGCAAGGACGTGCCGTTCCGGCGCAAGCAGGATGATCGCGATTTCCTGGTCAAGCAGAAAATCAGCTTTCGCGACGACGGCAGCCTGGGCCTGCCGCTGGGGGTAATCCAGGGCCAGAACCTGGCGCTGCTGCTGGAAAGCAAGCTGGCGCACACCGCCGACACCCGTGACTTCGACAAGCTGCCCATCCCCTTCCGCGCAGTGGCTACCGACATCGCCAGTGGCGAAAAAGTGGTGTTCCGCCGCGGCCACCTGCCCCAGGTAATCCGCGCCAGCATGTCGATCCCCGCCGTATTCGCCCCGGTCGAGCTGGATGGCCGCCTGCTGGTGGATGGCGGCATGGTCGACAACATCCCGCTCGACGTGGCGCGGGAAATGGGTGTGGACCTGGCCATCGTGGTCGACATCGGCACCCCGCTGCGTGACCGCAAGCAACTGGCCACGGTGGTCGATGTGCTCAACCAGTCGATCACCCTGATGACTCGCCGCAACTCGGAAGAACAACTGGCCAGCCTGCACCGCGACGACATCCTCATCCAGCCGCCGCTTAGCGCATTTGGCGTGACCGATTTCGGCCGCGCCCGGGACATGATCGACGCCGGTTACCGCGCCACCCGCCTGCTCGACCCACGCCTGGCTACCCTGCGCCAGCCCGAGGGCGACAGCGACCTGGCCGCGGCCCGGTCACCACGCCAGCGCACGCCAGTGATTACCGCGATCCGGATCGAGAACGACTCCAAGGTCAGTGATGACGTGATCCGCTCGTACATTCGCCAGCCGCTGGACGCGCCGCTGGAACTCGACCGCTTGCAGACCGACATGGGCACCCTGTACGGCCTGGACTACTTCGACCGGGTGCAATACCGCGTGGTGCACAAGGGCAATGACAATACCCTGGTCATCAACGCCCGCGGCCGACGCGGCGGCACCGACTACCTGCGCCTGGGCCTGAACCTGTCGGACGACCTGCGCGGCGACAGCGCCTTCAACCTGGGCGCAAGCTACCGGGTCAACGGCATCAACAGCCTGGGCGCCGAATGGCTGACCCGTGGCCAGATTGGCGACCAGCAAGAACTGTACAGCGAGTTCTACCAACCGCTGGATGTCGGCTCACGCTACTTCATTGCGCCGTACCTGGACTTTGCCTCGCAGAACATCGAAGCCACGCTCGACAACGACCCCGTTGCCGAGTATCGCCTGGAGCGCTACGGCTTTGGCCTGAACGTGGGGCGGCAGATCGGCACCAACGGTGAGGTGCGCCTGGGCGTGGGCAAGGCCTGGGGCGAGGCCGAGGTCCGCATTGGCGACCAGGACCTGCCCAAGGTCAGCTTCAACGAAGGGTTTTATGAACTGAAGTACTCGTTCGACACTCTCGACAACGTGTATTTCCCGCACAGCGGCGAGGACATTGGCCTGACCTTGCGCAAGTACGACAAGTCGCTGGACTCCGACCAGGATTACCGGCAGTGGCTGTTCAACCTGGACAAGGCCATCAGCAGCGGGCCGAACACCTTCGTGCTAGGTGGGCGCTATGGGCGCACGCTGGATGACACCGAAGTGGTGACGTCGAGTTTCGTGATGGGCGGCGCGCGGGAGCTGTCGGGCTTTCGCCAGGACTCGGTATCGGGGCAGAACGTGAGCCTGATGCGGGTGGTCTACTACCGCCGGCTAACGCCACGGGCCTATGTGCCGCTGGACTTCCCGCTGTACATCGGTGGCTCGCTGGAGCGCGGGCGGGCATGGAACAACGACAACGATTTCGACAGCGGGTACATCAATGCGACGAGCATCTTCCTGGGGCTGGAGACGCCGCTGGGGCCGCTGAATTTCACCTATGGCACCAACAGTGCGCATGAGCAGGCGGTGTACCTGAACCTGGGGCATACCTTCTGAACAATGGGGCCGCTTTGCGGCCCTTCGCGGGCTTGCCCGCTCCCACAGGGGGCAGCGATTCTCCTGTGGGAGCGGGCAAGCCCGCGAAGGGCTGCAAAGCAGCCCCAATAGCCCTCAGGACTTTTCCAGGTTGGCCAGGATCTTGGCATGCACCCGCATGCACACCTGCAGGTCCGCTTCATCCACCCCGGTAAACAGCTCCACGCGCAGTTGATTGGCGATGGTTTCGATCTGGTCGATCAGCGGCTTGGCTGGCGGGCACAGCACGATCTTCTTCGCCCGCCGATCCTCCACTACCGCCTGCCGGCGCACCAACCCTTGCGCCTCCAGGCTGTCGAGCAGGCGCGCCAGGGTCGGGCCTTCCACGCCCACGCTCTGGGCCAGCTCGCGCTGGGTAGGCGCCTCTTCAAAACGGGCCAGGTGCAACAACACCAGCCAGCGCGCCTGGGACAGGTTGAGCCCGGCCAGGCGGCGGTCCAGCTCGGCACGCCAACCCCGGGACATCTGGGCCAGCTGCATGCCGAAGCGGTGTTGATTGTCGGTCAGGGGCATAAGCAACTCATTGAATAGATCTAATTATTAGGCAGCTAACCATGGCCCGCCCCATGAGGCAAGGCTCGCGCGCCCCTGATTGTTCGATAATCGTCAAAAAGGATGACAAAGATCAGCAGATGGCGGTTCTGCCTTCGATCCGATCGACCCTTACAACTCGAACTCGGCGGCCAGTGCCGCACGCACGCAATACAGCACCCCCTCCGGCACCCGCGCCCCGAACAGTGGCGCAATAGCCGATACCGGCGGCAACTCGCCCTCGCCATCAAGGAAGGCATCCTGCACTTCCATCAGCAGGTCTTCCGGCAGGTCCAGGGCCTGGTCCAGGCTCAGCTCCTGGCGGCCGAGCGCCTCGGCCAGCAGGCTATACACGTTTTTCTCGCTGCAGTTGAGCTGCCCGGCGATCTGCGCCGGGGTCATGCCGGCGCGTGCCAGGCTGACCAGTTCGTGGCGCAAGTCAAGCACCACTTTCGGCGCTTCTTCCGTGCCACCACTGTTGTTCAGCACTTCGAGGAACGCCTGGCCATAGCGCTCCAGCTTGCGCGCGCCCACACCGCTTACCTGGGCCATGTCGCTGAGGCTGACCGGCTGGCTGCGCAGCATTTCCAGCAGCGTCGAATCGGGGAAGATGACATAGGGCGGCACGCTGTGCTCCTCTGCCAACTTGCGCCGCAAGGTGCGCAACGCTTCCCACAGTTCGCGCTCTTCGGCACGTACCAACTGGCTGGCCGGGCTGCCGCCACTGGACGACGAGGCCTTGGCCGTGGTCTGCGGCTTGAGGTCACGACGCAGTTGCAACGCCACCTCGCCGCGCAGCAGCGGCCGGCAGCTATCGGACAGGCGCAAGCCGCCGTAGCCTTCCAGGTCGATATCGACCAGGCCTCGCGCCACCAGCTGGCGGAACAGTGAACGCCACTCGACCTCGGCCAAGCCCTTGCCGACGCCGAATACCGACAGCTTCTCGTGGCCGAAATTGCGCACTTTTTCAGTGTCCTTGCCCAGCAGCACATCAACCAGATGGCCGACGCCATAGCGCTGGCCCGTGCGGAACACCGCCGACAGCGCCTGGCGGGCCGGCTCGGTGGCGTCCCAGGTCTGGATGTTGTCGACACAGTTGTCGCAATGCCCGCATGGCTGCTCGAGGGTTTCGTCGAAATAGGCCAGCAGCGACTGGCGGCGGCAGCGGGTTTCTTCGCACAGCGCCAGCATGGCGTCGAGCTTGTGCTGCTCGATGCGTTTGTGGCGCTCGTCACCTTCGGAGTTCTGCAGCATCTGCTTGAGCATCACCATGTCCTGCAGGCCGTAGGCCATCCAGGCATCGGAGGGCAGGCCGTCACGGCCGGCACGGCCGGTTTCCTGGTAATAGGCCTCAAGCGACTTGGGCAGGTCGAGGTGGGCAACGAAGCGCACGTTGGGCTTGTCGATGCCCATGCCAAAGGCAATGGTGGCAACCATGATCAGCCCTTCCTCGTTGAGGAAGCGGTGCTGGTTGGCAGACCGCGTTTCCGCGGCCAGGCCGGCGTGATACGGCAGTGCCGGGAAGCCCTGGTCACACAGGAAGGCGGCCGTTTCGTCGACCTTCTTGCGCGACAGGCAGTACACGATACCGGCGTTGCCGCGGCGCTCGCCAAGGAAGGCCATCAGCTGCTTGCGCGGCGCTTCCTTGGGCACGATGCGGTAGAAGATGTTGGGCCGGTCGAAGCTCGACAGGAAGCGCTCGGCGCCTTGCAGGTGCAGGCGCTGGACGATTTCTTCGCGAGTACGCATGTCGGCAGTGGCGGTCAGCGCAATGCGCGGCACATGCGGGAACAGCTCGGCCAGTTGGCCCAGTTGCAGGTATTCAGGGCGGAAGTCGTGGCCCCATTGCGAAACGCAGTGGGCTTCATCGATGGCGAACAGCGAGATGTCCAGATCCCGCAGGAAGTCGAGCATGCGCGGCTGCACCAAGCGCTCAGGGGCCAGGTACAGCATCTTGACTTCACCCCGGCGCAGGCGCCCGGCCAGCTCCCGCTGCTGCTCCGCCGTCAGCGTGGAGTTGAGCGCGGCGGCCGGCACACCCAGCTCGTCCAGCGTGGCCACCTGGTCATCCATCAGCGCGATCAGCGGCGAGACCACCACTGTAAGGCCCGGGCGCAACAGCCCCGGCACCTGGAAGCACAACGACTTGCCGCCACCGGTGGGCATCAGCACCAGGGCATCGCCGCCATTGGCCACGCATTCGATGATTGCCGCCTGGCGCCCACGGAAACTGTCGTAGCCGAAGATATCCTTGAGAACGCGCTGAGCCTGTTCGAGCATGTGCAACTCCACAAATCGCCGTACCATCCCGGGAACAGGCTGGACGAAAAACCCGCCCCGCACACGCCAAAAGCGTAAGCGGTTTTTGCCAGGCAGCCGGCAACACCCGCCCCTGGATGAAAAGCCGCGGAGTATACCGCAGCACCGCGCTGCGCAGTGGACCATGGCGATAGACGTTCCCTTACCCTGCTGCCGCTGCAAGGTGCTAGAATTCGTTATCGTTTATTCCCCAAGGTAGCCCTGTAATGTCCTTCGCCGAGCAACTGACCCGCCTGCAAGCCTTCCTCGACGCCGACGAGCTGCACGAAGAAGCGCTGGACTACGTCGCCGCCCACGGCTACCTCACCGCCCTGTCGATCAACGCCGAAGAAGTGCCCGAGCGCGAATGGATCGATGCCCTGTTCGCCGAGGAGCCACACTACGCCAGCGAGGCCCAGCGCACCGAGATCGAAGCCACCCTGGTAGCGTTGAAAGCGCACATTGCCCGCCAGCTGGCCAGCGACGAGGAATTCGACCTGCCATGCGACCTCGACCTGACCGACGAGCCGGATGATTCCGACCTGCGCGGCTGGTGCATCGGCTTCATGGAAGGCGTATTCCTGCGTGAAGAGGCCTGGTTCGAGAACGCCGAAGAAGAAGTCAGCGAGATGCTGCTGCCAATCATGGTCGGCTCGGGCCTGTTCGACGAACAGCCAGAGTTCGCCGACATTGCCAGCAACGCCAACCTGCAGGACGACATGATCGTACAGATCCCTGAGGCGTTGAGCGCTTTGTTCCTGCTGCTGCACGCGCCTGACGAAAAGCCGGCACTGCTCAAGCCACGCCACCACTAAGTCGCCTGTGCGCTACCTGCTGCTGGCCATAGGCTGGCTCAGCGTCGCGCTGGGGGTGTTGGGGATTTTCCTCCCGGTATTGCCCACCACCCCTTTCCTGCTACTGGCGGCAGCCTGCTTTGCCCGCAGCTCGCCGCGCTTTCACCACTGGCTGGTTCATCACCCCAAGCTCGGGCCATGGATCCGCGACTACCTCAGTGGTGAGGGCATCCCCCTCAAGGGCAAGGTCTACGCCATCGGCCTGATGTGGGCCAGCATTGGTTTGTCGTGCTATCTGGTACCCCTGTTCTGGGCGCGCGCGTTCATGTTGACCAGCGCCGTGCTGGTAAGCCTGTATATCGTCAGGCAGAAAACCCTGCGCAGACCAAAGTGACATTTTTTTGTCGCCAAATATCACTTTCGCCTAACTGAAATTTCCTTTATCTGAAATTGTTCTGGAACCGCACCAAAGCCCCGTATCAGCTGGCTTTGGCGGCTTCTAACGCGATCATCCCTTGCACTTCTTGTCAACACAGTTAGACAATATCGGTCTTATATGGCAATTTGATATGAATAAATCTTCTTATCTATCGCGATGAATGTACTTAGCTGTGTTGTTAAAAACCTGCAACACTATACCCGATAATTTTATCGTCATTTTTTTGGCGAGCAGCAGGATCAATTCCAGGATCAGGGAGATGTACCATGCGCGTTTTGAACCCCATCACCAGTGCATTACTGTTGGCCCTGGCGAGTGCCAACGTACAGGCGATGTCGATCACCGAGGCCGTCCAGAGCGCCGTGGACTACCACCCGCAAGTAAGCTCCAACCGCAACAGCAAGCTGTCGGCCGATGAGGACGTCAAGTTTGCGCGTGGTGGCTACTACCCTTCCGTGGACTTGGTCGCAGGCTATGGTCGCCAGCGTTCGGACAACGCCACCACCCGTGCCCAAGGTAACCATAACAAGGAAACCCTCAACTACACCCAATCCGAGCTGCGCCTGCGGCAGATGATCTTCGACGGCTTCAACACGTCGAACGAAGTGGGCCGTACCGAGGCTGTCTCCACCTCCCGTGCCTACTACACCCAGGCGGTTGCCCAGGATGTCGCCCTGCGTGCAGTAGAGGTTTACCTGGAAGTGCTCAAGCGCCGCGAACTGGTGACCCTGGCCAAGAACAACCTGCAAGCCCACCTGCGCGTCAACGACCAGATCGGCCTGCGTAACGAGCGCGGCGTCGGCAGCACCGCCGACCTTGACCAGTCCCGCGCACGTCGCGCCCTGGCAGAAAACAACCTGGATACCGCCGAAGTCGACCTGGCCGATGCCGAAGCCAACTTCTTCAGTGTGATCGGCCGTGCCCCGGACGAGCTGGAAAGCCCGCAGACCATCAAGGGTGAGGTACCTGAAACCCTCGACGGCGCGCGCGACAGCATGCGTCAGAACAACCCCTACATCAAATCTGCCCAGGCTGACGTCAACGCCGCCGAGCAGCAGTACGAAGTGGGCAAGTCGACGTTCTATCCGCGCTTCGACGCCATTCTGGCAACCGGTGCCAACAACAACACCGGCGGCGAAAAAGGCCACAACAACAACGACTGGCAAGCTGGCGTGGAGATGAACTACAACCTGTTCCGCGGCGGCAGCGACAAGGCCCGCCTGCAGTCTGACGCGCACAAGATCAACCAGGCCCTGGATATCCGCAACAACGCCCTGCGCGAGTTGACCGAGAACCTGAGCCTGGCGTGGAACGCCATGAACAACGCCAGCAAGCAGTTGCCGACTGCGCGTGAGTACGCCGAGACCACCAAACGCGTGCGAGCCGCCTACCAGGACCAGTTCGGCCTGGGTCAGCGCACCCTGCTGGACGTGCTCGACAGTGAAAACGAGCTGTACAACGCCGACCGCCGCTACACCGAAGTGCGTTATACCGAGGAGTTCTCGCGCTACCGCGTGTTGGCAACCATGGGTGAGTTGCTGACCAAGCAGCATATTTCGCTGCCGCCAGAGGCGCTGGCCACTACCGAGGTGCGTACCGAGGCGCGTTTGCCTGAGATGCGTTGATCGGGCTTGAGATTGCCGGGGCTGCTCTGCAGCCCTATCGCCGGCAAGCCAGCTCCCACAGGATCACCACAGGCCTGAGCCTTGTGAAGTACCTGTGGGAGCCGGCTTGCCGGCGATAGGGCCATCACTGCATCACCCTTCACCGTGGTTACGCTGGAACGTCTCCTCGCCCATGGCCCTGATCTGCCCCTCGATCAACGCCTCGAACGGTGCCAGCAGCGCATCGAAGCCAACCGGCTGCTCCAGCGCATTCAGCGCCCCCACCACGGCCTCGATGGTCGACAACGCCCCAGCCTCCGGTGCCTTGCGCAAGCGATAGCGCGAAGCTGACACCTGCCCCAATGTCACTCGTGGCAAGCCCTCCAGCAACGGATTCAGGTACAGCAGCTTGCGTGCCTTGCGCCAAGTGCCGTCGGGCACGATCAACATCAACGGTTTGGCGCTCGCCTCGCCATACGCAGTCAACACCTGGGCGTCATCACCGGGGAACAACAGCACCGGTCGGTAGCCGGGTGTAGCGAGTAACTGCTCCAGATCATCGAACACCTCGCCTACCCGCAACTCGGCATTGTTTAGGCCAAGGGCAGCCAGCCGCGCAGTGTTCAGCGCGTGGGCGGTTTCACTGGGGTGCTGCAGCAGGATCACGCGGGTGCGGCTGTCGAGTGCAGGGATCAGTGGGCAGAGGCAATGGTCGGACGGGCGCTGACAGCGCTCGCAGCGGGGTCTGGGCATGGGGGTCTCCTTGGCGGGGACATTCTGCCACAGAACCAGGGCCCGCTTTGCGGCCCATTCGCAGGCAAGCCAGCTCCCACAGGTACTGCACAAGGCTCAGGCCTGTGGTGATCCTGTGGGAGCTGGCTTGCCTGCGAATGGGCCGCAAGGCGGCCCCAGCGATCTCAGCGGTTGAAGCGCTCCGCCAGGCTATGCAGGTACTCCGCCATGCGCTCCAGGTCCTGGCTGATCTGCGCCCCTTGCCTGGCCTGCCCGGCGCTCTGGTCGCAGAGGTGGGCAATCCGCACGATCTGCTGGTTGATGTCTTCCGCCACATGGCTCTGCTGTTCCGACGCCGTGGCCATCTGCTGGCTCATGCCGGTAATTCGGCTGACTGCCTGGGCGATCCCGCTCAACGCCGCCTGCACCGCCTCGACGCTGTGCACGCTGTCGCGCGATATCTGCTCGCCCCGGCTGGCGGTGCTCACCGCTCGCTCGGCACCTGCACGCAGCGAGGCAATGATGTGGTGAATCTCATCGGTCGAAGCACGGGTGCGCTGGGCCAGCGAACGTACTTCATCCGCCACCACGGCAAACCCGCGCCCCTGCTCGCCGGCACGCGCCGCCTCAATGGCTGCATTCAGTGCCAACAGGTTGGTCTGCTCGGCAATCGAGGTGATCACATCGACCACGCTGCCAATCGACTGGGTCTGCTCGGCCAAGGCATTGACCGCCTGGCCGATGTCATTGACCGCATCACTCATGCTGCCCATGGCCTTGAGGCTTTGCAGCGCCAGCTCGCTACCCTGTTGCGCCAGCTGGTCGGCATCACCCGCCGCATGCGCCGTACTCTGCACGTTGTGGGTGACTTGCTGGATGGTCGCCGCCATCTGGGCGATGGCCGTGGCGGACTGGTCGGTCTCGCTGCGCTGGCGGTCGAGCATTTGCGCTTGTGCATCGGACAAATCGGATGACTGCGCCGCCCGCGACTTCACCCCAACGCCTGCATCCACCAACCGGGTCAACGCCGTTTGCAGCCGTGCTTCCTCGCTGAAGATGGCCAGGTCGAGCTGGCCCTGCAGCCCGGGGTTGTCGCTGTAGGTCAGCGCCACCAGTGGGCTGGTGAAGGCCTTGGGGTGCTCGGCCAGCGTACGGCGGATGGCCTGGTTCTGCCGGTGCTCGACCAGGTACCAGGCCAGCAGCAGGCTGGCCATCAGCACCCCAAGCGCTGCATAGGGTGGCAGCCACAGGTAGCCAGCCGCCGATAGCAGGCCCGCGCCGATCAGCGGCCAGCCGTGCCCCAGGCCATGCCCAAGCCGCGCCGCCCAGGGCACCGCTGCTCGGCCGGCCCGCAGCCGTGCATACAATGCCTCGGCACGGCGGATCTGCTCACGCGTGGGCACCGAACGTACCGACTCATAGCCACTGATGCGGCCCTGCTCGTAAATCGCCGTGACATAGGCGCTGACCCAATAGTAGTCGCCGTTCTTCGCCCTGTTCTTGACCACCCCCATCCACGGTTTGCCCTGCTTGATGATCTCCCACATATGCCCGAACACCGCCGGCGGCATATCCGGGTGGCGCACCAGGTTGTGGGGTTGGCCGACCAGCTCGTCGTAGGTAAAGCCGCTGATCGCCACGAAGGCGTCGTTGCAGTAGGTGATACGGCTGTTCAGGTCCGTGGTGGAAATCAGGCGTTGATCGCTGGAAAAGGTTCTTTCGTGCTCAGTGACGGGCAAATTCATGCGCATCTTGGGCGATCCTTGCAGGATGAATAGGGGAAAAATCATCAGCGCAAGTTGATATGTAGCAGAGCGCTATCAGGTTAGCGGCCAGCCCATGCAGGAAATTAGAGCCTCCCGACGAAATACCTGAACAGCGTGTTTATCAACCCACGTTGAGCTGGCTTTTCAGCAGGTCGCGGAAGGTCTGGATCAGCGGCTCGCGGGTGCGCCCACGGCGAATGATCAGCGAGAACGGTGCCTGGTAACCAAAGGTCGACGGCGACAGCACCCGCAAGTCGCCCTTGTCGACCCAGGCCTGCGCGTAGTGCTCGGGCAGATAGCCGATATAGGCACCGGAAAGAATCAGGATCAATTGCGCTTCCATGCTCTCCACTGTCGCCGCACTGTGCTTGAAACCATGCCGGGCCAGCTCGGCCTGGCTCCAGTAGCCACGCCCGACCATGCGTTGCTGGGTCACCACCTGCTCGGGGATGCGCCGCTCGGTGTACAGCGGGTGGCGGCTGCTGCAGTACAGCCAGTGCTGTTCACGGTACAACGGCTGGTAGAGCAGGCCGCTCATGCGCGAGGAGAACGCACCAATGGCCAGGTCCAGGCGGTTGTCCTGTACGCCCAGTTGCAGCTCGTAGGGGCTTGAGACCGACAGGTGCAGGTGCACCGCCGGATGCTCCTGGCTGTAGGCACCGACGGCTTCGGCCAGCGGCAAGGCCCGGTCACCGACCGTGGAGTCGATCACCCCAAGGTTGAGGGTGCCACGCAGTTCGCCCTTGAGGGCAGCGGCATACTGCTCGAAGCCATCCAGTTCAGCCAGCAGGCGCAGGGTTTCCTGGTGGAACAGCTCGCCCTTGCTGGTCAGGCTGAAACCGCCACGCCCACGGTGGCACAGCACAATGCCCAGCGCGCTTTCCAATTGGCTCATGTAGGTGCTGATGGCCGAAGTCGACAGGTTCAGGTCGCGCTGCGCGTTGGCGAAGCCCTGGTGGCGCACCACGCTGACAAAGATGCGCAGCAGTTTCAGGTCGGGCAAGGTCGAGGCCATGGTGCAACGGTTCCGCAACAGTATTAGCGCGCAGTCTAACCGCTGCGGCCCGCTTTAGTTCAGAAATTCCTGAACTAAGTTTTTGTCGGTAGCGATTCTTCCCCGCCACTACCTTGAGCAGACTTGGCCGAAATGTCCCTGCCCGCCGGCAACTCCCCCGTGGAAGGCGCGCGGCGGCACAGGTTCGAACAAACAGAACAATCGACCGACTGATGAGGCCCACCGTGGACAAGACTCTCCACCAACCACTGGGCGGCAACGAAATGCCGCGTTTCGGCGGCATCGCCACCATGCTCCGTCTCCCCCACCTGCAAAGCGCCGAAGGCCTGGATGCCGCCTTTATCGGCGTGCCACTGGACATCGGCACCTCGCTGCGCTCCGGCACCCGCTTCGGCCCGCGGCAGATCCGCGCCGAATCGGTGATGATCCGCCCTTACAACATGGCCACCGGGGCTGCACCGTTCGACTCGCTGTCGGTGGCAGACATCGGTGACGTGGCAATCAACACCTTCAACCTGCTGGACGCCGTGCGCATCATCGAAGAAGCCTACGATGAAATCGTCGAGCACAATGTCATCCCGATGACCCTGGGCGGCGACCACACCATCACCCTGCCGATCCTGCGTGCCCTGCACAAGAAGCACGGCAAGATCGGCCTGGTGCACATCGATGCCCACGCCGACGTCAACGACCACATGTTCGGCGAGAAGATCGCCCACGGCACCACCTTCCGCCGCGCCGTGGAAGAAGGCCTGCTCGATTGCGACCGTGTGGTACAGATCGGCTTGCGCGCCCAAGGCTACACCGCCGACGACTTCAACTGGAGCCGCCGCCAGGGCTTTCGCGTAGTCCAGGCCGAAGAATGCTGGCACAAGTCGCTGGAGCCGTTGATGGCCGAAGTGCGGGAAAAGGTCGGCGGCGGCCCGGTGTACCTGTCGTTCGACATCGACGGCATCGACCCGGCCTGGGCGCCTGGCACCGGCACCCCGGAAATCGGCGGCTTGACCACCATCCAGGCGATGGAGATCATTCGCGGCTGCCACGGCCTGGACCTGATCGGCTGTGACCTTGTCGAAGTCTCCCCGCCTTACGACACCACCGGCAACACCTCGCTGCTCGGTGCAAACCTGCTGTTCGAGATGCTCTGCGTGCTACCGGGCGTGGTACGCCGCTAAACGGCATTCGGTTGTAGGAGCGGCCTTGTGTCGCGATCGGGCTGCGAAGCAGCCCCCGGATTTACGCTTTGACGCCTGAATCGCCGGGGCCGCTTTGCGACCCGATCGCGACGCAAGGCCGCTCCTACAAGAAGCGATCGCAGTATCTGTAATACCCCGGCAGGAGCCATGAGGGAGGGCCACAGAGGCCCGCCAACAACACGACAAGACCACCGGGCGCCGAAAACGCGCCTGCGTGGTCGATCTCGCCATAATAAAGATAATCGGGAGACCCCCAATGGCCTTGGACATCATTGTTGTAATGATCTATACCGCCGGCATGCTAGGGCTTGGCTGGTATGGCATGCGGCGCGCGAAAACCCATGAAGACTACCTGGTAGCCGGGCGCAACCTCGGCCCGGTCCTGTACATGGGCACCATGGCCACCACCGTGCTGGGTGGCGCCTCTACCGTTGGCACCGTGCGCCTGGGCTACGTCCACGGCATCTCCGGCTTCTGGCTGTGCGCAGCCCTGGGCCTGGGCATCATTGCCATCAACCTGTTCCTGGCCAAGCCGTTGCTGCGCCTGCGCATCTTCACCGTGACCCAGGTTCTCGAACAGCGCTACAACCCTACCGCGCGCCAGGCCAGTGCCGTGATCATGCTGGCTTATGCACTGATGATCGGCGTTACCTCGACCCTGGCCATGGCCACCGTGCTGCAGGTGCTGCTCGACTTGCCATTCTGGGCCTCGCTGCTGCTCGGCGGCGGTGTGGTAGTGCTGTACTCGACCATTGGCGGCATGTGGTCGCTGACCCTGACCGACATCGTCCAGTTCGTGATCAAGACCGTCGGCCTGATGTTCATCCTGCTGCCAGTGTGCCTGTACAAGGCCGGTGGCTGGGACACCCTGGTGGCCAAGTTGCCGGCGGCCAGCTTCCAGCTGACCACCATTGGCTGGGACACCATCATCACCTACTTCCTGATCTACTTCTTCGGCATCCTGATCGGCCAGGACATCTGGCAGCGTGTGTTCACTGCACGTGACGAGAAGGTCTGCCAGCGTGCCGGTACCGTTGCCGGTGTGTACTGCGTGGTGTACGGCCTGGCTTGCGCCGCCATCGGCATGGCCGCCCATGTGCTGATGCCCGACCTGGCCAACCCGAACAACGCCTTTGCCGAGATGATCAAGAGCACCCTGCCCGATGGCATCCGTGGCCTGCTGATGGCAGCCGCCCTGGCGGCGATGATGTCCACCGCCAGTGCCGGACTGCTGGCTGCCTCGACCACCGTGACCGAAGACCTGCTGCCCAAGCTGCGCGGCGGCAAACAGTCGAGCCTGGGTCTGAGCCGGCTGTTCACCCTGCTCACCGGCCTGGTGGTACTCGGTATCGCGCTGATGGTGAACGACGTGATCAACGCCCTGACCCTGGCCTACAACCTGCTGGTCGGCGGCATGCTGATCCCGCTGATCGGGGCGATCTTCTGGAAGCGTGCGACCACCGCCGGCGCGATTGCCAGCATGTCGCTGGGCTTTGCCACCGCGCTGCTGTTCATGTTCAAGGATGGGCTGGAGGCCAATACGCCGATCTACTACAGCCTGGCTGTTGGCCTGGTGAGCTTTGTGGTGGTCAGCCTTATGTCGCGTAAACCCGTCGGTGCCGTGAACCTGGCCTGACTGTTAGCCTGCACTGGCCCTATCGCTGGCAAGCCAGCTCCCACATAGAATGCGCAAGGCCTGAGGCTTGTGCTGTACCTGTGGGAGCTGGCTTGCCAGCGATAGGGCCAGTGCAGGCAAAAACAATTCCACAGACACAAAAAGGCCGCTGCACCCACCCAGGTGCTGCGGCCTTTGTCTTGCTCTCAGTAGGATCAGCGACGACGCGGTTGGCGCTTGCGCTGCTCTTCATCAGTCGGGATCGGCACCGGCTGCAAGGGTGGTGGAATCAGCCCCAAGGCGACCGCCAGGTCGTGGAGCCAGTTGGACAGTGGTTTATTCATAATGCCCCCTTGACGGGTCAGCCTCACGGCAAATCAATCCTGCGATGTTTCATACAGATCATAGCCCGATGTCCTGTATTACGCATGCCTCTACTCTTACAGATATGGGCCATTTTGACCCGGATCAAGCCGTGGCGGCGCATTCCGACGACTGGTCAATCGTTTCGCTTTGTTGCAAATCGATCCACGCCTGCAAATTTGCCCCGCGCATGCCCTGGCGCCACATCAGCCAGGTGACCGCCTGATCGAACGGCGCCTGAAGCTGATGCACCCTTACCCGGTCACGCCCGGGCAGGCTGTCGAGCATCGACCTGGCCATCATCGCCACCCCTGCCCCCGCGATCACGCAGGCCAGCATGCTCTGGTATGACTCGATCTCCATTACCCGCCCCATCGGGGTATGGGCATGGGCATACCAGGCCTCCAGGCGCATACGGTACGAGCAACCCTGGCGGAAGGTGAACACGGCCTTGCCCACCACGTCCTTGGCGCTGTGCACCGCAGGGTGCTCGGGGCTGGTGATCAGCACCAGCTGCTCATCACACAACGGCACGCCATCCAGCCCGGCCAGGTTCAGCGGGCCGTCCACCAGCGCGGCATCCAGGCTGTGGTTGAGCAGGCCTTCGAGCAACTCGCCGCTGGGCGCGGCGCGCACCTGCAGGTTCACCGCCGGGTAAGCCTGGTGATAACGCGCCAGCAGCGCCGGCAGGTGGGTAGCAGCGGTGCTGTACATGGTACCCAGCACAAAATCACCGGCAGGCTGGCCGCCACGCACGGCGGCCAGCGCCTCATCGCGCAGGACCGCCATGCGGTTGGCATAGTCCAGCAGCACCTTGCCTGCCGGCGACAGCTGCAGACGCTGGCGTTCACGCAGGAACAGCTCGACGCCCAACTGCTCTTCGAGCTGGCGCAGGCGTGTCGACAAGTTCGACGGCACCCGGTGCAGGCGCTCTGCGGCGCGGGTGATGGACCCCTCCTCGGCTACCGCCTGGAAGATACGCAGCTGGCTGAACTCCACGACATTCTCCAAAACAGAATAACTTGATCATCATTATTCAATTTTATTGAAAATGAAACCGCCCTAACCTGCCAGTCATCGCTTACATCCGCGCAGGAGACTCAACATGTCGCCACTCATTCAACTGCTGGCCAGCGCCGTGGCGCTGATGATGGCCATGGGCATCGGCCGCTTCGCCCTCACCCCGCAATTGCCGCAACTGATCGCCGAAGGCCAGCTGGACCTTACGGTCGCCGGATTGGTCGCGGCTGCCAACTACCTGGGCTATTTCATGGGTGCGGTGGATGCCATGTTTGCCCGATCGCCCGGCCAGGTGCGCCTGCGCCTGCATGGCGGGCTGTGGCTGTGCGTGCTGCTGACCTTGGCTTCATGGGGCGCCGACGGGTTCTGGAGCCAAGTGCTGCTGCGCTTTGGTACCGGCGTGGCCAGTGCCTGGGTACTGGTGATGATCACCAGCCTCAGCCAGCAGGTGGCTAATGCACACAACCGCCAGCGCCTGGGTGCGCTGGTGTTCGCCGGGCCGGGCCTGGGCATCGCCGTGACCGGGCTGCTGGCACTGGTGGCGCATCTACTGGGGCTGGGCTCGGCGGCGCTGTGGCTGATCTATGCCGTTGCCGCGCTGGTGATGCTGCTGGCCGTGCGGCCGTGGCTGCCAAGGGCACTCCAGCCTGCGCCAACGCCAGCGCACCAAGGCCCGACCCGCAGCGTAGGCATTGGCCGCCTGGGGCTGGTATATGCGTTGTATGGCGTGGGTTACATCCTGCCGGCCACCTTTCTGTCGCAGATGGCCAACCAGCAGTTCCGTGGCCAGTGGCTGGCCGACCTGTTCTGGCCGGCGTTTGGCCTGGCGGCGGCCTTGGGTGTGCTGCTGGTGAGCCTGCGCCGCGGCGGCCGCACCTCAGTCTGGCTGACCGCCACGTTGTGGCTTCAGGGCTTGGGCGTGCTGGCCTGCCTGATGGGCGGGGGTGTCGGGCTGACATTGGGCGTGCTGCTGTGTGGCGGGCCGTTCCTGGCCTGCATGCAACTGGTGATGCAGCGCTCGCGGGAGCTGGCACCCCATGCCACGCAACGCAATGCCGGGCTGCTGACTGCGTGCTTTGCCCTGGGGCAATTGAGCGGGCCATTGCTGGCGGCGGTCAGCAGCCATTACAGCGGTGGGCTGCAGCCGGCGCTGATGCTGGCGGCGGGTGGGTTGGTGGTGGCTGGGGGGTTGGTGCTGATTGGCAGTGGGGTACAGCAGGTTGGTGCCTGTCAGGCCAGGGTTACATCCTGAATCTCTGTTGTCTGTACTGGCCTCTTCGCGGGGGGGGGGGGGGGGCCCCCCCGGGGGGGGGCGGGGGCGGGGGGGGGGGGGGCGCCGCCCCCGGCGGGCCGCGACCGGG
>NZ_JBIVXJ010000011.1:138424-207380 GCF_044769185.1 Pseudomonas sp. NPDC090592
GGTGTCAGGGATGTTGGGGCCGTGCCGGGCGTGTGAAACCCTCTAACTCTTTTTTTCTGTCCGGGGCAGCGCCGGGGCGGCCCCGCCCCCCGGGGGCCCCCCCGCGAGCGGGGGGGGGGGGCCACCCCCGCGAAGAGGCCGGTGCAAGCTACCCCTTACCCAACCAGCCGCCGCAGTTGCTGCTTCACCCAAGGCTCGGCACTCACCAGGATCACCCCCAGCAACACCATCAACGCGCCCACCACGAAATTCGCGCTCAACGGCTCATCCAGCAGCAAGACGCCAAAGGTCACCCCGAACAACGGGGTAATGAATGAGAACACCGCCAGGTTCGACGCCAGGTATTTGCGCAGCAACCAGAACCACGTCAGGTAACTGACGAATGACACCACAATGCCCTGGAACAACACACTGCCCATGGCCAGCGGCGTCAACGACACCTCGCCGATCTGCCCGCTGAGCAGGGCAATCAGCAACAACCCGGCAAAACCCACCGCCAACTGGTAGAACAGGGTCAAGGTCGCCGGTGCCTCCGACAGCCGTGAGCAGCGCACCACCACTGTGGTCGCCCCCCAGGCCAACCCGGCGATCACGCCAAAGGCATCGCCCAGCAAAGTGCGGCCATCCATGTGCTCAAACGACATGCCGCCAGCAAAGGCCATGGCAATGCCGCCAAAAGCCAACAGAATCCCCAACCATTGCAACAGCCGCAAGCGTTCACTGGCTAGCCGGAAATGCAGGCCCAATGCGGTGAAGACTGGCGCCGTGTACAGAAACACCGACATATGCGCCGCCGAGGTCAGCTTCAAGCCTTCGGCAATGAACAGGAATTCAATGCCGAACAACCCACCCGCCAGCAGCCCGGCGCGCCAGGTGCTGCCGACCTGCTCCCAGCCCCCGCGCCAGCACAGCATCAGGCCTACCAGCACGGCGGCGATAGCGTTGCGCAACGCCGCCTGCATCACCGGGGCAATGTCGACGGCGGCGGTCTTGATCAGCACTTGCTGGCAGCCCCAGATCAGGCACAGCCCCAGCATCACCTGGAAAGCAAAGGCATCTGGGTTCTTGCGGACCGCGCTCATGGGCGGGCCTTTGAGGTGATCGTGGACATGGGCAAGGACTCGGCAGCGTTCAGAAGCTACCGATTATCGGGTTTTCATGGCCACCGATGCCAGCCTCAAAACGACCTCAAGCGATCTGCGCTTTTGCCGACACCTGTTCGAAGGTGGTTTCATCCAGCGCATCCTCCTGCTCATCGAGCACCTGGCGCGGGTGTTCGAAGCCCGGGATGCTGCTGTCGATCAGGCTCATCAGCCGCGAGCCGCGCTCGGTCAGCACGAAGTTCTCGCCGTTGCCGCCGTCCTCTTCAGGCCGGCTTTCGATAAAGCCGCGGTCGAACAACAACTTTTCATATTCGCAGGCACGGGTTTTCAGGTGGTCCAGGTCACCCACCGGCTCACCCTTGGCGGCCAGCGCGGCAGCGTGCTGCTCGGCATAAGGGCGTGGCGTAAAGCTGTGACCGCCGCTGTTCTGCACCTCGTGCAGCAAGCGTTCGATCAAGTCCCAGTCGTAGGCGATGCTCATGGCTACGGGCTCCTGCTGTGGACGAAAGAGGTACACAGGTTGGGACTCGCCGGTGAGGTGCGGTGTTCCGAAAGATCTTGGTGGGTAAGATGTGCGTGACCCTGAAGACGCTGCTACGGCAATAGGCAGAAACCATTTGCGGGACCGCCAAGTGTAGTTTATAAACTACATTCACTCGATGAAGAAAATCGAATCCAGCAGTTTCAGACATTGGGTGGCCGGCCTCCGGGACATCAGCGCCAGAGCCCGAATCATTTCTCGGATCAACCGGTTGATGGAGGGCCTGCCTGGCGACGTATCACCGGTCGGCCACGGCGTCAGTGAGCTCAGGGTTCACTATGGGCCTGGTTACCGGGTGTATTTCCATCAGGCGGGCAGCACGTTCGTGATTCTTTTATGCGGCGGCGATAAAAGCAGCCAACAACGAGACATCAAGGCAGCCCACCAGATTCTGCGTTCGTGGAGGATGCAAAATGACTGAAACCTTCTCTGAATTCGACCCCGCCGAATACCTCACCACCCCCGAAGCAATAGCGGTGTTCATGACCGATGCCCTTGAGACTGGGGATGCCAGCTATGTCGCCAAAGCTGTCGGCGTGGTAGCGCGAGCAAAAGGTATGAGCGAGCTGGCAAAAGAAACCGGGCTGTCTCGTGAACAGCTTTATCGGTCTTTCAGCGAGCATGGCAACCCAACCCTCAAATCGTTCCTGACCGTCATGAAAGCACTCGGCATAGACATGACAGCGCGGCCTCACATAGCAGGCTGACATACCGGCCTCCCGGTGATGCTGGACCACCCCGAGATCGCTACCATTCACTTGCCGCAGCGCCTGGAAAAGCTCAACGCGGCTTCTGCTGAGCTTGCATGTACTGGCGTAGCAGCTGGTTTATGCGGGTCTGGTAGCCGCTGCCCTGCTCTTTGAACCAGGCGAGGACATCTGAGTCCAGGCGAATGGTCACCGCCTGCTTGGCGGGAACGCGCAGCTCGGCCTGACGGAAAAACTCATCGTCGAGCTCCGGGATATCTGTTGTATCGATATCCTTGTCGTCCTGCCGGGCCAGCCGGTTCCAGTCAGTTTTCGATGATTTGGTCATAGTGTCTGGCCTCCCATTTGGTGGCTTTTCTCGCGGAAATAATGCGTATCACTTCACCCCGCCTCTCTGTGTACACGACGACGCCTATCAGCGCCTTCAGCCATCCGATGCTGACCCAACGCTCTTCAGCACACGCGACATGCTCATCGCGCCGGATCAGCATGGGGTGGTTGAACATATCAGGCACGTCGGCAAAATCGATGCCGTGCTTGCGGATATTGATCTGGTTTTTCGCTTCGTCCCATTCAAAGAACATGGGACGCCCTGTATTTACAGCTGTACATACAATACCCCCTCTTTTCATCCGAGACTAGAGTGATATAGCGCGCTGTTCAACGGCGCAAAGGGGATACTGAGGCACTTCAGAAACGGACTACATCCATCATGGAAATGATCCATCGGTCGCAAGCCCTGAACTTCCCCACACCCTCAGCCCTCCACCGCGCATAGCCACCGCTGGAGGTAAAAAGGATGAAACCGCTGCTACCCATTGGCTGCGCCACCGCCCTGCTCTGCGCCCTGCCCGCCTGGGCCTGCACACCAGAGGAAGCGACGCAGAAACGTGAAGAGCTGGCCGGGTTGGTTACTCAATTGACCGAGCAGAACCCGCAGAAAGCCAAGGAGATCAATGACGAGCTTCAGGGGATGGACTTGGGGACGGCGAGCAAGGACTTGCCCGACAAGTGTCAGCTGATTGACCAGCGGATCAAGGAGTTGAAGCAGGCGGAAAAAAAGACTGAGTGAGGTGTTTCCTGCAGGCACCGACCCTGTAGGAGTGGCCTTGTGTCGCGAAAGGGCCGCAAAGCGGCCCCAGCAATTTGTGCATTTGCGCCGAAATCCTGGGGCTGCTCCGCAGCCCTTTCGCGACGCAAGGCCGCTCCTACAGGGAATGCGTCAGCCTGCTAGAGGCTGATTACTCAGCAGCCGGCTTACGCTTTTTCAGCGGTGCCAGGCCGTCAGCACTGGCCAGCGGTGCGTTGGGCCGTGGCTTGGCGGTTGGCTTGCGCTTGGCCGCAGCTTTCTTGTCACCGCCTTTCTTGTCAACCTTCTTCTTCTTGGCCCCAACAGCCTTGCCCGACGCCTTGACCTTCTTCGGCCCGCTGTAGGTGCCCTTCACTTCCTTGATCACCCGGCGCTCGAACTGCTGCTTCAGGTAGCGCTCGATGCTCGACATCAGGTTCCAGTCGTTGTGGGTGATCAGCGAGATCGCCAGGCCTTCGCCACCGGCGCGGCCGGTGCGGCCCACGCGGTGCACGTATTCGTCACCGCTGCGAGGCATGTCGAAGTTGATCACCAGGTCCAGGCCGTCGATGTCCAGGCCACGGGCCGCCACGTCGGTGGCCACCAGCACCTTGGAGCTGCCCTGCTTGAAGCGCTCGATGGCCAGCTTGCGGTCCTTCTGGTCCTTTTCGCCATGCAGCACGAAGGCTTTTACATCCTTGGCCACCAGGTGGCCGTAGATACGGTCGGCCAAGGCGCGGGTGTTGGTGAAGATGATAGCCTTGTCGAAGGTCTCGTTGGCCAGCAGCCACTGCACGATCGCCTCTTTGTGCTGGTCGTGGTCGGCGGTAATGATTTGCTGGCGGGTGCCTTCGGCCAGTTGCGAGACGCTGTTGAGCATCAGGTGCTCAGGGTCTTTGAGTACTTTACCGATGATGTCGCGCAGGGCCGCGCCACCAGTGGTGGCGGAGAACAGCAGGGTTTGCTCGCGGTTCTCGCACTCCTTGCACAGGCGCTCCATGTCTTCGGCGAAGCCCATGTCGAGCATGCGGTCGGCTTCGTCGAGGATCATCACTTGCACGTGGGACAGGTCGAGGTTGCCGGCGTTAAGATGCTCGAGCAGGCGGCCCGGGGTGCCGATCAGCACGTCCGGCACCTTGCGCAGCATGGCGGCCTGTTCCTTGAAGTCTTCACCGCCGGTGACCAGGCCCGCCTTGATGTAGGTGAACTGCGAGAACAGCTGCACTTGCTTGAGGGTCTGCTGGGCCAGCTCGCGGGTCGGCAGCAGGATCAGCGAGCGGATCTCTACCCGCCCACCTTTCAGGTCGACCAGGCGGTTGAGCAGCGGCAGCACGAAGGCTGCCGTTTTGCCGCTACCGGTCTGCGCGGTCACGCGCAGGTCACGCCCTTGCAGGGCCAGGGGGATGGCCGCAGCCTGCACCGGGGTTGGCTCGACAAATTTAAGCTCGGCCACGGCTTTAAGCAGGCGTTCATGCAGGGCGAATTGGGAGAACACGGAGGTAACCTCAGGCAAGTGCGGGAAATTCAGTTGCATAGGGTAACGTTTTCTGCCGGCTTAGCCGAATTTCTTTTGGCAACTTTGCAGCCATCCGCGCTCTAATGGCGCTTCGTTTCGCAAAAAGACTGTACCCAAGCCCATGGATATCCAACGAATCTGGCGTGACTCCCTCGACCTGTGGGGCACCCTCGACCAACATCCCATGCTGCACGCGGCCATCGGCCTGGCGGTGCTGCTGTTGATTTCCCTGGTAGTCGGCCGCCTGGCGCGCTTCCTGATGCTGCACGGCGCGCGGCTGCTGGCCCGCCAGCCGGCGCTGAAGTGGCTGGACGACCTGCGCCACAACAAGGTGTTCCACCGCCTGGCGCAAACCACGCCGTCACTGGTGCTGCAATTTGGCCTGAAGCTGGTGCCGGAGTTGTCCGACACTGCCCAGCACTTCCTGGGCAACGTCGCCCTGGCCTTCACCCTGCTGTTCATGACCATGGCGCTGTCGTGCCTGCTGGATGCCTTGCTCGACATCTATGCCCGCACCGAACACGCCCGCACCCGTTCGATCAAGGGTTACGTGCAACTGGCCAAGATGATGCTGTGGATCTTTGCCTCCATCGTCATTGTCGCCACCCTGATCGACCGCTCGCCGCTGTTGCTGCTGTCGGGCCTGGGTGCCATGTCGGCGGTGCTGCTGTTGGTGTACAAGGACACCCTGCTGTCATTCGTCGCCAGTGTGCAGCTGACCAGCAACGACATGCTGCATGTGGGTGACTGGATCGAGATGCCGCAGGTAGGTGCCGACGGCGATGTGGTGGACATCACCCTGCACACCGTGAAGGTGCAGAACTTCGACAAGACCATCGTCTCGATCCCCACCTGGCGCCTGATGAGCGAGTCGTTCCGCAACTACCGCGGCATGCAGCAGTCCGGTGGCCGGCGAATCAAGCGCAGCCTGTTCATCGACGCTGCCGGTGTGCGTTTCCTTACCCGCGAAGAAGAGCAGCGCCTGACCCAGGTGAGCCTGCTGGGCGATTACCTGGCCGGCAAGCGCCAGGAGCTGCAAAGCTGGAACGAAGCCCTGGGCCCGGTGGCCGAGCTGTCGGCCAACCGCCGCAAGCTGACCAATATCGGTACCTTCCGCGCGTTTGCCCTGGCCTACCTGAAAAACCACCCCAACGTGCACCCGAACATGACCTGCATGGTGCGGCAGATGCAGACCACGGCCGAGGGTGTACCGCTGGAGATCTACTGCTTTACCACCACCACGGTGTGGGCGGACTATGAGCGGATTCAGGGGGATATTTTCGACTACCTGCTGGCGGTGTTGCCGGAGTTTGGCTTGAGCCTTTATCAGCAGCCGAGTGGCAATGACATGCGCATGGGGTTGAGCGGGCGTGTGGCGCAAGAGCCTGTGCCGCGTCGGCTGGAAGAGATGAGCGAGGCTTGAGATTGCCGGGGCTGCTTTGCAGCCCATCGCCGGCCCGCCAGCGTTCATGGAACTGCACCTAACTCATCGAGTTAGCAGGGACACTGTGGGAGCTGACGAACCGCAGCAATGGGCCGCAAAGCGGCCCCAAATTGCACAATTTCTCAGCATTTGCATTGGGTCACTGAATCACGGTTCTTGCAAAAAGCTACCGCCTTTATCTCGTAGAAGCTCAACCAATGCGACCGCGGAAGGCGGTAGATACCCCTCTGCTCTCACCGACACCGCAACGGTACGGCTCATGGTTGTTTCGTTCAGTGGAACTTCTCTCAGTCGTGACATGCCTTTGCCATACTCCAACGTCTCCCGGGCGAGGAAGCTCAGCAGCCGGGTACGAGCGATCAATCTGGGAAGGAGAGAAATCGAATTGGTTTCAATCTGGACGCTTGGAGCAGGGAGCTGCCTTGAAATAAAGGCGTTGTCTATCCAGCGCCTTGCGGTAACCGTCGGCCCCGGCAACACCCATTGGTAACGGCAAAGATCCTGTTGATCAAACGGAGCCAGGAAAATTGGATGGTCTGCGCTAGCGACCACTACGGCTTCATCCTGGAGCACCGGATAAATCTTGAAGTCCGGATCGCCAGAGACAAGAGGGCAAATGATTGCATCCAAACGCCCAGCTCTGAGGGCCTCCCTGAGAACATCATCTTGGCCTATGGAGAGCTTGAGTGTCAGCTTCGGGGCCCTACTCAAAAGCTCCTCAGCCAACTGGGGCAGCAAATACTCGGCCATGCTCGCCGCACACCCCAGCCGAATGTTGCCTACCAGGCCGTTGGCATAATCTCGGACTTCTCGCTCGGTTTCCGCAATGTTGATACGCAACTGCTTGCCCCTGGCAAGCAATAGCTCACCCACATCGGTCAGCTTGATCCTTCTACCATCTCGCTGGAACAGGCGCGCACCGAGGGACTCCTCCAGGCGCTGAATGCTTTTACTCAGCGCCGGCTGAGTACGGTTGAGTTTCTCAGCAGCTCGTCCGAGGTGCCCTGACTCCGCGATGGTCTCGAAATATGCAAGGTCACGAAAGTCCATGATTCATAAATTTCAGTTATAGGTTCATCGAAAGTAGAAAATAGACTTGATCAGTCCAGGCATCGATAATTTTCGTTCCCACCCGTGGGCTGCCCCCTAAGGTGAAGTCAGTGCCTGGAGGTACAGTTCGTTGCAAAGCTCAAAATCCGCCGTAGCCAATCGCTCACTGACCCTCAAATGGATCGCGCTGATCGGCATCGCCGGCGCGGCGGGCCAAGGTCTTCACGCGGCAGCAGTGCCAGCGGGACTATTCCTGGGGCCGATGCTGGTCGCCATTTTGTTCGGAGTGTGTGGTGCGCAAATGCACTTGCACCGGCACATCTTCCGCTTCGGCCAAGGCTGCGTTGGTCTCCTGGTAGCGCACTCCGTAACTTGGTCGGTTCTGCTCTCGTTGGCTCAGTCATGGCACATCATGCTCTTCGCCACATTTCTCACCGTCGTATTAAGCGCTGCTGTGGGGCTCGGAACCGTTAGATACGGTGGCATTCCTGGCAGCACTGCAGCCTGGGGCACAGCACCTGGCGCAGCTTCTGCCATGGTTTCCATGGCCGAGGAATACGGTGCCGATTCACGCGTCGTAGCGACCATGCAATACGTCAGGGTGGTCTGTGTAGTCATGATTGGGTCGCTGGTAAGCCATATGCTCGGGGCGACGAGTACTCCGGTTGTGATATCACCATCCGTTAGCCCTCTATCTGGCACCGACCTGTTTAATCTCTTGCTCAGCTCGGCAGTCATCCTGTTTGGTGTTGCAGCTGGCACGAAAATACCTGCCGGAGCGCTGCTGATGCCGCTGCTGATCGGAGGCGCCCTGCAACTGACTGGAGTGCTCCACATCACTATGCCGGCTTGGCTTCTTGCAACAGCCTATGGCGCTATTGGCTGCTATATAGGGCTGCGCTTTGACCGTAAGACCGTGCGCTACGTTTTCAAGCACTTGCCCGCAATGATTATGGGTGCAGTGATACTGATCTTGCTCTGTGCATGCTGCGCCTGGCTTCTAGCCTGTGCCACTGGCACTGACTTTCTCTCAATGTACTTGGCAACCAGCCCAGGCGGACTGGATGCAATGGCTATCATCGCTGTGGAAACACATGCCAATGTCGGCATGGTGCTAGCGATGCAGACGCTTCGTCTCTTCGGTGTAATCCTGACAGGTGCTTACTTCGCCAGGCAGATCATCCGCCTGACGCAGAACTGACCCCACCCGACTTACTCGCTCTCGATCTTTTCCAATGCCGCGAGTAGCTCTCGATTACTGCCCCCAAGCAAGCTGGTCGCTTGGGCAGCGCGCTTGAGCAATAGCAGTCGGGCCGCTTGTAGTTGATCCTTGTTAAAACGCTCGGACGGGCCCGACAGCGTGAGAGCACCTTTGAATTCATGGCTGACGCCAAATACGGGTGATGATATCGACGATGTCTCTGGATCACGCTCCCCAAACGACGTTGCCCAGAACTGCTCTCGCACATCAGCCAAAGCACGATCTGCTGGAGGGCCAAACGCCCTCAGGATCTTGCCTGAAGCGCCAGCATGCAGTGGGAAGCGATCACCCTCATGGATGCTGAAGCGCACTGCTCGTTTGGGTTCGACACGGAACAGCACTACCCGGATATCGTTCTCGATCACGTAGAACGAGGAAGTCTCGCCGCTCTCCTCAGTCAATGCCTCAAGCACCGGATAAATGGTATCTCGCAGCCGGAAGGAGGTCTGGTATATCTGTGCCAACCGCAACGGCTCATGCCCCACCGCATACTGACCATCAGGCAGGCGCCTGATAAAGCCAGCCCTCTCCAAAGAACTCATGAGGCGAAGAATCGTGCTTTTGTACAGACCAGTACGACGAGCGATTTCAGCCAATGGGAGACTCGATTGATCAGGCTCGAAAGCTCCGAGAATCGCAAAGGCTCGATCAACAGCAGCCACCCCTCCGTCAGCATTAGTCTTGGACGTGTCGGCTACCACAGGCTCATTTTTTGGCGACATCAGACGTGTTCTCGGCACACTCGTGAGAAAGCGGCCCCTGTATAGAGGCCGTTCAGATGGCTGATACCTTACCTGTGAGTACGGCTAGCAGCTAGTCCATTGTCCAGAACACTGTTCTGCTCAGATAGCATCACGCATCACGCATGAACAGTCGCAGGGACAACGCCATCAAGGCGGCGAAGAACAGGATGCATCCCATCACCATCAGGCCTGCCGTAAAGGAATGGGTATAATCCTTCAAGAAGCCCATCAGATAGGGCCCGACGAATCCACCGAATGCGCCTATGGAGTTGATGAGCGCGATACCACCAGCAGCCGCTTGGCCACTCAAGAACTTCGCGGGCAGCGTGTAGAAAATCGTCTTTGCCGAGATCGTACCCACAAGGGCCAGCGTAATGCCTGCCAGTGCCGGAATCAGCGCATTCATGTTCACAGCGAAGATCATTGCCAGACCAGCCAATACCAAGGCAACGATGAGGTTCAGGATACCGCGACCGCTTCGATCGACGTACTTGGCCCAGAACAGCAGCCCGATCGTCGAGAAAAAGTACGGTACGGCAGCGACCCAGCCGATCAGGCTGATTTCAACGCCCTGGGCTTTCAGCATCTGAGGAAGCCAGATACCAATACCGTAGGTGCCGATGGTGAAGCTGAAGGTGATAGAGCTAAGAATCCAGACGCGTGGATCCTTGAGTGCAGCCTTGAAACCGTGGCTTTTTTGGGCGTTCGCCTTCTCCTTCTCCAATATACCGGTCAGAGCATCCTTCTCCTCCTGGGACAACCACTTTGCCTCACTCGGCCTGTTGGCAAGAACCTTCAAAGTGATGAGTCCCAGTACGCAAGCTGGCAGCCCCTCGATGATGAACATCCATTGCCAGCCCGCGAGCCCCCAAGCGCCATGCATCTGGAGCAGGTAAATAGAAAGTGGGCCACCAACAAGGAACGAAATTGGCGTTGCAACCGTGAACCAGGCGAGTACCCGAGTGCGGTACTGGGCCGGGAACCACAAGGTGAGGAAGAAAATCACGCCAGGGAAGAAGCCAGCCTCGGCAACTCCCAAGAGGAAGCGAATAACATAGAAGCTATAAGGGCCGATAACGAATGCTGTTGCTGCTGCCGCAAGCCCCCAGGTGATCATGATTCGAGCCATCCAGAGCCGTGCGCCGAATCGGTACATGGCCAGGTTGCTTGGGACTTCGCAGAGGCAATAGCCCACGAACATGATCCCAGCACCCAGGCCGAACTGAGCGGCAGTGAGTCCGAGCTGATCGGTCATCTGCAGGGCCGCATAACCAACACTGGTGCGATCCAGGTAGTTGAAGAAATAGGCCAGCGCGAGCAATGGAATGAGACGCCAGGCGGCCTTCTTCATTGCTCTCTGCTGTAGCGCAGAGGTGACTTCAGGCTGCGGCATGGACAAATGGTTATCCGGGGTCGTGACGTTAGCCATGACTGTATCCTCGGTGTTGTTGTTATGAATACCGTGGCTGGATAGGCCATCGGTGAGCGCAGTCCTCAGGTACATCCCGTGCCTTCAGTGCTGCTGATTGCGCCCGAATATCTTTCCGAGCTCTACGTACAAAAACGTCAGGAGTGAGCCCCCACGGGAGACCCACATCCGTGTTGGTCAGGCAGTTTTAACCGTGCCGCTGGCTTCGAGCTGAGTGATGTCATCGTCACCGTAGCCCAGCTGTGCAAGCAGCTCTCGCGAATGGCTGCCGAGGCTCGGGACGTTCAGGCGAGTCCCGAAACGCTGGCCATTCATCTCGAAAGGCAGCATCGGTACCTTCACCTGCTCACCATCTGGCAATGTAAGCTCTGCCATGCCGCCGGACTGATTGAGGTGTTCATCCTCAAACATGTCTTCAGGACGCTGGATCGGGGAAAACGGCAAACCAGCTTTCTCACAGAGGGCCATCACGGTTTGCTTATCCATTCCGGACAAGCGCTCGCGCACCAAAGGAATGATTCGGTCACGGGCCTGAACGCGCTGGTTGTTCCGACTCAGCTCGGTGTCACTTCCAAGCTCAGGGAAATCGAAGGTTTCGCAGAAGGCGACCCACTGACTGTCGCTCACGACACCCATGAAGACTTGCTCGCCTTCTTCGGAGGTTTCAAACACGTCGTAGATTGCCCAAGCCGAAATTCGGCTAGGCATCGGCGCTGCCGCTTTCCCGGTCACTACTTTCTGCATCATGTGCTGGGCGACCAAGAAGGCCGAGTTTTCAAACAGGCCGGTCTGTACAAACTGCCCACGTCCCGACTCCTTGCGCTGCAGCAGAGCAGCAAGAATCGAGACAGTGCTGAACATCCCACCCATCACGTCGTTGACTGATGCCCCTGCACGCAGGGGGCGCCCGACCGGCCCGGTCATGTAGGCCAGGCCGGTCATCATCTGTACCACCTCATCCAGCGCCGTACGCTTCTCGTAGGGGCCAGGCAAGAATCCCTTCATCGAGCTGTAAATGATGTCAGGCTTGATGGCTTTGACCTGCTCATAACCCAGGCCCAATTTCTCCATGGCACCAGGTCGGAAGTTCTCAGTGACGACATCTGCTGTGGCGATCAATTTCTTCACAGCGGCCATGCCTTCCTCGGACTTGATGTCCACCGCAAAGCTCTTCTTGTTGCGGTTGTAGGTCATCCAATACCCGGCCCCCGATCCCATGAGCCGACGTGTGTTATCACCTTCCGGCACTGGCTCCACCTTGATGACCTCAGCGCCGAGATCGGCGAGCAGCAAGCCACAGGTCGGGCCCATTACCATGTGGACAAACTCGACTACGCGAATGCCAGCCAGGGGGAGGGATTGCTCTTCGTGCAGGCTCATACGGCCTCCTTCGCATAGGTGAAATTCTTGCCAACGCCGGCATCCGGGATAAAGCCATAGACGGGCTCTCCAGGGAGCCCACGAAGAAGTACCTCACGAGCCGCAACCAAGCGATCAATGTCTACGCCGGTTTTCAGGCCCATCGACTCAAGCAAATACACCAGGTCTTCAGTGACGATGTTGCCCGAGGCACCCGGAGCGTATGGACAACCGCCCAAACCACCTTGAGAACCATCGAACGTCTTCACCCCGGCCTCCAACGCAGCGACTACGTTGGCCAACCCTTGACCACGGGTGTTATGGAAGTGAGCGCTCCCCGCGAGCGCACCCAGCTCCCGGAACAACCGGGTAAACAGTCGACGCACTTGAGTAGGGTTGGCATAGCCGACGGTGTCGGACAGCCCGACCTCATCTACGCCCAGTTCCGCCATTTTCAAGGCAATGGCCATCGTCTCGTCGTCAGTGACGACACCTTGAAGAGTGCACCCGAAGGCAGTCGACAGACCTGCTTCGATCTGTACCTGCGCGAAGCGCTCATTGCGCAGGGCAACCACCGCTTGAACCTCATCGAATACCTGAGCGTGCGTCTTGCGGATGTTCGAGATGGAGTGCTGCTCACTCACAGAGATGGGCAGAGTGATCTTATGGACCCCTGCGTTGAATGCAGCCTCCGCGCCCTTGAGATTCGGTACGAGCGCAGTGACGAAGAGATTAGGCAGGGTCAGGGCATGGGCAACCACCTGCGCAGTATCGGCCATCTGCGGCAGCAACTTGGGGGATACAAACGAGCCCACTTCGATCTCCCTCAAGCCGGCGCCCGCCAGAGCCGAAATCCAGTCCAGCTTCAACTCGGTGGGCATGGTGGCCTTGACGCTCTGCAAGCCATCTCTAGGGCCGACTTCGCTGACGAGGATGTCGATATCTGTCGCTTCTTTCATGGAGGTTCTCCAGTAGCTGGGGAGAGCCTGCCCGAACATTCATGCAATGCAGCTGCGAAGTGGAACGCTGTTTTTTATGATTGTTCTGTCAGGCAGAATTATGTTCTGTTTTAGTATCTACCCACAATTTCACACCTGTCAACGAGACAGGCGATGAACGGATAATCAACTCAATTCGTGGGCGTGGACAGCAGCCACGAGCGTCTGATGGGACTTGACAGGGCTGAAAATAGCTTGGAAAGTGTTCTACCAAGAGCAATATAGTTCTATCTGACAGAACGATGCTCGAAACAACAAGATATCCCAGGCAACGTACACTGGTGAGATTGGCCCAAACTTCTGCCGTTTGAGCCTCAGCGTCGCGTGTCTGTTTTCACATGGAGATTGCCATGAGCCTGTACGCCCCTCCCGAGGAACGCCCAACAGAAGTCTTCAGCAGACTGCCGAAAGAGTTTTGGCGTGACGGGGACTCCGACTGGGTCAGAGCTAACAAGCCAGGCCAGCAAGTCACGAGCTTCCTGGAAGGGCCCTCCTTCGACCAGACCGGCAATCTCTATGTCACGGATATCCCCTATGGCCGAATCTTCCGCGTTTCCCCGCAGGGGAACTGGGAACTGGTTGTCGAGTACGACGGCTGGCCCAACGGTTTGAAGATTCACCGTGACGGTCGAATCTTCATCGCCGACTACAAGAACGGGATTCTCGTTCTCGATCCGGTCAGCAAACGCATTGAGCCCTTCCTGACACATCGTAGGAGTGAGAGCTTCAAGGGTGTAAATGACCTGTTCTTCGACCGACAGGGGCACCTTTTCTTCACCGACCAAGGTCAGTCAGGTATGCACGACCCAACTGGCCGCGTGTTCCGTTACGACCTGCAGCAACAACGCCTGGATTGCCTGCTGGATAATGGCCCTAGTCCTAATGGCTTGGTGATGGATCTTCACGAGAAGTCCCTCCTGGTGGCGATGACTCGCGGAAATGCGGTTTGGCGCCTCCCCCTCCAACCTGATGGCACAACCTCCAAGGTGGGTATCTTCACCTCCATGGCCGGTGGCGTGAGCGGCGCTGACGGTATGGCCCTCGACGATGCAGGAAATCTCTACGTCTGCGATGCCGGCAATGGTTGTGTATGGGCTTTCGATCAGCACGCAGTCCCACTCTATCGATTCAAGTCATGCACCAAAGGCCGCACCCTGACCAACCTCGCCTTTGGTGGGGAGGGTAATCGTGGCTTGTTCATCACCGACTCGTCGACAGGACACATCTTGAGGGCTGACCCCGGCCACTCCGGAAAGCAAATGTTCTCGCACGCTCCAGCCTAACAACTTAGTGCCGCAGCCCTGTGCACATGGCGCACGGACGCTGCTCGCCCAAAGAAAGGCCAGAGCACTTTCTTCTCATACAAAACAGATAATAAGAGGGCAACATGCTCACTCTCTTGAGCTACACAATGATCGTCTGCTTCATGTACCTCGTCATGAGCAAACGCCTGTCACCACTGGTTGCCCTCATCTTGGTGCCGGTTGCATTTGCAAGCCTGGGTGGATTTGCGACCCAGCTCGGCCCAATGATGTTCGATGGCGTGAAAATGCTTGCTCCGACGGGGATCATGCTCACCTTCGCCATCCTCTACTTCTGCATGATGACCGATGCAGGCTTGTTCAACCCGCTGATCAAGCTGATCTTGAAGTGCGTGAAAGGCGACCCACTCAAGATTGTCATCGGCACCGCTGTGCTCGGTATCTGCGTGGGATTGGATGGCGATGGAGCGACTACTTACATCATCACCACCGCAGCACTCCTTCCGCTATACCGCCGCACCGGGATGAGCCTTCAGGTACTTGCCACTGTGTTGTTGCTCACCAACGGAGTGATGAACATCCTTCCTTGGGCAGGGCCATTCTCGCGTGCGGCAAGCGCCATGCACGTGGATATCACCGAGCTGTTCCTTGAAATGCTCCCACTCATGATCGCCGGTGCCGGGTGGGTGATTTTCGCTGCATTCTACTTGGGCCGCAGAGAGCGCCGTCGTCTGGGAGTTGTGGAACTCGATCACGATGAGGTCATGAGCCACTTCACCGAATTCAAACTGACCGACTGGCGTTTCCTGTTCAACAGCGTGCTCACCATCACCCTGATCACCATGATGATGCTCAGCATCATGCCCCTCCCGATCTTGTTCATGCTCGCCTTCGGCCTGGGCGTCTTGGTGAACTTCCCAAGCGTCAAAGACCAAAAGGAAGTCATCGGTAAATACGCCGATAACGTCATGGCAGTAACCCTGCTGATCTTCGCCGCAGGCATCTTCGTAGGGATCATGTCCGGCACAGGGATGATCAAAGCCATTTCGGGAAGCCTGATCCATGTCATTCCCGAGTCTGCCGGTCACTTCATGTCCGTCATCACGGCATTCCTCAGCATGCCCTTCACCTACGTACTGACCAACGACGCTTTCTACTTCGGGATCCTGCCAATCCTGGCCGAAACAGCTAGCCACTACGGCATCAGTGCAAAAGAGATGGCCATCGCCGGCTTGATCGGCCAGCCAGTCCATCTGCTCAGCCCCCTGGTTGCCTCCACCTACCTGCTGTGCGGTCTGCTTGACCTGGACTACGGCGACAACCAGCGAGCCTCCATCGGCTGGAGCATCGGTACATGCCTGGTGATGTTCGTAGCAGCGATCGCGATCGGAACCATCGACGTTTTCAACTGAGGGTCTCCCTCAACGGAGGCGTCAAATCACCCACTACGTCGCCAGCGCCATTAGAGCATTGCTCGCCATCGCAGTCGGCATCTTGCTCAAAAAATCGAAGCCCGCTTCAACCGAAACATCCACAGCCCCGCAATAATCAAGCAACTCCACCAACAAAAAAAATTGGCTGTTTCTGCGCGCCCACCCGTTGAGCGCGCCGACAACGCCTGGAGTATTCATGAAGCCACGTAACGCAATCCCTGTCTGCACCTTACTCGGCCTTGGTAATCTCGCCTCTCCCGCATTCGCGGAAGGCTTCCTAGAAGACACCAAGGTCTCCCTACAAACAAAAAACTTCTATTTGAATCGGGACTTTCGGGACGGTGCAGGCCAGAACAAGCGTGATGAATGGGCACAGGGATTCATTCTCGACGCAAAGTCAGGCTTCACCCCAGGCCCTGTGGGATTTGGCATAGACGCCATCGGCATGCTCGGCTTTAAACTAGATTCCAGCCCCGACCGGACAGGCACTGGCCTCCTCCCAGTCCACGATGACGGCAAAGCGCCAGATGAATACTCCAAACTGGGCCTTACAGCGAAAGCCCGGTTCTCAGAAAGCCTTCTCCAAGTGGGAACGCTGATCCCCGACATGCCAACCGTCAAGGCCAACAACGGACGTATCTTCCCGCAGACCTTCCAAGGCGGATTGCTGAGCATTGGGGAAATCGAGTTCCTTGATGTCGTGGCCGGTCGTCTGACTAAAGTCACAGACCGCGACCAGACTGCCGCTCAAGACCTTGTACTGAACAACAAGAACCGTCGCTTTCAGTCCGGCATAACTGCTGACCATTTTGACTTGGCAGGCGTTGACTACACCTTCTCCAAAAACCTCGTCGGCTCCTACCAGTACGGGGAGCTGGAAGATGTTTATACCCAGCACTTCTTCGGCCTCGTTGGCTCTGTGCCCTTACCTGCCGGCCAACTGAAGGCAGACCTCCGACTTGCAATCAGCAGAGACAGCGGCAGCTCGTCTGCTGGAGAAATAGACAACACCTCAGCCAATGGCATGGTGACCTACAGCATCAAGGGACACGGCTTTGGCCTCGGCTACCAACAGATGTCGGGGGACACAGCCTTTCCCTACATCGACGGCACCGACCCCTACTTGATCAACTTCGTCCAGATCAACGACTTTGCGGGCGCCAAGGAAAAATCATGGCAGCTTCGCTATGATTTCAATTTTGCCACCATGGGCATTCCTGGACTGACCTTCATGTCCCGCTATGTCAAAGGTCATGATGTCGAGCTTGCCGCGAATGCCACAGGCAATGAATGGGAACGAAATACCGAACTGCAGTATGTGTTCCAGAATGGGCCGCTCAAAAACCTGGGGGTCCGATGGCGGAACGCGAGCTACCGCTCTGACTTCGCCCGAGGTGCTGATGAAAACCGCCTCATCATCAGCTACAGCATCCCACTGCTGTAGCTTCGGGATGCCTAGGCATGCAAAGGCCGCGCGTGGGTTTGGCGGGGCGTGCGGCGGCTGGACCGATGCCACGTCGCCTAGAAGAGTTGAATGAGGCTTGAGATTGCCGGGGCTGCTCTGCAGCCCATTCGCGGGGCAAGCCCGCTCCCACAGGTTCAGCGTCTGCGCGGTCATTGTGGGAGCGGGCTTGACCCGCGAAGAGGTCCTCAGTTACCCCGCATAACCGAGTAGGTATAGTAGCCCGGTCAAGGTCACCAATGAGGCCACGGTCGACAACAAGATCGTCCGTGATATCAGCCCCGCCTCGCGGTTGTAATACTCCGCCAGCATGAACGGCCCGGTACCGGTCGGCAGTGCCGCCAACAGCACCGCCGACGCTGCCCACATCGTTGGCAAGCTGAACACCTTGAACGCCAGCACCCAGGTCAGCGCTGGCTGCCCTACCAACTTCAAGGCCACCAACGGCCACGGGCTGGCCTGCGACCCTGTACGTTTTTCAGCCAGAAATGCGCCCAGCGATATCAGCGCACAAGGCGTGGTCGCCAGCGCCAGCATGTCGAGAAAGTGCATCACCGGTTCCGCCAGGCCCAACCCGGAAACCGCCCAGGCAGCGCCTGCCAGTGGCGAAATCACCAACGGGTTCTTCGCCAGCGCCTTGCTCACCAGCAAGATGGCGCGGCCAATATGCCGCTCCTCCTGTAGCCCGATCTCGATCAGCGTCAGTGAAATGGCGAACACAAGGCACACCACGATCAACGACGAGATCAGCGCCGGCTGCAAGCCCGCCTGACCGAACAGCAACAGGCACAACGGGATGCCGATATAGCCGGTGTTCGCATACCCCGCACTGAGCCCGTCGATGCTCGACGCCACCAGGCCATGACCGCTGTAAAGCCGCCACGCCAGGGTGACCACGAACATCGCCAGGGCGCCTGCACCAAACGCCACGATGAACCCCGGGTGCCAGATCTCGCTCCAGGTGGCGGTGGCAGTCACCTTGAACAACAACGCCGGCAGGCACAGCCAGACCACCATCTTGTTGATTTCGGCAGCGGCCTTGTCGCCCAGCTTGTTGGTCTTGCGGCACAGGAACCCGACCAGGATCAGGGCAAAGATCGGCGCGACGATGACGAAGATGGTGTGCATGTCAGGCCTTGCCGACCAGCGGTGCCCGGGCCCGCGCACCCAGGCGGCTCAACCATACCGACGCCAGGATGATCCCGCCGCCGATGAACAGCCGCCCCAAAGGCTCATGCTGGTTCCAGATCAGCAGGTTCAGCAACAGCCCCACCGGCACATGCAGGTTGTTCATCACCGCCAGCGTACCGCCCGAAACCAGGCATGCGCCCTTGTTCCACCAGTACAGGCCCAACGCCGTCGGGCACAAGCCAAGGAACAGCAACACCAGCCATTGCACATTTGTGCTTGGCAGGTGCTGGGCGTTGCCGAACAGCAGGAAGGCCGGCAGCACCACCAGCAAGGCGCCCAGGTAGAAGTAGCCAAAGCGTGCGTAGTGCGGCAGGTCGCTGGGGTTGCGGGCAACCAGGTGGCGGTACAGCACCTGGCCGGCGGCGTAGGTGAAGTTGGCCAGTTGCAGCAGCAGGAAGCCGATGAAGAACTCACCGCTGATGCTGTCGAAGCGGATCACCGCGGCGCCGGCTACGGCCACCAGCGCGGCCAGCAACGCCCACGGGTTGAAGCGCCGGTTCATGGCGTCTTCGATCAGCGTTACATGCAATGGCGTGAGGATGGTGAACAGCAGCACTTCCGGCACGGTGAGCACGCGAAAGCTCAGGTACAGGCAGACGTAGGTGATGCCGTACTGCAGCGCGCCGATCAGCAGCATCGAGCGCATGAAGCGCGGCTCGACCTGGCGCCAGCGGGTCAGCGGCAGGAACACCAGACCGGCCAGCAGGACCCGTACCAGCACGGCGAAATAACTGTCGACATGGCCAGCCAGGTATTCACCGATGAGGTTGAAGGAAAACGCCTGGATCAGCGCGACGATTATCAGGTAGCCCATGGTTGCCTCTCGTGAATCAAGGCCGCGACCTTAGCGGGTTGCGGGCTTTGTGTTCAACCATGAGGAATGTGGGGCTGTGCCGGCCTCTTCGCGGGCTTGCCCGCTCCCACAGGTATATCACCGCACCTGAGTCCTGTGATGTACCTGTGGGAGCGGGCAAGCCCGCGAAGAGGCCGGCACAGCCATCCACAAAACACCAGACATAAAAAAGCCCGGCCGTTGGCCGGGCAGGTACACCCAAAGGAGCAAAAACAGGTGTCAGGTTTGGGAATTCAGTAAGCCTCAGGCCACCGCCGCCAGCTTGGCCTTGGCCTGGTTGACGCCCTTCTCGTGGAACTCGCCACTCATGTTCAGGCCCTCGGCATGGATGAAGTCGACATCGTGAATGCCGATGAAAGCCATCACCTGGCGCAGGTAGGGTTCCTGGTGGTCGCTGCTGGCGCCGGCATGGATGCCACCCCGGGCTGTCAGCACGATGGCGCGCTTGCCGGTCAGCAAGCCTTGCGGGCCGGTCGGGGTGTACTTGAAGGTGATGCCGGCACGCAGTACGTGGTCCAGCCAGGCCTTGAGGGTGCTGGGGATGGTGAAGTTGTACATCGGCGCAGCCATTACCAGCACGTCCGCTGCCAGCAATTCATCAGTCAGTTCGTTGGAACGGGCCAGGGCTTCCAGTTCGGCGGCACTGCGCTGCTCTTCGGGCTTCATCCAGCCACCCAGCAGGTTGGCGTCCAGGTGCGGCACCGGGCTTACCGCCAGGTCGCGCACAGTGATCTGATCGGCCGGGTGGGCAGCCTGCCATTGCTGGATGAAATCACGGGTCAGCTGACGGGAAACGGAATCCTGCTGGCGGGCGCTGCTTTCGATGATCAGTACGCGGGACATGGGGTGCCTCCATCGGCAAAAAGGGTTGCGATTCGATGGAGGTGAGATTAAGGGTTGACCTATCGATAAAAAAGCGTAAAAAGTGGGTTCAACCTATCGATTTATCGGTTTATTCCGCAGTGCAACTCAAGGCGATCCGCAGTTTGATGATCTGCCGGTTGAATTTGGCGGTGACATCGACGCTTTTACCCGCCGGAACGTTCACCCGGCGTACCCTGGGTGCCTCCGGGCCATTGCGGAACGTCACCTTGCAGGCCGCCGGTACCTGCCCATAGTTGTTGAGGGTGATGGCGCCAATGTCGTAGGCCGTGTCATAGGCGGTGTAATCGAGCTTTACCCCGGTCAGTTCCTTCTCCACGTCGATAGGATAGGCCATGGCCCCCAGGGGCAGGCACAGCAGTATTGCCGCAAAACATTTCTTCATCGGCCGCTCTCCTTGAAAGAGCGCAGCTTAGGACAACAGGAGCGAAAGATGAAAGCGCCGCGCGTAACCCTTGACCAGTGGCGAACCCTGCAGGCAGTGGTCGATCACGGCGGGTTTGCCCAGGCCGCCGAGGCCCTGCACCGCTCGCAGTCCTCGGTCAGCTACACCGTGGCCCGCATGCAGGAACAACTGGGTGTGCCACTGTTGCGCATCGATGGCCGCAAGGCAGTGCTCACCGAGGCTGGCAACGTACTGCTGCGCCGCTCGCGCCACCTGGTCAAGCAGGCCAGCCAGCTCGAAGACCTCGCCCACCACATGGAGCAAGGCTGGGAAGCCGAAGTGCGCCTGGTGGTGGATGCCGCCTACCCCAGCGCCCGGTTGGTGCGCGCCCTGGCCGCGTTCATGCCACAAAGCCGCGGCTGCCGGGTGCGCCTGCGTGAAGAAGTGTTGTCTGGCGTGGAAGAAGTGATGCACGAAGGCATCGCCGACCTGGCCATCAGCAGCTACAGCATCGGTGGCTATCTTGGCGCCGAACTGAGCGCGGTGGAGTTCGTCGCCGTCGCCCACCCCGAGCACAGCCTGCACCGGCTGGGCCGCGAGCTCACCTTCCAGGACCTGGAAAGCCAGTTGCAGGTGGTAATCCGCGACTCCGGCCGCGCCCAGCCGCGTGACGTTGGCTGGCTGGGGGCCGAACAGCGCTGGACGGTCGGCAGCCTGGGTACCGCGGCTACCTTCGTCAGCAGTGGCCTGGGCTTTGCCTGGCTGCCCCGGCACATGATCGAGCGCGAGCTGCGTGAAGGCGTGCTCAAGCCGCTGCAGCTGGATCAGGGTGGCAGCCGCCACCCACTGTTCTACCTTTATTCGAGCAAAGAGAAGACCCTGGGCCCGGCCACGCAGATTCTCATCGACCTGCTGCGCAACTTCGACACCGCGCCACTGGACGTGCCCTTCGCAGCCCCCCCACAAGCCTGAGAGGACCGCGCCCATGGCCTATTTCGAACACGAAGGATGCGCACTGCATTACGAGGAATATGGCCAGGGCGAACCCTTGGTGTTGCTGCACGGCCTTGGCTCCAGCTGCCAGGACTGGGAGTTGCAGGTACCGGTATTGAGCCGTCACTACCGGGTGATCCTGATGGACATCCGTGGCCATGGCCGCTCCGACAAACCCCGTGACGGCTACCAGATCGCCACCTTCAGTGCCGACCTGCTGGCCCTGCTCGAACACCTGCACACCGGCCCCGTGCACTTCGTCGGCCTATCCATGGGCGGCATGGTGGGTTTCCAGTTCGCCGTCGACCACCCGCAGTGGCTGCGCAGCCTGTGCATCGTCAACAGCGCCCCCGAGGTCAAGCGCCGTAGCCGCAGCGACTGGGTCTGGTGGCTGAAGCGCTGGGGGCTGGCGCGCTTGCTCAGTGTCGAAACCGTCGGCAAGGGCCTGGCCGAGCGCCTGTTCCCCAAGCCGCACCAGGCCGAGTTGCGGCAGAAGATGGCCCAACGCTGGGCGCGCAACGACAAACGCGCCTACCTCAAGAGCTTTGACGCCATCGTCGACTGGGGCGTGCAGGAACGCATCGGGCAGATTCACTGTCCTACCTTGGTCATTGCCGCCGACCACGATTACACCCCGATACAACTGAAGGAGCGTTACGTCGCCCTGATGCCCCACGCCAGGCTGGTCGTCGTCGACGATTCCCGGCACGCTACGCCCCTCGATCAACCCGAGGTCTTCAACCAGACCCTGCTGCAATTCCTCGCAGCCGCCTCCACCTCTCAAGGATCTTTGAGCCCATGCTGAAAAAACTCCTGCTCACCGCCTGCTCGGTCGCCTTCGCCACCAGCGTCATGGCCTCCGACAAGACCCCGCACGTTGTGCTGGACACCAGCTTCGGCCAGGTCGAAATCGAACTGAATGCCGAGAAAGCGCCGCTCAGCACCAAGAATTTCCTGCAATACGTCGACAGTGGTTTCTATAACAACACCATCTTCCACCGCGTGATCCCGGGCTTCATGGTGCAAGGCGGCGGCTTCACCGACCAGATGGTGCAGAAGAACACCAACGACCCGATCAAGAACGAAGCCAGCAACGGCCTGCTGAACACCCGCGGCACCCTGTCGATGGCGCGCACCTCGGACCCGAACTCGGCCACCAGCCAGTTCTTCATCAACGTGGCCGACAACGACTTTCTCAACCCGGGACGTGACCGCGGCTATGCCGTATTCGGCAAAGTGACCAAGGGTATGGAAGTGGTCGACCAGATCGTCAACTCGCCGACCACCATCAAGAAAGGCATGCGTGATGTACCGGCCGACCCGGTCTACATCAAGTCAGCCAAACGCATCGACTGACCGCAGGGCTTCACAGGGACGTGAAACCGCCTGAGGGTCGGATGGAACAGGAGTGTCGTTACCCATGCTGTACCGCCGTTTCGAACAACTGATCGATATTTTTCGCGAAGCACCCAGTGAGTCGCCACCGACCACCGTGTGGCCGTTCTACCTGTATTACCTGCGCCAGGTATGGCCCAGTTTTCTTGCCCTGCTGGTGGTCGGGCTGTTCGCCTCGCTGATCGAGGTGGCCATGTTCAGCTACCTCAGCCGCATCATCGACCTGGCCCAAGGCACGCCCAATGCCAACTTCTTCAGTGAGCACAGTGGCGAGCTGGTCTGGATGCTGGTGGTGATACTGCTGCTGCGGCCGGTGTTCTTCGGCCTGCACGACCTGCTGGTGCATCAAACCATCAACCCCGGCATGACCAGCCTGATCCGCTGGCAAAACCACACCTACGTGCTCAAGCAGAGCCTGAACTTCTTCCAGAGCGACTTTGCCGGGCGCATCGCCCAGCGCATCATGCAGACCGGCAACTCGCTGCGCGACTCCGCCGTGCAGGCGGTGGACGCGCTATGGCATGTGCTGATCTACGCCATCACCTCGCTGGTGCTGTTCGCCGAGGCCGACTGGCGCCTGATGCTGCCGCTGCTGCTGTGGATCGGCGGCTACATCGCTGCGCTGTTCTACTTCGTGCCACGGGTGAAGGAACGCTCGGTGATCTCTTCCGACGCCCGTTCCAAGCTGATGGGGCGCATTGTCGATGGCTACACCAACATCGCCACCCTGAAGCTGTTCGCCCACACCGACTACGAGCAGCAATACGCCCGTGAAGCGATCCGCGAACAGACCGAGAAAACCCAGCTGGCGTCGCGGGTGGTCACCAGCATGGACGTGGTCATCACCACCCTCAACGGCCTGCTGGTGGTCACCACCACGGGCCTGGCGCTGTGGTTGTGGAGCCAGTCGCTGATTACCGTCGGCGCCATCGCACTGGCCACCGGCCTGGTGATCCGTATCGTAAACATGTCGGGCTGGATCATGTGGGTGGTCAATGGCATCTTCGAGAACATCGGCATGGTCCAGGACGGCCTGCAGACCATCGCCCAGCCGGTCACCGTCACCGACCAGCCCAACGCGCCGGCGCTCAAGGTCAGCCGCGGCGAGGTGCGCTTCGACGATGTCGATTTCCACTATGGCAAGGCCGCCAACGTGATCGAAGGGCTCAACCTGAACATCCGCCCTGGCGAAAAAATCGGTTTGATCGGCCCGTCCGGGGCGGGCAAGTCGACCTTGGTCAACCTGCTGCTGCGCCTGTACGACGTGCAGGGCGGGCGTATCCTCATCGACGGCCAGGACATTGCCCAAGTGAGCCAGGCCAGCCTGCGCGCGCAGATCGGCATGATCACCCAGGACACTTCGCTGCTGCACCGCTCGATCCGCGACAACCTGCTGTATGGCCGGCCCGGTGCCAGTGAGGGCGAGCTACAGGAAGCCGTGCGCCGGGCGCGGGCTGACGAGTTCATCCCACAGCTTTCGGACGCCCAGGGCCGCACCGGTTTCGATGCCCATGTGGGTGAGCGCGGGGTGAAGCTGTCGGGCGGCCAGCGCCAGCGCATCGCCATTGCCCGGGTGTTGTTGAAGAATGCACCGATCCTGATCATGGACGAAGCCACCTCGGCGCTGGACTCGGAGGTGGAGGCAGCCATCCAGGAGAGCCTGGAGACGCTGATGCAGGGCAAAACGGTGATCGCCATTGCCCACCGGTTGTCCACCATTGCGCGGATGGACCGGCTGGTGGTGCTGGACAAGGGGCGCATTGTCGAGAGCGGCAGCCACAGTGAGCTGCTGGAGCAGCAAGGGCTTTATGCCAGGTTGTGGCACCACCAGACCGGGGGGTTTGTCGGCGTCGACTGATTCCTGCACCGGCCTCTTCGCGGGCTCGCCCGCTCCCACAGGATCACCACAGGCCGTCAGAACTGTGCAATACCTGTGGGAGCGGGCAAGCCCGCGAAGAGGCCGGCACAGACAACACAAATCCCTCAGTCCCGGCGATAAGGCAACATCCCCCGCGCCTCTTCGGCGTAGGCCCTCACCCCGTCCCGCTCCTGCACGAGAAAATCCTCCACCGCCCGCCGCAACCCCGGGTGCAGCAGGTAATGCCACGACCGCGTCAACACCGGCTCAAACCCGCGCATCAGTTTGTGTTCCCCCTGCGCCCCGGCATCGAAACGCTGATACCCCTCGGCAATGGCAAACTCCATGCCCTGGTAGAAACACGTCTCGAAATGCAGCCGATCGAATTCATCCAGGCAGCCCCAGTAACGGCCAAACAGGCTGTCGCCCCCCACCAGGCTCAGGGCCATTGCCACATCACGCCCGCCCTGGCGAGCCATCACCACGCGTACAGCCTCAGGCATGCGCTCGGCCAGCAAACTGAAAAACTCGCGTGTAAGGTACGGCGCCCGGCGGCGCACCGCATAAGTGTTGGCATAACAGAGGAAGACGAAATCCCACTGGGCTTCATCCAGTTCATCACCTCGGTACCAGCGAAAATCAATGCCCTGCCCCGCCACCTGCTCACGCTCCTTGCGCATCTGCTTGCGCTTGCGCGAACTCAGGCTGTCGAGAAAATCCTGGAAATCGCGGTAGCCGCGATTCTGCCAATGGAACTGGCAACCCAGGCGCTCCATCCAGCCCGGCTGGGCTGCCAGTTGCGCGTCCAGCGCCGAGTCGGTGAAGTTGATGTGCGCACCAGAAAGCCCACCCTTGGCCAGATACTCGGGCAGGGCCTGCAACATCATCAAACCGTCAGCCGGGTCGGCGGCAAAAAGGCGCGGCCCGCTGACAGGGCTGAACGGCACGGCCCCCAACAGCTTGGGATAGTAGGCAATGCCGGCTCGCTCACAGGCATCGGCCCAGCCATGGTCAAACACATACTCGCCATAGGAGTGCCACTTGCGGTACGCCGGCATCAGTGCCCGCACCTGCCCCTCACGCTCCAGCACCAGGTGCTCGGCAGCCCAGCCCGTGCTGCGCTGCACGCTGGCGCTGTCCTCCATCGCGCTGAGAAAGGCATGGCGCAGGAACGGCTGGCCTGCGGGTACCAAGGCATCCCAGGTGGCCGCCGGAAGATCACGCAAATGGGCAAGGCTATACAGGCTGGTCACGGTTTTGGCTCGCTGTGTGAAGGCCTTCAGTATCCCTAAGGAAGGCCCGTCACTCAAATGACGAAAGCCAGGCTGATCCTTTTATTCTCAATTACTTAACAACAGTGCCACTAATTAGACATTAATCTGTCATTGGCCCCCGCAATACTTGCGCCTGTTTTCCGGAACCCCAGAACCTGTCTAGTCAGGCCCTTTCCGAAGACATGCCAACGCAGGGGCAGGCGCTTGAGCCTCCCCCATTTTTTTCAGTAGGGAGAACCTTATGCGTCTTGTTTCTACACTTACCGGAGTGAGCCTCACCGGCATGATGCTGGCTCTGAGCGCCCCGGCCAGTGCTGCTGTCGACGCCAAGCTGCTCGAAATGCTCCGCGCCAACGGCTCGATCAACCAGGCGCAGTACAACGAACTGCAGGGCGACCTGGCGAAAGAAACCAAGGAAAAGGCCGACCAGAAAGCTCAGTCTGAACGTATGAGCAACTTCGAACAAAAAGTGGCATGGGCCGCCAAGACCCAGATCAAGGGTGATGTACGCCTGCGCTACGAAGACGTCAACGTCGACAACCCGATCTCGCGCAGTGGCAACCAGGACCGTGAGCGCGTACGTGCCCGTGTCGGCTTCTACAGCGAGATCAACCCGCAGGTCGACGCCGGCGTGCGTGTGGCCACCGGCAGCAGCGCCGATGCCCGCTCGACCAACCAGAGCCTGGACAACTACTTCGAGAAGAAATCGCTGTGGGTCGACCTGGCCTACCTCGACTGGCACCCGACTGCCGTGCCAAACCTGCACCTGATCGGCGGCAAGATGAACCAGCCTTGGGTGAGCATGGGCGACATCATCTGGGACAGCGACATCAACCCGGAAGGCGTGGCAGCTACCTACAAGACCAACCTCGGCCCGGCCGAAGTGTTCGGCAGCATCGGCCACTACAACCTGAAGGACAACGTCGACGGCGACGGCGTGCAGTTCAAGCACGACGCGCAGCTGTACGCGGCCCAGCTGGGTACCAAGTTCAACGCGGCTGACACCGTCAAGGTTACCGTTGGCGGCAGCATCTACGGCTACGACAACGACAAGGCCTCGGCCGCCCTGCGTTCGCTGGGCAACACCACCGACGAGTTCAACCTGGTTGAAGGCTTCGGTCAGATCGACTTCACCGGCTTCGCCATCCCACTGTCGGCTTACGGCCAGTTCGTCAAGAACACCGAAAGCACCGACGGCAAGGACAAGGCCTGGCTGGCAGGTGTGAAGAGCAAGATCGGTGCCTGGAGCCTGGACTACAACTACCGCGACGTACAGCGTAACGGTGTAGTCAGCCTGTTCACCGACTCTGACTTCGGTAACGGCTTCACCGGTTCTCGTGGCCACAAGTTCAAAGTGGGTTACGAAATCGACAAGAACTTCGCCCTGGGCGCGGCCTACCTGATGGCCAAGACCGACTACTCCAACCTGCCGAACAGCGATGCTGACGTAGACACCCTGCAGGTAGACCTGGAAGCCAAGTTCTAAGCGACACCCTCCTCTGCTTCACTGTGAAGCGGGAAATGCCGACCCCATCCGGCGTTTCCCGCTTTTTTTTGCCTGGTAGAAATGCGCCGGCCTCTTCGCGGGCTTGCCCGCTCCCACAGAATCACCACAGATCTCAAGAACTGTGGAGTACCTGTGGGAGCGGGCAAGCCCGCGAAGAGGCCGGTACAGGCGCCAAAAAATTCAGCGTTTGCGCAGGATCACACTACCAATCGAATAACCCGCACCAAACGAGCTCAACACCCCCAGCGACCCCTTGGCCAGGTCATCCTGGTACAGGTGGAAGGCAATCACCGACCCCGCCGAACTGGTGTTGGCGTAACGGTCCAGAATCACCGGCGCATCTTCCTCGGCCACTTCACGCCCCAGCAGCTTCTTGACGATCAGGTGGTTCATGCTGAGGTTGGCCTGGTGCAACCAGAAGCGCTTCACATCGCTCGGTTGCAGGCCATTTTCCTGCAGGTGCTCACCGATCAGCTCTGCCACCTTCGGGCACACCTCGCGGAACACCTTGCGGCCTTCCTGGATGAACAGCTTGTCTGCCGCACCCTCGCCCTCTTCCGCCGCGCGGTTGAGGAAGCCGAAGTTGTTGCGGATGTTGTTGGAGAACTCGGTCCACAGCTTGCTGCTGACGATGTCGAACTGGTGCACCGAGGTGGCCTTGTCGGCACGCTCGAGCAACACGGCGGTGGCGGCATCACCGAAAATGAAATGGCTGTCGCGGTCACGGAAGTTCAGGTGGCCGGTGCACACCTCCGGGTTGACCATCAGCACCGCACGCGCCTGGCCCAGGGCCACACTGTTGGCGGCGGTCTGAATGCCGAACGTGGCCGATGAACACGCCACGTTCATGTCGAAGGCAAAGCCCTGGATGCCCAGCGCCTGTTGCACTTCGATGGCGATGGCCGGGTACGGACGCTGCAGGTTGGAACAGGCAACGATCACCCCGTCGACATCGGCAGCCGTGCGCCCGGCGCGCTCCAATGCCTGACGGGCAGCGGCCACGGCCATTTCACAGAGCACCGAGGGTTCGTCGTTGGAGCGTTCTGGCAGGCGTGGCTTCATGCGCTGCGGGTCGAGGATGCCGGCCTTGTCCATCACGAAGCGGCTCTTGATGCCCGAAGCCTTTTCGATGAACGCCGCGTCGGACACCGGCGCCGCTTCGATTTCACCGCGCTCGATGGCGGCGGCGTTGTCCTGGTTGAACTGCTGCGACCAGGCGTTGAACGAGGCCACCAGTTCTTCGTTGGAAATACTCTGGGCCGGGGTATACAGGCCGGTGCCGCTGATCACGACGTTATGCACGGTCGTTCCTCTGGTCAAAGGCCATCGCCACGGGGCGCTGGCTGGGATATGACAGGATTATGGCACTTTAGTACCAATTCAAGGGCGAGGGCTACGCCCTCGTTCGCGGGCACGCCCGCTCCCACAGGGGCCGTGCGCCGGCCCCAAATTGCACCAATATTGCCACATCTGTGGAAGTTTAGCCCTCCACCTGGCTCCACTGCTTGCTCAATCTTTTGTCGGAAATCGGCACCTTGGTCCCCAGCTGCTGGGCAAACAGCGACACCCGGTATTCCTCCAGCCACCAGCGGTACAAGGTCAGCTGTTCATCCCGCTTGCCCTCCTGGGCATGCTTGTCGGCACGGGCCTTGTACTGCGCCCACAGGTTGGCCAGTTCGCCGCTCCACACCCGGTCCTTCTGCACTTGCGAACCCAGTTTCTCCAGGCGCAATTCCACCGCCTTGAGGTAACGCGGCAACTCCTTGAACCACACCCCGGGCGTTTCACGCACAAAGCCTGGGTAAACCAGGTTGCCCAGCTGTTGCTTGATGTCGTTCAGCGCCACCGCCTGGCTGAGGTCGATCTTGCCCTTGAAGCGCTTTTGCAACCCATGCCACAGCTTCAGCACCTCCAGGGTCTGACGCGCCAGGCGCTCGGCGTGTTCGGCCCAGCTACCGCGCTTGCGCTCAGCCAGCCCGGCCAGGGCCGCGCCATCGCGTGGCAACGTCTGCTCACCTTCGAGGATGCAGCTGTCCAGGCTGGCCAGCAGGATGTCCTCGACCAGCGCCTCGACCCGGCCCATTTCGCGGTACAACAGGCCCAGTTCGGTCAGGCCCGGCAGTTTGCCACGCAGGAATTTGGCCGGCTCGGCCAACTGCTGCAACAACAGGCGCTGAAGCGCACGGCGGTGCTGGAACTCGGCTTCAGCCTGGGTCGAGAAACGCCCTTCGCGCACGGTGCCGCCCTCATCCACCAGCGCCGGGTACACGGTCATCGAAAGCCCCGCGATCTTCTGTTGAGCAGTCTGCTTCACTTCCGTGAAGGCCTTGGCCTGTACCGGCTGCTCGCTTTTGGCATCACGCGGCACGGCCAGCGCCGCCTGGCTGGCAGCGGCAAAGCGTGCCGTCAGCTCGGCAAGATCGCGGCCTTCGCCAAGGAACTTGCCCTGGCCATCGACCACTTCGATGTTCATGCGCAGGTGGCCTTCGACCAGCTGGATCGACTCTTCCCAAGCCTCGTCGGCCACGCGCGCCCCTGTCATGCGCAGCAACTCCTGGCCCAAAGCCTGCGGTAGTGCACCTTGGCCAAAGGTCATGCGTGCCAGCGAGGCCTTGACGAAGTCCGGTACCGGCACGAAGTTCTTGCGCAGGGCCTTTGGCAGGTTGCGTATCAGCGCCACGCACTTGGCTTCCAGCAGGCCCGGCACCAGCCATTCCAGACGCTCGCCCGGCAGGCTTGGCAGCAGCGGCGCCGGCACCCGCACCGTCACGCCGTCACGTGGGTGGCCGGGCTCGAAGTGGTAGCTCAGCGGCAAGCGCAGCTCGCCCACCTGCATGCTGTCGGGGTATTGCGCGGCGGTGACTTCACTGGCCTCGCGGGCCAGCACGTCTTCCTCACGCATGATCAGCAGGTTGGCGTCCTTCTGGCTGCCCATGCGGTACCAGCTGTCAAAGGTCGCGGTCTGGTGGATTTCCGCCGGCAGGCGCGCTTCGTAGAAGGCGTACAGCGTTTCCTCATCGGCAAGGATGTCGCGCCGGCGGGCCTTGGCCTCCAGCTCGTCGAGGTCTTCAAGCAGGCGTTTGTTGGCCGCCAGGCACTTGGCCCGCGACTGGATTTCGCCACCCACCAGGCCTTCGCGGATGAACAGCTCGCGCGAGGTGACCGGGTCGATCGGGCCGAAGTGCACCGGGCGGCGGCCGACCAGGATCAGGCCGTACAGGGTGATCTGCTCATAGGCCACAACCTGCCCGCGCTTCTTCTCCCAGTGCGGTTCGAAGTGGTTCTTCTTGACCAGGTGGCCAGCCAGCGGCTCGATCCAGTCAGGTTCGATCTTGGCGACCATACGCGCGTACAGCTTGGTGGTTTCGACCAGCTCGGCGGCCATCACCCACTGCGGGCGCTTGCGCCCCAGGCCCGACGACGGGTGCACCCAGAAGCGTCGCTGACGGGCGCCCTGGTAGTCGCCTTCTTCGGTCTTCTGGCCAATCTGGCTGAGCAGGCCGCTGAGGATGGCCTTGTGCATCTTCTGGTAGTCGGACGGTTCCTTGTTCACCGTCAGCTGCAGGTCACGGCAGATCAGTGCCAGCTGGCGATGGGCATCGCGCCACTCACGCAGGCGCAGGTAGTTGAGGAAGTTCTTCCGGCACCAACTGCGCAGCGGGTTGGCGGTCAGTGCCTGGCGCTGCTCTTCAAAGCCGCGCCACAAGTTGACCAGCGCGGCGAAATCAGAGTCCACATCCTTCCACTGCGCGTGCGCCTGGTCGGCGGCCTGCTGGCGCTCCGGTGGGCGTTCGCGCGGGTCCTGCACCGACAGCGCACTGGTGACGATCAGCACTTCCTGCAGGCTGCCCTGGCGAGCGCCCTCCAGCAACATGCGGCCCAGCCGCGGGTCGATCGGCAAACGCGCCAGCTGCCGCCCAAGCGGGGTCAGCTGGTTCTCGCGGTTGACCGCTGACAGCTCCTGCAACAAGTTGAAGCCGTCGCTGATGGCCTTGCCATCTGGCGGCTCGATGAACGGGAAAGCATCGATAGCGCCCAGGCGCAGGTGCAGCATCTGCAGGATCACTGCCGCCAGGTTGGTGCGCAGGATCTCCGGGTCGGTGAACGCGGGCCGGCTGTTGAAATCCTCTTCGCTGTACAGGCGTACGCAAATGCCAGGTTCCACCCGGCCGCAACGGCCTTTACGCTGGTTGGCACTGGCCTGCGACACCGCCTCGATCGGCAGGCGCTGTACCTTGGCGCGGTAGCTGTAGCGGCTGATGCGCGCGGTACCGGTATCGATCACGTAGCGAATGCCCGGCACAGTCAGCGAGGTTTCCGCGACGTTGGTGGCCAGGATTACCCGACGCCCGGTGTGCGACTGGAAAATGCGCTGCTGCTCGGCCGGTGACAGGCGTGCATACAGCGGCAGTATCTCGGTATGGCGCAATTGCGCCTTGCGCAGGATCTCGGCGGCATCGCGGATTTCCCGCTCGCCCGGCAGGAAGATCAGCACATCGCCCGGGCCCTTGCCTTCGCTGCGCTCGTGGTGCGCCAGCTCATCCAGGGTGGCGAGGATCGCCTGATCGACAGTGAGGTCGTCCTCGATCTGGTTGCCTTCCTCGTCCTGCTCGCTGGTCAGCGGGCGGTACCAGGTTTCCACCGGGAAAGTACGCCCGGACACCTCGATGATCGGCGCGCCGTCGAAGTGCTTGGAAAAACGCTCCAGGTCGATGGTCGCCGAAGTGATGATCAGCTTCAGCTCTGGCCGGCGGTGCAGCAGGGTCTTCAGGTAGCCAAGCAGGAAGTCGATGTTCAGGCTGCGTTCGTGGGCTTCGTCGACGATGATCGTGTCGTAGCGTTCCAGGAACCGGTCATGCTGGGTTTCGGCCAGCAGGATGCCATCGGTCATCAGCTTGACCAGGGTGTTGGCATCGCTCTGGTCTTCGAAACGCACCTGATAGCCGACCAGCCCGCCCAAGGGCGTGCCCAGCTCTTCGGCAACCCGTGTGGCAACGCTGCGCGCAGCGATACGGCGCGGCTGGGTATGGGCGATCAGGCCATGGCTGCCACGGCCCAGTTCCAGGCAGATTTTCGGCAGCTGGGTGGTCTTGCCCGAACCGGTTTCGCCAGCGATCACCAGCACCTGGTTTTCCGCCAGGGCCTTCTTGATTTCGTCACGTTTGGCGGCGATCGGCAGGTTGTCGTCGTAGCGCACGGTCGGCACGCTCTGTTGACGTGCAGTGACCTGGGCACAGGAGGCCTGGACCTTTTCCACCCACTGCGCCAGCTTGGCCTCGTCGGGGCGCTTGCGCAGTTCGTGCAGTTGCCGGCGCAGGCGATGGCGGTCGGCAATCATGGCGTGGTCGAGGTTTTGCAGCAGTTTGTCGATGGCGTGGTCAGTCATGGGGCTTTTTAGTGATGCAGGTGGGCCTGCTTTTTCATGATCGGCATTCGAAGGATGCGCGATTGTCGCAGATTTGCCGATTCTCTGCTGCCTGTGCCTGCCTCTTCGCGGGCTTGCCCGCTCCCACAGGTCCCCCACAATTTTCAGGCTGGAGGTAATCCTGTGGGAGCGGGCAAGCCCGCGAAGAGGCCGGCACAGGCAACCAAATGTTTAGCCAGCAACGATGTAAAGGTTGCCATTCACTGCTTTAATCAACCTTACGCCGCATGTGAGTATCAAAGGCATGACTCCCGCCCAGCCCATCGCCCCACCGTCTTCCCGCCCTTCGCTAGCGAAGGCCCGGAGCCGTGCCGGTGAGAATCCGCTGGTGCACATCATCCTCGCCTTCTGGGCCCTGTGGCACTGCCGCCACGCACGCCCACCAGACACCTCGCTCACGCCATTGTGACCAAACCCGGCCATCGCCTGGCCGTTTGACTCAACTGGACCGCGCTTGTTGCGCGAAGTCCTGTGCGCCCGTGAGCGAATTCATCATGCACTTTGCACCTGTAGAGCAGGCTAGCCGTTTCCTGGCTGACAACCCCGATATCGAGCTGTTCGAACTGTTCATCCTCGACGCCAACGGCGTACCCCGCGGCAAGCTGCTGCACCGTGACGAACTGCTGGCCGTGTACCAGACCGGCCGGCCGCTGCCCAGCACCATCCTTGGCCTGACCCTGAACGGCGACGACGTGGAAAACTCCGGCCTGGTGTGGGACGTGGGCGACATCGACTGCCGCGCCTACCCGCTGGATGGCAGCCTGGTGCGCCTGCCCTGGCGGCGTGTGCCGACCGCCGCCGTGCAGGTCAGCATGCACCCCAGCGAAGGCCTGCCAGCCAGCGTCGCCGACCCGCGCCACGTGCTGCTGCGCACCATTGAAGCGCTGAAAGCCGACGGCTACCACCCGGTGATGGCCTGCGAACTGGAGTTCTACCTGCTCGACCAGCAGCGTGACGCCCAAGGCCGCCCGCAACCGGCACTGGACAATGATGGCGGCCGCCCGCGCAGCACCCAGGTCTATGGCCTGCGTGAACTGGAACAGATCGAACCGTTCCTCGCCGACCTGTACGCCGCCTGCAAGGCCCAGGGCATCCCGGCACGCACGGCGATTTCCGAATACGCACCCGGTCAGGTTGAAATTACCCTTGAGCACGGCGACGCCCTGCAGGCCATGGACCAGGCCGTGCGCTACAAGCGCCTGGTAAAAGGCGTGGCCCATGCCCATGGCATGCAGGCCTGCTTCATGGCCAAGCCGTTTGCCAACCTGGCCGGTACCGGCATGCACATGCACCTGAGCCTGGCCGACAGCCACGGCAACAACCTGTTCGCCAGCGAGGACAAGGCCGGCACCCCGCTGCTGCGCCAGGCCGTAGCCGGCATGCTGCGCCATCTGCGCGACTCGCTGCTGCTGTTTTGCCCCAACGCCAACTCGTTCCGCCGCTTCCAGGCCAACAGCTATGCCCCCCTGGCGCCGACCTGGGGCGTGGACAACCGCACCGTGAGCCTGCGCGTGCCCGGTGGCCCGGCCAACAGCCGGCATGTGGAGCACCGCATCTGCGGCGCCGATGCCAACCCTTACCTGGCTGCTGCGGCGATTCTTGCCGCCAGCCATCGCGGCATCCGCGAACAGCTGGACCCAGGCACACCGGTGCAGGGCAACGGCTATGCCCAGGCCACCGAGCACCTGCCCACCGACTGGCTGACTGCCCTCGACGCCCTGCAGCACTCCCATTGGGCCCTCGAAGCATTGGGCGAAGACTTCCTCGGCGTGTACCTGAAGGTCAAGCGCGCCGAGTATCGCCAGTTCATGGCCGAAGTCAGCGAGCAGGACTGGCGCTGGTACCTGCACCAGGCCTGAGCCCCTACCTAACAAGGAACACCCATGAACGCAGCATTGAACAAAGGCCCGGCGCAGCGTGCGCCGTCCTACTACAGCGCCACCCTGAACGACCACACCGAGTACCCGCAGCTAAAGGGCACGGTGCAGGTTGACGTGGCCATCATCGGCGGCGGCTTCACCGGCGTGGCCACGGCGGTGGAACTGGCCGAGCGTGGCCTGAAAGTGGCCATTGTCGAAACCAACCGCATCGGCTGGGGCGCCAGCGGCCGCAATGGTGGCCAGGTCACTGGCAGCCTGTCGGGCGACGAAGCCATGCGCTCGCAAATGCGCAGCCACCTGGGCGCCGAGGTCGACGATTTCATCTGGCACCTGCGCTGGCGCGGCCACCAACTGATCGAGCAGCGCGTAGCGCGCTATGGCATCGACTGCGACCTCAAGCACGGCCACCTGCATGCGGCGATGAAGCCCTCGCACCTGAGCGAGCTGCGCGCTTTCGAGGCCGAGGCCCAACGCCGTGGCATGGGCGAGCAGGTGCAATTGCTCGACCGCGCAGCAGTGGCCGAGCACCTGCAAAGCCCGCTGTACCTGGGCGCCCTGAAGAACCTGCGCAACCTGCACCTGCACCCGCTCAACCTGTGCCTGGGTGAGGCCCGCGCTGCCCACAGCCTGGGTGCACTGATTTTCGAGAACTCCGAAGTACTGGACATCGTCCACGGCCCACGCCCGGCGGTGGTCACCGCCCATGGGCGGGTCGAGGCACGCCAGGTGATGCTGGCTGGCGATGTGTACCACAAGCTGGAAAAGCGCCAGCTCAAGGGCAAGATCTTCCCGGCCATGGGCGGCATTGTCACTACCGCGCCGCTGGGTGAGCTGGCCGAGCAGATCAACCCGCAGGACCTGGCGGTGTACGACTGCCGCTTCGTGCTGGACTACTACCGCCTCACGGCCGACAAGCGCCTGCTGTTTGGCGGTGGCGCCAATTACTCGGGCAAGGACTCACGCGACATCGAAGGCGAGCTGCGCCCGTGCATCGAACGCACCTTCCCGGCGCTCAAGGGCGTGCCGATCGAGTTCCAGTGGAGCTGCGCCATGGGCATCGTGGTCAACCGCATTCCGCAGTTGGGCAAGCTGTCGGACAACGTGTGGTATTGCCAGGGGTATTCGGGGCATGGCATTGCCACCAGCCACATCATGGGCGAGATCATGGCCGAGGCCTTGACCGGCACGCTGGAGAAGTTCGACACCTTTGCCCAGTGCAAGCATGTGCGGGTGCCTATGGGGGACTTGCTGGGCAACCCGCTGCTGGCGGCGGGTATGTGGTACTACCAGATGCTTGAGAAACTGCGCTGAAGTATTCGCGGGCACGCCCGCTCCCACAGGTACAGCGCAGCCCTCTGGCTCGGCGCAATACCTGTGGGAGCGGGCGTGCCCGCGAAGAGGCCTGTCATGTCGATCAGGCGATCTTCTTCAAGCCCTGCTTCTTCAGCTCTTCATCACGCAGCTCGCGGCGCAAAATCTTGCCCACGTTGGTGGTTGGCAACGAATCACGGAACTCGATCATGCGCGGTACCTTGTAGCCGGTAACGTTGGCACGCATGTGCTCCATCACCTGCTCCTTGGTCACGGTCATGCCCGGCTTGACCACGATGAACACCTTGATCACTTCACCCGACTTCTCGTCCGGCACACCAATGGCCGCGCATTGCAACACGCCCGGCAAGGCCGCCAGCACATCTTCCAGTTCGTTCGGGTACACGTTGAAGCCCGAGACCAGGATCATGTCCTTCTTGCGGTCGACGATGCGCATGTAGCCATCCGCCTGGATCAGCGCAATGTCACCGGTCTTCAGCCAGCCTTCGCTGTCGAGGATTTCGGCGGTGGCGTCTTCACGCTGCCAGTAGCCCTTCATCACCTGCGGGCCCTTGACGCACAGCTCGCCCACTTCGCCAAGCGGCAGCTCATTGCCGGCGTCGTCGATGATCTTGCACAGGGTCGACGGCACCGGAATGCCAATGGTACCCACCTGGTTGGCCTCTGCCGGGTTCACCGCCGCCACCGGGCTGGTCTCGGTCATGCCGTAGCCTTCACAGATGGCGCAGCCGGTAACGGCTTTCCAGCGTTCAGCCACGCTCAGTTGCAGGGCCATGCCACCCGACAGGGTGATTTTCAGCGCCGAAAAGTCCAGGGCACGGAACGCCTCGTTGTTGCACAGGGCAACGAACAGGGTGTTGAGGCCGACAAAGCCGCTGAACTTCCATTTGCCCAGCTCCTTGACCATGGCCGGCAAGTCACGCGGGTTGCTGATCAGCACGTTGTGGTTGCCGATCAGCATCATGGCCATGCAATGGAAGGTAAAGGCATAGATGTGGTACAGCGGCAGCGGGGTGATGAGGATTTCGCAGCCTTCATGCAGGTTCGACCCCATCAGCGCCCGGCACTGCAGCATGTTGGCCACCAGGTTGCGATGGGTCAGCATCGCGCCCTTGGCCACGCCGGTGGTGCCGCCGGTGTACTGCAGCACGGCCACGTCGTTGGCCTGCGGGTTGGCCTCGGTCACCGGCTGGCCCTTGCCCAATGCCAACGCGTCGTTGAAGCGTATGGCACGCGGCAAGTTGTAGGCCGGTACCATCTTCTTCACGTACTTGATCACGCTGTTGATCAGCAGGCGCTTGAGCGGCGGCAGCAGGTCGGCCACTTCGGTGACGATAACGTGCCTGACCTGGGTCTTGGGCACCACTTTTTCAGCCAGGTGGGCCATGTTGGCCAGGCACACCAGGGCCTTGGCGCCGGAGTCGTTGAACTGGTGCTCCATTTCCCGCGCGGTATAAAGCGGGTTGGTGTTGACCACGATCAGCCCGGCGCGCATGGCACCGAAGACCGCGACCGGGTATTGCAGGACATTGGGCAGTTGCACGGCAATGCGGTCACCCGGCTTGAGGTCGGTATGCTGCTGCAACCAGGCGGCAAACGCCCCCGACAGCGCATACAGCTCGCCATAAGTGATAGTCTTGCCCAGGTTGCTAAAGGCCGGTTTGTCGGCAAAGCGTTGGCAGGATTGCTTGAGTACTGCCTGGATATTGGGGAATTCGTCAGGATTGATTTCCGCCGTAATCCCGGCTGGGTACTTATCCTTCCAAAAATGTTCGATCATGGAAGCCCACTCCTTCAGCAACAGCGAAGTTCGATTGGCGCGTCTATGCGCTTATTATTGATATGAGACGGTGGTTCGTTGCAAACCGGATCATCTGAAAGCGGCCCGAGAGTAACAGCTTTGTTTGGGGTCGCCTAGAGGCCACAACAGGCCTTGCAGTCACAAAAATGACTCAATGAACAATACAGGTCATTTTTAGAGTATTTAACTTAAAGCGGCAAGCTTCAAGCTTCAAGCGGCAAGATAGAGCGTGCTCAAGGCTCTAGCTCGCCGCTTGAAGCTTGAAGCTTGAAGCTTGAAGCTTGAAGCTCGAAGCTCGAAGCTCGAAGCTAATTCAAGCTATATCACGCAATTCCCGCCGCAGGATCTTGCCCACCGGCGTCATCGGCAGCGACTCACGCAGCACGATGTGCTTGGGCACCTTGTAGCCGGTGAAGTTGGCCTTGCAGTAGGCCTTCAGCTCTTCCACGCTCAACCCGCCCTCGCGCGGCACCACGAACAGCTTCACCGCCTCGCCGGAGCGCTCGTCCGGCACGCCGATGGCTGCACAGTTGGCAACCTTGGGGTGGCCCATCACTACATCCTCGATCTCGTTGGGGTACACGTTGAAACCCGAGACGATGATCATGTCCTTCTTGCGGTCGACGATACGGGTGAAGCCGTCCGGGTCGATGATGGCGATATCACCCGTCTTGAACCAACCGTCTGCATCCAGCGCCTGAGCCGTGGCTTCAGGTTGCTGCCAATAGCCCTTCATCACCTGCGGCCCCTTGATGCACAACTCGCCCCGCTCGCCCAACGGCAGCTCGTTGCAGTCATCATCGATCACCTTGAACGCGGTACCGGCCACCGGGATGCCCACCGTACCCAGGCGCGCCAGCTTGCCGTAGGGGTTGGTGCTGGCCACCGGCGAGGTTTCAGTCAGGCCGTAGCCTTCGACGATGCGGCAACCAGTAAGCGCCTCCCAGCGTTCGGCGGTGGCCTTGACCAGCGCGGTGCCGCCGGAATTGGTGACCTTGAGGGCGGAGAAGTCCAGCTGGCGGAAACCGGGATGGTCCATCAGCGCTACGAACAGGGTGTTCAGGCCTAGCAACGCAGAGAACCGCCACTTGCCCAGCTCCTTGATGAAGCCGGGGATATCCCGAGGGTTGGTAATAAGCACGTTGTGGTTGCCGGTGACCATCATGCACATGCAGTTCGCGGTGAAGGCATAGATGTGGTACAGCGGCAGCGGTGCGATCATGACCTCCTGGCCATCCTTGAGCAGCTTCTGCCCATCGGGGCCGTGCTGCGAGAAACAGGCCAGCACCTGCAGCATGTTTGCCACCAGGTTGCCGTGGGTGAGCATGGCGCCCTTGGCCAGGCCCGTGGTGCCACCGGTGTACTGCAACACGGCGATGTCGCCCAGGCTCAGGGGTACCGGTTTGGGTGACTGCCCGCGGCCTTGGCGCAGCACCTGCTTGAACGATAGTGCCTGGGGCAGGTGATAGGCCGGCACCATCTTCTTGAGCTTGTCGACCACGGTGTTGATCAGCCAGCCCTTGGCGGTGGGCAACAGGTCGCCCATTTTTGCCTCGATCAGGTACTCGATGCCGGTGTCGGGCAGCACCTCCTGCACACGCTTGCCGAACATGTTCAGGTACACCAGCGCGCGTGCACCGCTGTCCTTGAACTGGTGGCGCATTTCGCGCTCGGTGTACAGCGGGTTGGTGTTGACCACGATGAGGCCGGCGCGCATGGCACCGAAGACGGCGATCGGGTATTGCAGCACGTTGGGCATCTGCACCGCGATGCGGTCACCGGGCTTGAGCGTGGTGTGCTGCTGCAACCAGGCCGCGAAGGCTGCCGAGTGGCGCTCCAGCTCTGCGTAGGTCAGGGTCACGCCCAGGTTGCTGAATGCCGGGCGGTCGGCAAAGCGCTTGCAGGAGCGCTCGAACACCTCGACGACCGAGGCGTAGGCATTGATATCGATGGTGGAAGGCACGCCCGCCGGGCGCTTGTCATTCCAGAAGTCGGCTTGCATTTATTATTGTTCCTCTGCCTGGACCTGCACTGCGTCCTTTAGTCCACTACCTGATCGCCCACGGGCGAAAAGGCGTTGATCCGACGTTAGCAGGTAAGTCCAAGGTGGCATACACGCCAAGTGCCGCCATTAACATTGTGAATCTTATTTGTGCCCTTCCTGCAATCCGGCCGGTTGTGCATACACTGTCCGGGTACCTGTGCGCACAAGGATCCGCCATGCCCCACGACGCCTTCTGGCTACCTGCCAGCGAGCACTGCAGCCTGTACGTGCACCAATGGTTGCCGGCCAAACCGGTGAAAGCCGTGGTGCTGCTGGCCCATGGCATGGCCGAACATGCCGGGCGCTACCACCACCTGGGGCACGCCCTGAACGACGCCGGCTTCGCCCTGTTCGCCGCCGACCAGCGCGGCCACGGGCGCACCGCCGAGCTGGGCAGCCTCGGCCTGTTCGCCCGCCATCATGGCTGGAATGCCATCGTCAACGACCTGGGCCTGCTGGCCCAGCACATCGGCCAGCAGTACCCGTGCACGCCGCTGTTCCTGTTTGGCCACAGCATGGGCAGCTACATCGCCCAGGCCTACCTGCTGCACCACAGCGCCAGCCTGCACGGGGCGATCCTCAGTGGCTCCAACTACCAGCCGGCGGCGCTTTACCGCGTGGCGCGGCTGATTGCCCGGCTGGAAAGCTGGCGCCAGGGGCCGCTGGGCAAGAGTGCGCTGATCGAATGGTTGTCGTTCGGTTCGTTCAACAAGGCCTTCAAGCCCAACCGCACAGCGTTCGACTGGCTCAGCCGCGACCCGGCCGAGGTCGACCTGTACGTCAACGACCCGTTGTGCGGCTTTCGTTGCAGCAACCAGCTGTGGCTCGACCTGCTGCAAGGCTTGGCGCAGATCAGCCAGCCGAGTAACCTCGCGCAGATCGATCCGAACCTGCCCATGCTGGTGATCGGGGGTGAATGTGATCCGGTCAGTGCCGGCAAGCGTCTTACCCACCTGGCCGACGCCCTGCGCGCGACCGGCAATCGACATGTACAGCTGCGCGTCTATCCTGAGGCGCGGCATGAAGTACTCAACGAAACCAACCGTGACGAGGTCACCGCCGATATCCTCGGCTGGCTTGAACAGGCACTGGCCCTTGGCCGCCCTGTGCGCAGTGAATGATAGCCGCCCTCGCCTACTGCTTAAGGAAGCCCCGATGTCCCAGGTCACCAACACGCCTTACGAAGCCCTCGAAGTCGGCCAGACGGCCGAGTACAAGAAGTCCGTTGAAGAACGCGACATCCAGCTGTTCGCTGCGATGTCGGGTGACCACAACCCGGTTCACCTGGATGCCGAGTTTGCCGCCAAGAGCATGTTCCGCGAGCGCATTGCCCATGGCATGTTCAGCGGGGCGCTGATCAGTGCAGCCGTGGCCTGCACCCTGCCAGGCCCAGGCACCATCTACCTGGGCCAGCAGATGAGCTTCCAGAAGCCGGTAAAAATTGGCGACACCCTGACCGTGCGCCTGGAAATTCTCGAGAAACTGCCAAAGTTCAAGGTGCGGATCGCCACCAATGTGTACAACCAGAACGATGAGCTGGTGGTGCAGGGTGAGGCCGAGATCCTGGCGCCGCGCAAGCAGCAGACCGTCGAACTGGTGTCGCCGCCGAATTTTGTCGCTAGCTGAAAACTGATGTAGCCAGTACCGGCCTCTTCGCGGGCAAGCCCGCTCCCACAAATGCTGTGAGATCCCTGTGGGAGCGGGCTTGCCCGCGAAGAGGCCAGTACTGCAAACATCACTCAGTGGCCTGTAACCGCCGCTCGATATGCCTGCGCTCGGGCTCTTGCCGGGTCAAGGCCAGTGCCTGCCGCCACGCCGCCCGCGCCTCCTCCACCTGCCCCAGCTGGTAATGCAGCTCAGCCCGCGCCGCATGTGCCAGGTGATAGTCCAGCAGTTCACCACGCACCAGGATTCCCTCGACGGCCCGCAAACCGGCCTCCGGCCCATCCCGCTTCGAAAGCGCCACAGCCCGGTTCAGCTCTACCACCGCTGACGGCCAATGCCGCTGCAACACGTCGTACAGCCCGACGATCTCCCCCCAGTCCGTTTCTTCAGCCGTTGCTGCTTCTGCGTGAACCGCGGCTATCGCCGCCTGCACGGTATAGGCTCCAAACGCCCGGCTTTGCAGGGCCTGACGCACCAGCTCGCAGCCTTCGTCAATCCGTTGCCGGTCCCACAGGCTGCGGTTTTGCTGCTCCAGCAGCACAAGGTTGCCCTCGGCATCGGTGCGCGCTTGCTGCCGGGACGCCTGCAGCAGCATCAGCCCCAGCAGGCCGACCGCTTCCGGATCAGGCAGCAGCTGCACTAGCAACCGCGCCAGGCGGATGGCTTCATCGCTCAGCGCTTGCTGCAACAGCGCCTCGCCCGATGACGCCGAGTAGCCTTCGTTGAACACCAGGTAGATCACCCGCAACACGCTCTCCAGGCGCTCGGGCAGTTCGCTCAGTTCCGGTACCTGGTAAGGGATGCCGGCATCGCGGATCTTGGCCTTGGCGCGGACAATGCGCTGGGCAATGGTGGCCGGGCTTTGCAGGAAGGCGCGGGCAATCTGCTCGGTGGTCAGGTCGCAGACTTCACGCAGGGTCAGCGGTACCTGGGCATCGGCGGACAAGGCCGGGTGGCAACAGGTAAAGATCAGCCGCAGGCGGTCGTCCGCCAACAGTTCTTCTTCGCTGGGGTCTTGTGCCTGGCCGTCGAGCAGCATGCTCAAGTCTGCCTGCGAGCGGTTGAAACGGGCACGCCGGCGCAGCGCATCGATGGCCTTGAAGCGCCCGGTGGACACCAGCCACGCCCGGGGGTTATCGGGGATACCATCGCGCTGCCAGCGCTCGACGGCGATGAAGAAGGCATCATGCATGGCCTCCTCGGCCAGGTCGAAATCACCCAGCAGGCGGATCAATGTTGCCAGGATGCGCCGCGACTCCCGCCGGTACACCGCCTCGACTTCGGCGCGCACCTGTGCCAGTGCCGTCATCAGTCGGGCATCCGCTGGGTTACCACCTCCACCAGGCGGTCCAGGCTTTCTCCCCAGCCCTGGTAGAAGCCCATTTCCTCGTGGGCCCGGCAGTCTGCGGCATTCCAGTGCCAGGCGCGGGCGGTGTAGCGGGTTTTGCCCTGCTCTTCGTCAAAACTGATCACAGCGGTCATGAAGGCTTTGTTCGACGGCACCCAACCGGGGCTGAAGGCATCGGTGAACACCAGCCGACGTGGCGCGGCAATTTCCAGAAATACGCCCTGGGTCGGGTACTCGCTGCCATCCGGCGCCCGCATCAGGGTGCGGAACAGGCCGCCGGCCCATAACTGCATCTCGCACTCCGGGGTGGTCATGCCGTGCGGCCCCCACCACTGCATCAGCCACTGGGGCTCGGTCCAGGCGCGGAACACCTTGGCCGGTGGTGCGTCGATCAGGCGGCTGATAGACAACTCGTGTTGCGCTTGCGCATTGGGTGCAAGGCTCATGCTGTTGTTCTCCGTAGCGGTCAGGGTTGCAGTTCGCGCACCGGCCTTACCTCGACGCTGCCCACCCGTGCGGCGGGAATGCCCTTGGCAATGTTCAGCGCTTCATTCAGGTCGCGAGCCTCCACCAGGTAAAAACCGGCCAGCTGCTCCTTGGTTTCGGCAAACGGGCCGTCGGTCAGGCTCATGTGCCCGTTACGCACGCGCACCGTGGTGGCCGTCTGCACCGGCTTCAGCGCCTCAGCCGCCAGCATGCGCCCGGAGCCGTGGATGGCTTCGGCGTAGGCCATGCATTCAGCATCTTCCGGGCTGTCAGGCAGGCTGTGCAGCAGCCCCTCGTCACAATAGACCAGGCACAGGTATTTCATGGTCGCCTCCAGGGCTTTGGCAAAGTGCGTTTGGCGATAACGGCTCAGGGCTTGAGATCGAACAGGGCTTTTTGCGTTTCCATGTCGAACGGCGCCGACCAGTGCTCGTGGATCACCTGCCACTGGCCAGCCTGACGACGATAGCCCACGGTGGCCCGCATGAAGCCGCACTGGCTCTCGTCATCGCCCGGGCCACAGCGGTTCAGCCAGTGGGCCAGCGCTAGGTCGCCAGCGGCATGTACGCTGAGTTCGGCCAGTTCGAAGACCATGGGGCCGGTGCACATGCCCATGCACATTTCCCAATGCGCCGTGTAGGCGGCCTTGCCTTTGAATTGCAGGGCCTGGATGGCATCGAAGGCAACGATGTCGTCGGCGTAGGGGGCGGTGATGTTGGGGATGTCGCGATCGCGCACGGCCTGCATCCAGCGCTCGATCAGTTGACGGATCTCGGTTTCGGCTGCGGTGCTCATCGGGGTGTTCCTCCGACAGGACATAGGGATTGGGCACACTGTGAAGCGTGCCTTCAGCTATGGTCGAACGGGGGGCGGAGGAATCGACAGGTGCTGAAAATTATTCCGCTTTGATGTTGGCACGGTAGCACCCGGGGGCGCCCTGCCTCAGGCCATTGCCGCTTGTTCAAAAACCTCGTCAGCCCACTGGTTCAGGCTTTTGCCGGCAGCACGGGCAGCAACACTGGCGGCGGCATGAACTTCAGGGCGTATACGCAGCATCACTTTACCCGAGGCTGGTTTCTCCGGTGCGATGCCCTGCTCTGCACAATCGGCCAGGTAGTCTTCCAACGCCTCGCGAAATGCATCATGCAACTCGGGCACCGAGCTTGCGTGAAAACTGATGATGTCCCGCATACCGAGCACACGGCCGACGAAGATATCATCACGTGCGTCGTACTCGATACGCGCGGCATAGCCTTTGTAGCGCATGCAACTCATGTCCTGACTCCTGCCCGCAAGAGAAATTCACGGGCCTCTTCAATCTGATACCGCTTGGCTTCTTTGCCCGGATGAGGCCGATGGCACCTCCAGCATTGGCCGCCAAGCATCATCTTGACTCTTGAACCTTGGCGCTCCAGCACCTGCCCCCCTAGATGGAGTATCAGTGCCTCAATCTCGGAGAAAGCCAACGACGCCGTGGTCGGCGTGCGGAAAACTGCATCAAGAATCTTGCGGTATCGAGTGTTCATCGAAAAATGCTATCAGATAAAGATAGCACTTATTCCTCGATATTCGTTCAGGATTTTACATGGGTGACTTTGAGATACGGCGGGGTGGCCCGCATCACTGCGAGACGACGACGGAGGCCACCAATACCGGACGACGCTATGATCAACCCTGCTGGCAACCCTCACCCATGGCCCGGTACTGAATGGTGTGCACCTGGCCCTGGTGGTCTTCATAGGTCATGGTCGCAGGTACCACTTCGCAGACATTGGGGATGGTCGACAGGTTGATCACCCGTTTGATATCCAGGTTCATGGAGTAGTCGTACTGCTGGGCCACAGGCTGGCTGGAGACGGGTTTGGCCTCATCGGCGAGGGCGAACGAGGACATACCGACCAATGCAAGAATCAGTAATGGTTTCATGTGGGTTTGCCTTTTGAGCATTCAAGCTGATCGATTGACTTCTATTGCCATAAACGGCGCGGAGAAGTTGCCATCTACGGTGAAGATGGCACGAAGTACCGATCCCGCTTCGTACTGCCAGGGGGGATGTGTAAAAGTCTACTCCCGCCTGGCAATAGTTGAACCCCGTAGTCGGATATTCACCCTTGCCGAATTTGCAACAATCTGCGTCAAATTGGTCGCAAACCATCAGGCCAGAGCCTTTGGCCAGCTATCAGGGCAGGACTCGCCATCGCATTAAAAAATCTTCACTGCTCGGCACTTCCGGCCCCGGAACGCCGGCTGCTGGACCATTTTTACCGCCAGCATGGCTCGCGCATGCGTGCTGCGGGCGACGCGCAACTGTGGGTGGCAAGGGCGCCGGGCATTATTGCGGGCTTGAGCCTGAGCCCCGTGGGTGATGGCTATTGGCTGACCGGGCTGTTCGTCGACCCGCAACAACGCAGCAAAGGGGTAGCCGGGCGACTGATCGATGCGGTGCTGGAGCAGGCAAATGGGCCGGTCTGGCTGTTCTGCCACCCGGACCTGGCGCCCTTCTATCAACGCCTGGGTTTCCACCTGGCCGGCCAACTGCCCGAGGCCCTGGCCGGCCGCCTGCTGCGCTACCAGCGCAGCAAACGCCTGGTAGCGCTGGAGCGGGCTCAGTCGTCGCTGGCGTCCAGCCCGGGGAACAGTACCTCGGTGTAACCGAACTTGGCGAAGTCCTGGATGCGCGACGGGTACAAGCGCCCGATCAGGTGATCGCACTCGTGCTGCACCACCCGTGCATGAAAGCCGTCGGCAAAGCGGTTGATCGGGTTACCCTGGGGGTCGAACCCTTCGTAGCAGATGTGCTTGAAGCGCGGTACCACGCCGCGCAGGCCAGGCACCGACAGGCAACCTTCCCAGCCGTCCTCGACCTCGGTAGACGTCGGCGTAATCACCGGGTTGATCAGGATGGTCTGCGGCACAGCTTCGGCATCCGGGTAGCGCTCGCTGCGCTCGAAACCGAAAATCACCAGTTGCAGGTCGATACCAATCTGCGGCGCGGCCAGGCCTACACCGCCCACATGGCGCATGGTTTCGAACATGTCGTCGATCAGTTGCTGCAATTCGGCCGTGCCGAACAGGTGCTCGGGCACGGGCGGGGCGATGCGCAGCAGGCGTTCGTCGCCCATCTTGAGAATGTCACGGATCATCTGGGGTCAGGCTCGGATGATTGCGGCTCGCTCGAAGCCGGGTGCTCATGGCCCAGCACAGTGATGGTGTCGGGGGCCTTGTGCTCACCGAAATCCTTCTCGCCCGGGTTTTTGCCCTCGGCTGACATGTGCTCGATCACTGCATTCATTTCGGCGCCAAGCAGCAGTACGGCGGCCGAGATATAGAAATACAGCAACAGCACGATGATTGCACCAATGCTGCCGTACATGGCGTTGTAGTCGGCAAAGGTCTTCACGTAGTAGGCAAAGCCCAGCGAAGCCACGATCCATACCACCACCGCCAGTACCGAGCCTGGGGTAATGAAGCGGAATTTCTGTTTTACATCAGGCATCACGTAGTAGATCAGCGCCACCGCCACCATCAACAGGATGACGATCACCGGCCAGCGCAGGATGGTCCACAAGGTAACGATGAATTCCTGCATGCCGACCTGGGAGGCGATCCACTCCATTACCTGCGGGCCCAGCACCATCAGCGCGGCGGCCGCCAGCAGCATGCCAGCCAGGCCCACGGTGTAGAAGATCGACAGCGGAATACGCTTCCACACCGGGCGGCCTTCGGGCACGTCGTATGCGGCGTTCATTGCGCTCATCATCAGGCGCACGCCGGCCGAAGCGGTCCACAAGGCAATCACGATACCCACCGACAACAGCCCGCCCTTGGACTGCTGCAACTGGTCGATCACCGGGTTTACCTGCTCCAGCGCCTGGGGTGGCAGCACCAGTTCCGATTGCAGGCGCAACCAGGAAAAGAAGTCTGGCAGGTGCAGGAAACCAATCAAGGCAATGAGAAACAGCAGGAAAGGGAACAGCGAGAACAATGCCTGGTAAGCCAGCGCGGAGGCATAGGTAGACATCTCGTCATCAAGAAATTCCTTGATGGTGCGCACCAGCACGCGGTGCAAGGGCAGGCCCTGCAGGGCGGGAAAAATCATAGCGTCTCCTTTCGCCGCTTGATCATTACAACGGACAAGTCTAATAGACCATGCGGTTGCTGTGCTGCTCCCGGCCATGCTTGAAGAATTTGCTAACAACAGGCCCGGCCCCTTCGCGGGCACGCCCGCTCCCACAGGTACAGCACCATCGCCAGGTCTTGCGCAGTACCTGTGGGAGCGGGCGTGCCCGCGAAGAGGCCGGTACAGGTTGGCTCAAATCAAGGCTTCTTCACCGCATCCTTCACATTGCCCTTGATCTGCTGCGCCTCGCCTTTGAGCTCCTGCGCCTTGCCCTCAGCCCGCAGCTTGTCGTTGTCGGTCACCTTGCCAACCCCCTGCTTGATGTTGCCGACCGCTTCGTTGGCCAAGCCTTTCGCTTTGTCTTTAGTACCGCTCATGGCAAAACTCCTGCAATGGGAGACACGTAAACCGTGTCGACAGAGGGTGGACCCACCGCCTTCGCCAAGAGTTTCAATGGATTTGTATCGTTTGAGCCGAGCGGCAAAACTGCGGGCGAATACCGCACCGAATCGCCCCCGCCCTTCTGCGCAGCCGCCCTGGCTGCCCTAGAATCCCCGCAAACGTCCGCCCAACGCAGGCGGGCACTCGATAAGAACAATGTCTTGGATACCCGCACTTCATGCGCCTGATGCCTGCACTCGTGGCTTTGCTGCCACTGCTCCCCTTGCCCACCCTTGCCGCCGCACCGGCCAGCCCCGTAACCCTGCGTGTCGACCACTATGCCGACGACGGCCAACCCGGCACGCTGCGCTGGGCCATCGAAACCAGCAACCAGAACCCCGGCCATTACCGCATCGACATCGCCGCCGTCGGCAACCCGCCCTACGTGATCCGCCCCAGCCGTGCCCTGCCGGAAATCAAAGGCCCGGTACGCATCACCGGCCTACCCTGGGCTCACGATGGGCAGTACATCGCCATCGATGGCTCGGCCTACATCAAGGACCAGGGCGTACGCACCTGCCCCGGCGCCTTGCCCGGCCAGTTCGGCACCAACGTGCGCACCACCACCAACCCCGGGCTGGTACTGCGTGACACCCAGGGCGTGCACCTGAGCGGCCTGGAGGTGCGCAACTTCTGCATCGGCATCCTGGTCAACCGCGCCAGTGGCAACGTGATCGAAGACAACCGCATCGTCGCCAACAAAGGCGGCGCGGGCATCATGCTGACCGGTGACGACGGCGCGGGTAACCCCACCGCCACCACCACGAACAACAACAAGGTGCTGCGCAACCAGCTGATCGACAATGGCGACGGCCTGGAGCTGACCCGCGGTGCCGCCTTCAACCTGGTGGCCGACAACCTGTTCCGCTCCACCGCGGCCAACCCTGAGCCCTCGCAGGGCATCGAGATTCTGTTGGGCAACGACAACAGCGTGGTACGCAACCGCTTCGAAAACTACTCCGACGGCCTGCAGATCAACTGGGGCAAGCGCAACTACCTGGCGGCCAACACCTTCAGTGGCAACTCGATCGGCGTCAGCGTTACCGGCGAAGGCAACATCCTCGACGGCAACCTGATCCACGGCAACCGCATCGGTGTGGCCCTGCGGCCGGAGCCCGAGACCACGGCAACGCGCTTGAGCGCCAACCGCATCTGGGGCAACAGCCAGGATATCCGCCGCTGCGAGGCAGGCGGTTCGTGCGTGCCAGACCAGCGCACCGGCGCCATCGTGTTTGGCGTGCCGGCACAGGCGCATGCGCTTTATGTGGGGTCACGCGGGGTCGGGGCCGAGTTGCCAAAAAAAGACCAGGCGATCATCTGCGATGCCAAGGGCGAGCCCAAGCCTTGCCAGCCACTGCCCAACCATAACCAGCAGGCACCACGGCTGATTGCACTGGAAGGCAATGTGCTGCGCGGCGAGGCGCAGGGGCCGGTGTCCAGCCTGTTGCGGGTGGAGTTCTTTGGCAATGCCGAGGCGCAAGGTAGCGAGGCGCAGCAGTATCTCGGGGAGGTGTTGGTGAACAGCGGCACGCAGGGGCAGGCACGGTTTGCCCAGGTGCTGGAGAACATCGACGGGTTGCACAGCTTTACTGCGACGGTGACTACGGCCGACGGGGCTACCTCTGAGCTAAGCCTGCCGGTTCGCCGCTGAGGCTACCGGCCTCTTCGCGGGTAAACCCGCTCCCACAGGTATAATATTAGCTCGAAGCCAGCACAGTTACTGTGGGAGCGGGCGCGCCCGCGAAACAGGCAACGCAGTGGATGGCACCGGCTTTGCCGGTGTTCGCGGGCGCGCCCGCTCCCACAGGGTCCCTGCTAAATCAGTAGATGTGAGTTCTGTGGGTTTACCCGCGAATGGGCCGCAAAGCGGCCCTTCTTGCAGCCTTACTTCGGTGTGCCGTGCACGACACCGGCGGTGTTGTCCAGCAGGCTCTTGGTCGCTGTCTGGATATACGCTTCCAGCTTCTTGAGCATTTCCGGCTGGTCCGGGCTTTCGATCAGCTCGGCCTTGAACTCGCTGCCCAGCTGATAGCGGTACATGCGCGGGCTCATGTCCTTGGACTCGATCAGGATGCGATCACCCTGTACCAGGCCAACGATCTGCTCACTGCCCGACGGCTTGATCATGCCCACGCCCTGGTCGCCCTCAGGCAGGTTGAGCAGGTCGCGGCCCCAGCACTGGTGACGGGTCTGGCCACCCAGGCGGCCCATGATGGTCGGCACGATATCAACCTGGGTACCCACGGTGTGGTTCACCGCACCAAACTTCTCCTGAATGCCCGGGGCAATCAGCAGCAACGGCACATTGAAACGACCCAGGTCCAGTTCGGTGACCTGCTGGTGGTTGCCAAAGCCATGGTCGCCGACGATGACGAACAGGGTTTCCTTGAAGTACGGCTCTTTACGTGCCTTCTCGAAGAACTGGCCCAGCGCCCAGTCCGAATAACGCATGGCTGTCAGGTGCTCGTCCAGGCGACCCTGGCCAGTAACCTTCTCGACCGGCAGGTCCTTCGGCAGCGCGTACGGGGTGTGGTTGGACAGCGTCTGCAGCAGCGCGTAGATCGGCTTCTTGCCGTCGTGCTTGGCCAGTTCCTCATTGCCGCGGTCGAACATGTCCTGGTCGGACACGCCCCAGGTCGGGTCGGAGAACACCGGGTTGACGAAGTCGTTGCGGCCGATGAAGGTGGTCATGCCCTGGTTGCCGAAGAACCCGGACTGGTTGTCCCAGGCAAAGTCACCGTTGTAGACGTACACATCGTCGTAGTCGCGGGCGCTGAGCAGGGCTGGCAAGCCAGACAGTTTGTGGCCGCCTTCCGGGGTCTGCATCAGGTATTCGAAACCTGGCAGGTTGGGGAAGCAGGCCATGGTGGCGAACATGCCCTGGTGGGTATGGGTGCCGTTGGAGAAGAAGCGGTCGAACAGCAGGCCTTCTTTGGCCAGCTTGTCGAAGTACGGGGTAATGTTGTTGGGGCTGCCCAGCGCGCCTACCGAGTGGCCGGCGAAGCTCTCCATCAGGATCACCACCACGTTCTTGATCGGCAGGGTGCCCTCTGCCGGCGGCACGAAGTCGCGGCGGATAGCTGCCTCGTCGGCGTCGACCAGGGTGTCGTTGGCCGTGAGCAGCTGTTCACGCACGCTTTGCGTGGCCACGTTCTGCTCCAGTACCGGCTTCCAGATGTTGGCGCGGTCCTCGCCGAAGCGGCTCTTGGCGGCGTCGATCAGGGTCAGGGTGCCGTTAAGGCCCAACTGGTTGACGAAGTTGGAATCGGTGGTGAAGGCATCGCCCCAGCGCATCGGCGGGCCTTGGCGCAGGGTGCCGCGGGCGGCGACCACCGCCACCAGCAGAATGACCATGAACACCGCCAGGCGGTTGTACCACGGCGCAACGCGCTGCACGCCCTCACCCCGGGTGATGCGGTCGATGCCTTTGAACAGCAGGCTCAGCAGCCAGGTGCCGAAGGCCCAGGCCAGCAGGTAGCGCACCACCGGGAAGCCGTACCAGAGCATGCTCATGACGGTTTTCGGGTCTTCCTTGATGTACTGGAACACCAGGCCGTTGAGGCGCTGGTGGAACTCGCGGTAGAAGTCCATTTCCATCAGGCCGAGGAACATCACCACGCTTGAGGTGAGGGTCAGCCAGAAGCGGAACACGCCACGCCGGGCCATGGCCCAGGGGCTGAGAATTGCCAGCAGCAGCGGAATGCTGAGGTAGACCACAACGCGCAGGTCGAAGCGCAAACCGTTCAGGAAGCCTTCGGCAACGGTGGAATACGGCGTATCGCCGACCATGTCGCTGTTGTAGACCAGCAGCGCCAGGCGCACCAGGCTGAGCATCAGCATGATCACCAGGCCGCTGAGCAGCGTGTAGGCCAGGTGGGATTTCAGGGTTGGCGAAAACGACGTTCGCGCGCCCTGTTGCTTCAAGGCGTCCGTGTTAGCCATGAATGGGAAGGTCCTAGGATTGCGGTTTGCGAAGAGGCGCTGGCGCTAGACCAACGCAGCATTGTGCGGGAGCGGATTCTGTTTAAACCAATGTGAAAATTTTGTCACGGGGGTGTTGCGGGTTTTGTCTGTGCCGGCCTCTTCGCGGGCTTGCCCGCTCCCACAGGATTACCACAGGCCCTGGCGTTGTGCTTAACCTGTGGGAGCGGGCAAGCCCGCGAAGAGGCCGGCACAGGCGTTCAGATCCGCACATTCCCCCGCGGCCCGGCAATCGCCCAGATCACCAGCCCCACCACCGGCAGCAAGGCAATCAGCAGTATCCACAACACCTTGATACCCACCTCGCTGCCACTTTTGATCACATTGAGGATGGCCCAGATATCCAGCGCCAGAATGATCAGCCCCACCAGGCTGTTGAATGTCGACCCCATGCCAAAACTCCTGTCCAAAGGCTTTGCTGCACAGCATAGTCAGCTATCAGAGCGATAGAAGGGAATCCTTGGCCGTTGGCACAGGTCCCTGAGTAGACTGCCAGTATTCACAGATTCGAGGTTCGCATGCCCCCCGCCCACAGCCAAAGTGCCGCTCCACCCTCAATGCTGCAGGCCTGGCGCCAGCAAGTCGTGAACACCCCCTGGCTCAGCGCCGGCCTGGGGTTGAGCCTGCTGGCAGTTATCGTGCTGCTGGCCGCCAGCTTCTGGAACGCGGTGAACGGCGACCATGCCGATAACCTGCACCTGGCCGTGCTCGGTGGCTTGTCCGGTTTTGGCGCTACTGCACTGGGTGCGGTGCTGGCGGTGGTGCTGCGTGATGTCAGCGCACGCACCCAGGACGTGATGCTGGGTTTTGCCGCCGGCATGATGTTGGCCGCCAGTTCGTTTTCGCTGATTCTGCCGGGCCTGGATGCCGCCCGCGAAATCACCGGCAACGGCCCGGCTGCGGCGTTTACCGTGGTGCTGGGCATGGGCCTGGGTGTGCTGTTGATGCTGGGCCTGGACCGTTTTACCCCGCACGAACACGAAAGCACCGGCCCCTGCGGCCCCGAGGCCGAGCGCATCAGCCGGGTGTGGTTGTTCGTGCTGGCGATTACCCTGCACAACCTCCCGGAAGGCATGGCGATTGGTGTGAGCTTTGCCAACGGCGACATGAACATCGGCCTGCCGTTGACCAGCGCCATCGCCATCCAGGACATCCCTGAAGGGCTGGCGGTGGCGCTGGCCTTGCGCGCCACCGGGCTGTCCAGCCTTAAGGCTGCATTGGTGGCAATTGGCTCAGGGCTGATGGAACCGCTGGGAGCGGTGATCGGGCTGGGGATTTCGACCGGCTTTGCCCTCGCCTACCCGATCAGCATGGGGCTCGCGGCAGGGGCGATGATCTTTGTGGTCAGCCACGAGGTGATACCCGAAACCCACCGTAATGGGCACCAGACGGCGGCGACCCTGGGGTTGATGGGTGGGTTTGCGGTAATGATGTTTCTGGATACCGCGCTGGGCTGAAGACTCAGGTTGCCTGTACTGGCCTCTTCGCGGGCTCGCCCGCTCCCACAGGTACATCACTGGGCCTGAGGGCAGTGGCGTTCCTGTGGGAGCGGGCAAGCCCGCGAAGAAGCGATAGGTGAACTCAAATGTGGACGGCGACCTTCAGGGCTTCCAGCGCCGGCTCAACCTTGATGCCCACCTCAGCCCCCAACTCCAGCACCCGCGCCAGGTCGTTCTGCCCCACCATCACCATCTGCAACTCGTCATCCAGCAACTGGCTGAAGTTCAGCAGCACATAACCCCCGGCCTCTTTGTTCAAGGCCCCCATTTGCACCTGAATGCGGTTGAGCGCGGTCAGTGGCTTGGTGCGCGCCAGCTGCTTGGGCTTGAGGGTGAACGGCACGCTGTTGTCGAACGAGTCGCTGATCAGCTGGAAAAGGTCCTGGTAGCTGTCGGCCTGGAACACCACGGTGTCCGGCAGGCTGCCCAGCACCACCCATTCACCCAGCGGCATCGGGAAGGTGTCGTCGTAGTTGATATCAGGGTTGGCGGCAAGGAAGGCAGCCGGGTCGGCATAGGCCTGGGCGGCCTCGTCGGCGATGCGCTCGATATCGGCCTCGCGCATGCAGCCGGCGCCAATGAGGCTGATGAATTCGAGCAACTGAGTTTTCATGAAAGGGGCCTGCGACGGGTAAAAAGTCGCCAAGGATAGCCGCAAATGCCCCCTTGCGGTTAACCGACCAGCGTTTGCAGGCGTGCAGCGGCGTCCACTGCACCCATGGTTTGTGCCGCCATCAGCGCAGTCGCACCACGGGCGTCCTGGCGCGCCGCGTCGGCCCCCTGGGCCAACAGGAAGTCGAGGATTTCGCCGCGGTTGAACATGGCCGCCAGCATCAGTGCGGTGCGCCCGTCCTGTGCGGCAGCATCAACCGGCACGCCATGCTCCAGCAGCAGGCGGATCATTGCCAGGTCGCCCTTGAATGCGGCCCCGGCAATGGGCAGCTGGCCATTGTCGTTGGCGATCAGCGGGTCGGCGCCGTTGGCCAGCAGCACGCGTACTGCATCGTGGTGGCCGTGGTAACTCGCCAGCATCAGCAGCGTGTCGCCCTTGTGATTGCGCAGGTTGGCCGGCAGGCCGCTGCCAAGCAGGCGCTCGAGCATTTCGGCATCGCCCTGGCGGGCACGTTCGAAAACCTGCTCGGCGAATGCGGCGGTTTCGTCGTCGGTCATGGTGGCGGGGGCGGCTTGGCGAGTCATTGGAACCTCCTGGCAGAAATGATTGCCTAATTTTTTGTCAGGCAGGCCAGTGCGGTCAAAGGTTCAGTTTCTATGGGGCCGATAGGCAACGACTGAGCCGTGCAAAATGCACTGTGCAAAATGCATGACCATGCAGACTGCACGACAGCGCTTCTGCAAAACCTCCCTAAAAGCCTGTATTTACTGGGTTTTTCCTGATTTCGTGTTCTGGCACGGTCGCTGCAAATATCTACTCATGTCTGCCACACAACAGCCAGGAGTTGATATGGACCTCATCCAGCAAAAGTTCGTCTCGGTATTTTCTGCTTACCAGGTGAAAACCCAGGCCCGCCCTGACGGTGGTGTGTTGCTGACCCTGCGCGCAGCGGATGGCAAGGTTACCCGCCGGGTGCTCACCTATGGGCAACTGCACAGTGCCGAGCAGCTGTCCTGGGCGATCAGCGCCATTCGCCGGGACCTGGCTGAACAGGCCAGTGAATTGCCTGTGATTTCGATGTTGCAGAGCCAGCAGCGCTTTGCCCTGCCGACTTATCGTTGAGTTTGATGTTGCCTGATCTGGCCCCTTCGCGGGCACGCCCGCTCCCACAGGTTCAGCGCTGCCCTCCCGGACAGTGATAACCCTGTGGGAGCGGGCGAGCCCGCGAAGAGGCCGGCACAGGCATTACAGCTCGTCGATCCCCAGAAACGCCCGCGCAGTCACATCCCCGGTAAACCGCGCCTGCACACCCTGCTCGCTGCCATACAAGCGCAACGCCAGGCAAAACGGCTTGTCCCCCAACTCAACCCAGCGCCGCGTCCCCGCCGGCAGCACCAGCCGGTCACCCTTCTCGCACAGCAACGAAAACACCCAGTCGCCCAAACGCAGCCCAACCTGAGCCCGCCCGCTGACCACGGCAAACACCTCGTCGGCGTCATGCACATGCTCATCGCGCACATCGGCCTGCACCGGGTCGTCACCCTCACGGTTCAACAACACGAAGGCTTTGCTGCCGTGTGAGGTCATCAGCTGATCAAGGTATTCACGGCACGTCTCCAGCACCTGCTCCTGGGCCGTGCCCGGGCGCACGCTCAGGCCGGTGTCGGTGTGCACAAAACGCACGCCCTGCTCGGCCAGAGTGGCCGCGATATCGTCGTGGTGGGTCAGCACCTTGTTCGGCAGTTCCGGGCTGGAGGGGTGGAAAACACTGAGAATGCTCATCAGGGGCGGGTCCTGGTCGGTTGCGAACAAAGGGCAATGATAACGGCTGCGGCCAAGGCTGCGGCACTGGCCATACCAAAGGTGAAGGTGGGCCCCAGCAGTTTCCAGCTGTAGCCCGAGTACAACGCCCCCAAGGCACCACCGGTGCCCGACAGCGCCGCATACAACGCCTGCCCCTGGCCCTGCTGGCGGGCACCGAAGCTGGCCTGCACGAAGGCGATGCTGGCGGCGTGGAAGCAACCAAAGGTGGCCGCGTGCAGCAACTGGGCGAAGATCAGTACGCCAGGCTCACCCGCCAGGTTGCCCAGCAACAGCCAGCGCAAGGCCGCCAGCAGGAAGCTCACCAGTAACACGCGCTGCACACTGAAACGGGCAAACAGGCGGCTCATGACCATGAACATCAGCACTTCGGCCACCACGCCCAGCGCCCACAGCAGGCCAATGGCACCGCGGCTGTAACCCAGGTGCTCGAGGTGCAGGGTAAGGAAGGTGTAATACGGCCCATGGCTGAGCTGCATCAGCGCCACACAGGCATAGAACGCGATCACCCCGGGGGCCCGCAGCTGCTGCAGGAAGCCACCCGCGCCGCTACGCTCGCCCTGCTCCGCTGGTTGTGCGTTGGGCACCCACAGGCTGGCGGCAACGATGCCGGCCATGATGGTGACCAGCGCCACCGGGTAGATGTCCAGGCTCAGCCATTCGAACAGGCGGCCCAAGCCGACCACGGTGAGGATGAAGCCGATCGAGCCCCACAGGCGCACCTGGCTGTAGCGCGATGTTTGCCCGTGCAGGTGAGCCAGGGTGATGACCTCGAACTGCGGCAGCACCGCATGCCAGAAGAACGCATGCAGGGCCATCACCAGCGCCAGCCAGGCGTAGCTATTGCCGAAGAAGATCAGGGCGAAGGTGGCCAGGGTGCACAGTGCCCCCAGGCGCACGATCAGCAAGCGTTGCCCGGTGCGGTCGCCCAGCCAGCCCCACAGGTTGGGGGCGACGCAGCGCATCAGCATGGGGATGGCCACCAGCTCGCCAATGCGCGCCGGGGAGAAACCCAAGTGATCGAAGTACAGCGCCAGGAAGGGGGCGGTGGAGCCGAGCAAGGCGAAGTAGAACAGGTAGAAGCTGGACAGGCGCCAGTAGGGGATGGGTTGCATGGGGTGGCCTTGTGGGGACCTGGGCCGGCCTCTTCGCGGGCTTGCCCGCTCCCACAGGAATATCACTGGCCCCGAGGGCAGCGCATTACCTGTGGGAGCGGGCAAGCCCGCGAAGAGGCCGGCACGGGTGAATCAGAGCTGGCCCAGCACCGGGGTATTCACTTGCACATCAGCATTCTGCGCGCGGTGGCGCAGCAGGTGGTCCATCAGCGCGATGGCCATCATCGCCTCGGCGATCGGCGTGGCGCGGATGCCCACGCACGGGTCGTGGCGGCCCTTGGTGATAACGTCCACCGGGTTGCCGTCGATGTCGATCGAGCGGCCCGGGGTGGTAATGCTGGAGGTCGGCTTCAATGCCAGGTGGGCAACAATCGGCTGGCCCGAGGAAATGCCGCCGAGGATGCCGCCAGCGTTGTTGCTGAAGAAACCTTGCGGGGTCAGCTCGTCACGGTGCTCGGTGCCGCGCTGGGCCACGCTGGCAAAGCCGGCGCCGATTTCCACGCCCTTGACTGCGTTGATGCTCATCAGCGCGTGGGCCAGTTCGGCATCCAGGCGGTCGAAGATCGGCTCGCCCAGGCCCGGCATCACACCCTCGGCCACCACGGTGATCTTGGCGCCCACCGAGTCCTGGTCACGGCGCAGCTGGTCCATGTAGGCCTCAAGCTCCGGCACCTTGCCCGGGTCGGGGCTGAAGAAGGCATTCTGCTCTACCGATTCCCAGGTCTTGAACGGGATTTCGATCGGGCCCAACTGGCTCATGTAGCCACGCACGGTAATGCCCTGGGTGGCCAGGTACTTCTTGGCGATGGCGCCGGCAGCCACGCGCATGGCCGTTTCGCGGGCCGAGCTGCGGCCACCGCCGCGGTAGTCGCGGATACCGTACTTGTGGTGGTAGGTGTAATCGGCGTGGGCAGGGCGGAACAGGTCCTTGATGGCCGAATAGTCCTTGGACTTCTGGTCGGTGTTGCGGATCAGCAGGCCGATCGAGCAGCCGGTGGTGCGGCCTTCGAATACGCCGGAGAGGATTTCCACTTCGTCGGCTTCCTGGCGCTGGGTGGTGTGCCGGCTGGTGCCGGGCTTGCGCCGGTCGAGGTCGTGCTGCAGGTCGGCCAGGGAAATTTCCAGGCCCGGTGGGCATCCATCGACAATGGCGACCAACGCCGGGCCATGGCTTTCGCCAGCGGTGGTGACAGTGAACAGCTTGCCGTAGGTATTGCCGGACATGGACGCTCCGCGAGATCTGCCTGAAATGGACGAAAGCGGCAGTATACAGATGGTTTGATCGCCTGTGCTGGCCTCTTCGCGGGCACGCCCGCTCCCACAGCCCCGAACACTGTGGAATAGCTGTGGGAGCGGGCATGCCCGCGAAAGGGCCGAACCTGCCATGCGCCCCCGAGAACCTTCCCGAAAACATTGGGTCAAAACACCATCTCCCCACTGTAGTACCGCATGATGTCGCGCTTCGTCGCCTTGCTCTTCCTGCTGTGCACCAGCCTGGCCCAGGCCGCCGCCCCCACCGTGCTGCAACGCCCCATCGACCTGGACACCGGCCAGGGCGTGCTGCACGGCAGCCTGCTATTGCCGCAACAGGCCACCCCACCGCCGGTGGTGCTGATAATCGCCGGCTCCGGGCCCACCGACCGTGACGGCAACAACCCGGCGACGGGCCGGGTCGACAACCTCAAGCGCCTGGCCCTGTTGCTGGCCAACGAGCACATCGCCAGCGTGCGCTACGACAAGCGCGGGGTAGCCGCCAGCCAGCCGGCGACGCCCGACGAGCGAGACCTCAGCGTGGATCGCTACGTGGCAGACGTGGTCGCCTGGAGCCACAAGCTCAAGGCCGACCCGCGCTTCGGTCCGTTGATTCTCATCGGCCACAGCGAGGGCGCGCTGATCGCCAGCCTGGCCGCCGAGCAGGCCGGTGCCAGTGCGGTCATCACCCTTGCCGGCAGCGGCAGGCCGCTGGCCGAGGTGCTGCGCGAACAACTGGCCCAGCGCCTGCCGCCAGCGCAACTGGCCGGTGGCAGCGCCCTGCTCGATCGCCTGCAAGCCGGGCAAACCAGCCTGGAGGTACCGGCACCGCTGCGCCAGGTGTTCCGCCCCAGCGTGCAGCCGTACCTGATTTCACTGTTCCGGCAAAACCCGGCAGCGGCCTTTGCCCGCCTGCCCATGCCAGCCTTGATCGTGCAGGGGCGCAACGACGTGCAGGTGGACGTGAATGATGCCGAACGGCTGAAAGCAGCCAAGCCGGACGCACAACTGGTGTTGATCGACGGCATGAACCACATGCTGCGCATCAGCCCGAAAGGCATGAGCCAGCAGCGCGACAGCTACCTCAACCCCGAGCTGCCGCTGGCGCGCGAGCTGGGTGAGCAAATTGTGACGTTCATCCAGCATTTGCCCTCGGCGTAAGCGAAACGGGCTCAGGTCCGCGGCAAGCCTGCCGATACAGCAGGCATAGCCGAGGACAAGCCCTGATGACGACCGCCCCCGCCGCCGTAGAGCCGGCCGAAGACCCCCAGCCAAGCGCCGCCCTGCCCTGGGCCGACCTTGCCGTCGAACACTTCCAGCTGCTGCGCCTGGCCGCCCAGCCCACCGACCGCAGCACCGGCGCCCGGCCGCTGCGCTTTGTGCAGTTCGGCCATGCCGAGCGCCATGACAAGGCCCAGAGCCTGTTGCGCATGGAGATCCAGCTACCCGGGCAAAAAGTGCACAAGGAACAGAACCGCCTGGACATCCGCGTTGACCATGACCAACGCCTGGTGCGCATTGGCAATGAGCACGGCCTGCAACTGGAGCCGGTGAACCGCGGCATCGGCCGCTTCATGCTGGCCCAGGCCGTGCAGTGGCTGCAGCGCAAGTGGTCGCACTACCGGGTAGAGGGCATGCCGCTGCCGAGCAAGGATGCACTGAGCGAAGAGTCGCGCCTGCGCCGCGACCACTGCTTGCGCGGGGTGGGTATCGAAGTGGAGTACGAGGATAGCCAGCACCTGAAGGGGCGCACCGTGGACATGACGGTGGGCCAGCTCAAGGCGGCCTGGAGCAGTGAGCGCCTGCAGCGGGTGGAGATTCTGGATGCGGCCAACCTGTTGCAGCAGGCCGATCAGCAGTTGCAGGAGAAGGAAGCGCAACTGCGCGAGCGCGATGAGCGGGTGGCCAAGTACCAGCGCGAAGATGGCGGGTTGCGTTTTACCATTACCTGCCTGGTAGCGTTTGCGGTGTTCCAGGCGGGGTTGCTGATCTGGATTGCCACCCGCTGAGACCGCGTTGCCTGCTTCGCGGGCACGCCCGCTCCCACAAGGACCGGTGATATCCCTGTGGGAGCGGGCGTGCCCGCGAATGGGCTGCAAAGCAGCCCCGATGGCTCAGACCCGGGCCTTGAACAGTTCCTGGTGCTGGCGGCACTGCTCGGCTGTGAGCATGAACACGCCATGCCCGCCACGCTCGAATTCCAGCCAGGCAAAGTCCACCTCGGGGTACAGCGCCTCGACGTGCACCTGGCTGTTGCCCACTTCAACAATCAGCAAGCCTTTGTCGGTGAGGTGGTCGGCCGCTTCGGCCAGCATGCGCCGCACCAGGTCCAGGCCGTCGTTGCCACAGGCCAGGCCCAGCTCAGGCTCGTGGTGGTACTCGGCCGGCATGTCGTCGAAGTCTTCGGCATCGACATACGGCGGGTTGGACAGGATCAGGTCGAAACGCTGCCCCGGCAAACCGCCAAAGCCATCGCCCTGCACGGTATACACGCGGCCGTCCAGGCCATGGCGTTCGATATTCTGGTTGGCCACCTCAAGGGCCTGGAACGACAGGTCGGCCAGTACTACCTCGGCCTCGGGGAACACGTCGGCGGCGACGATGCCGATGCAGCCCGAGCCGGTGCACAGGTCGAGAATGCGCGCCGGCTCGCTGGCCAACCACGGCTCGAAACGTTTTTCGATCAGTTCGCCAATCGGTGAACGCGGCACCAGCACCCGCTCGTCAACGATGAACGACATGCCGCAGAACCACGCCTCGCCCAGCAGGTAGGCGGCCGGCACGCGCTCTTCGATACGGCGCTTGAGCAGGTGCTGCAGGCGTACCCGCTCGTCGTCCTCGAGCATGCAGTCCAGGTAGCTGTCGGCAACCTCCCACGGCAGGTGCACGGCACCCAGTACCAGCAGGCGGGCTTCGTCCCAGGCATTGTCGGCACCGTGGCCGAAGAACAGGTCGTGCTCGTGGAAGCGGCTGACCGCCCAGCGGATGTAGTCGCGCAGCGTGCGCAGGCGGGATGTGATCACGGGGTACTCCTGATTAAGACCGGACAAAAGTCTAACAGCCCCACCCGCACATTTGTTTGTTTGCCTTGCCCAATGGCTAGCCTCAGGCCAGTAATCACGCTGCTTGCGTTGTCAACCATTCCCATTGGCGCCAAGGCAGGGGACAATAGGTATACAAAAGCCCTATCGAAGGAGCCCTTGATGTCCGTTCCAACCACGATGTTCCGCCTCACTGGCCGCGATTACCCGCCGGCCAAGCTGAGCCACGCCAGCCTGATCATCATCGATGCGCAAAAGGAGTACCTCAGTGGGCCCCTGCAGCTGTCGGGCATGGACGAGGCCGTGGCCAACATCGCCCGGTTGCTCGACGCTGCACGCAAAAGCGGCCGCCCGATCATCCATGTTCGCCACCTGGGCACTGTCGGTGGCCGCTTCGACCCACAGGGCCCGGCTGGCCAGTTCATCCCGGGGCTCGAGCCGCAGGAAGGCGAAATCGTCATTGAAAAGCGCATGCCCAACGCCTTCAAGAACACCCAGCTGCACGAAACCCTTCAGGCGCTGGGCCATCTGGACCTGATTGTCTGCGGTTTCATGAGCCACTCCAGCGTCAGCACCACCGTGCGCCGCGCCAAGGACTATGGTTACCGTTGCACCCTGGTGGAAGACGCCTCGGCGACCCGCGACCTGGCCTTCAAGGATGGTGTCATCCCGGCCGCGCAGATCCACCAGTGCGAAATGGCCGTGATGGCCGACAACTTCGCTTGCGTGGCCCCCACCGCCAGCCTGATCTGAGCGACCGGGCGCGACCGCCCGGCAGCAGGGCGGAACCCGATGGGCGGCAGCAGGTCGAATTCCGGATATCCACAGAGGAGAGCGGAATGAAGCTTAAAGGCAGTTTCGACGCCAAGCGCCTGCGCCCGCGCCAACCGCGTAACTGGGGCGCCCGCCTGGCGGCCGGCCTGTCGGCCCTGCTGGCGACCCTGGGCGTGTTGCTGGCCATGGCAGGCGTTGCCGGCCTGCTGGGCAACTACCCTGCCTTGCAAGAACTCAACACCAATAAGCCACTGTCCAGCATCCTTGCCGGGGCTGGCTTGCTGCTGCTGTGGCTGGGTGTGCGGTTTTGGCGACGCAGCCGGATTCGCTTGCGTCGCGGGCGCGAGTTGAACCTGTCGCCGCACCTGATGAAAAAGCATGACTGATAGTGCTGTATCGCCTGCACTGGCCCTTTCGCGGGCACGCCCGCTCCCACAGGGATATCACAGGGCCTGAGGGCAGCAGGGTACCTGTGGGAGCGGGCGTGCCCGCGAAGAGGCCGGCACAGGCTGCACACCGCCCCACACTCGCGTAAACTACGCCGCCCATGTGGAGGCATCATGCAAGACGACGATTTTTCCCTGTTCAAGGCTGAAGTGCGCGGCGTAAAGCAAATTCGCCACGACCGTGCCGACGTCGGCAAGCCCAAGGCCGACCGCCAGAAGCTGGCTGGCCTGCGCCAGGCAGCGACCGTGCGTAGCGACAAGGCCCTGGTGATCGACGGCATGTCCGATCAATTCGTTATCGACGTTGGCGCCGAAGACGAACTGATGTGGCGCCGCGACGGTGTGCAGGAAGGCCAGCTGCGCAAGCTGAAGCTGGGGCAGATTCCGTTCGAAGGCAGCCTCGACCTGCACGGCATGAGCGTGGAAAAGGCCCGCGAAACCCTGTGGGACTTCATCGCCGAAGCCACCCGGCTGGAGGTGCGCTGCGTGCGGGTGACCCACGGCAAGGCCGCGCGCCTGGACGGCAAGCGCCCGATGATCAAGAGCCACGTCAACACCTGGCTGCGCCAGCACCCTCAGGTGCTGGGTTTTGCCTCGTGCAGCGCCCGCCACGGTGGCACCGGTGCCGTGTATGTCATGCTCAAGCGAACCATGCTCGAAGGCCGCGACGAGTAACGCCGCGCTTGCAGCGCCGCCCGCACCGCCGTACCCTTCGTTTTTGCGATTTTTCCCACAGGTAGATCCATGTCCCTGGAACAGAACTACACCGAGATCCTCAGCCAGATTGGCGAGGACGTCTCCCGTGAGGGCCTGCTCGACACGCCCAAGCGGGCAGCAAAGGCGATGAAATACCTTTGCCGCGGTTATGAGCAAACCCTGGAAGAAGTCACCAACAACGCGTTGTTCAGCTCTGACAACAGCGAAATGGTGCTGGTCCGGGACATCGAGCTGTATTCGATGTGCGAACACCACATGCTGCCGTTCATCGGCAAGGCACACGTTGCCTACCTGCCCAAGGGCAAGGTACTGGGCCTGTCCAAGGTCGCGCGTATCGTCGACATGTACGCCCGCCGCCTGCAGATCCAGGAAAACCTCAGCCGCCAGATCGCCGAAGCCGTGCAGCAGGTTACCGGTGCCGCGGGCGTGGCCGTGGTGGTCGAAGCCAAGCACATGTGCATGATGATGCGCGGTGTCGAGAAGCAGAACTCGACCATGATCACCTCGGTGATGTTGGGCGAATTCCGCGAAAACGCCGCCACCCGTAGCGAGTTCCTCAGCCTGATCAAATGATTGGCTGCTGACCCCAAGCCGACCCTGCAGGGTCGGCTTTTTCATTCCAGGAGTTGCCCATGATCGTCAAAGCCCTGCGGGTTGGCCTCGGCCAGCTCATCGTGTTCGGTGACTGGATCAGCCGCCCGGCCAAGCGCAAGCGCGACGCCGCCGCCCAGGCCCGCGTCGAACAAGCGGCCAAGGGCCTGGCGCTGTACCAATTCCATGCCTGCCCGTTCTGCGTCAAGACCCGCCGCACCCTGCACCGGTTGAACGTGCCGGTGGCGCTGCGCGATGCCAAGAACGACCCGGTGCACCGCAAGGCCCTGGAAGAAGGTGGCGGCCGAGTGAAAGTGCCGTGCCTGCGCATCGAGGAAGGTGGCAAGGTGACCTGGATGTATGAGTCCAAGGCCATCATTGCTTACCTGGATGAGCGGTTTGCGTCGGCCTGAAGTTTTTTGACAACCAGTGCCGGCCCTTTCGCGGGCATGCCCGCTCCCACAGGATTACCACAAGGCTGAAGACTGTGGTTTACCTGTGGGAGCGGGCGCGCCCGCGAAGAGGCCGGTGCAGGTTGAATATCAGCCCACCATCGGCACATGCCGCGGGTGGCTGCTAACGCGCTCCAGCCAGGCCCTTACTGCCGGGTAGTCAGCCAGGTCAAACCCGCCCTGCTGCGCCACATGGGTGTAGGCATACAGCGCCACATCGGCAATCGAGTACTGCTCACCCACCAGGTATGGCGTCATCTGCAACTGGCGCTCCATCACCTTCAGCGCCTTGTAGCCACCCTTGTGCAGCTTGCGGTACTCCTCCACGCGCTCGTCCGGCAGCCCCAGGTAAAACTGGATGAACCGCGCCACGGCAATATATGGCTCATGGCTGTACTGTTCGAAGAACTGCCACTGCAACACCTGGGTGCGCAGGCGCGGTTCGCTGGGCAGGAATGCGCTGCCATCGGCCAGGAAGTTGAGAATGGCATTGGACTCCCACAGGTAGCTGCCGTCTTCCAGCTCCAGCACCGGCACCTTGCCGTTGGGGTTCATCGCCAGGAACTCGGGTGTTTCGGTCTCGCCCTTGAGGATATCCACCGGGTGCCATTCATACGGATGGCCCAGCAGGCTCAACATCAGCTTGACCTTGTAGCAGTTGCCCGACTGGTAGTCGCCATAGACCTTGTACATTGCCCCTCCCCTTCCAAGCAGTTTTGCATTTGTGCCCAATAGTTGGCGACTGTACGGCTAAAAGCAATGGCCGCTGTATGGCAAGGATCAACCTTGCGCGCTGTAGTCTGAAAAAACTGCTTACACCTTTACAAGGACTTTGTTCATGACCAATGCCACTTCCGCACGCCTGCGGCCCCTGGCAGACAGCTCCCCGTCGGCGGTGGTCGCCGGCTTTATCGCCATGCTCACCGGCTATACCAGTTCGCTGGTGCTGATGTTCCAGGCCGGCCAGGCGGCCGGGTTGACCAACGCGCAGATATCGTCGTGGATCTGGGCACTGTCGATCGGCATGGCGGTTTGCAGCATCGGCCTGTCGCTGCGCTACCGCACCCCGATCACCATCGCCTGGTCCACCCCCGGCGCGGCCTTGCTGATCACAAGCCTGGGCGGGGTGAGCTATGGCGAGGCCATTGGTGCCTACATCACCTGTGCGGTGCTGGTGCTCATCTGCGGCCTGACGGGCAGCTTTGAGCGCCTGGTCAAACGCATTCCGGCTTCGCTGGCGTCGGCGCTGCTGGCGGGCATCCTGTTCAAGATCGGCAGCGAAATTTTCGTTGCCGCGCAGCACCGCACACTGCTGGTGCTGGGCATGTTCTTCAGTTACCTGCTGGTCAAGCGCCTGTCGCCGCGTTACTGCGTGCTGGCTGCACTGCTGGTAGGCACTGCATTGTCTGGCGCCTTGGGCCTGCTGGACTTCAGCGGCTTCCACCTGGAAGTGGCCAAACCGGTGTGGACCACACCAAGCTTCTCGCTGGCGGCCACCATCAGCATTGGCATACCGCTGTTTGTGGTGGCGATGACCTCGCAGAACATGCCCGGCGTGGCGGTGCTGCGTGCCGACGGCTACCAGGTGCCGGCCTCGCCGCTGATTTCGGCCACCGGCTTTGCCTCGCTGCTGCTGGCGCCTTTCGGTTCGCACGGGGTCAACCTGGCGGCGATCAGCGCGGCGATCTGCACCGGGCCGCATGCCCACGAAGACCCTGCCAAGCGCTACACCGCCGCGGTGTGGTGCGGGATTTTCTACGGCATTGCCGGGGTGTTCGGCGCGACTTTGGCGGCGTTGTTTGCGGCCTTGCCGAAAGAGCTGGTGCTGTCGATTGCCGCACTGGCGCTGTTTGGTTCGATCATGAACGGGCTGACCGTGGCCATGAGCGAGGCGCGTGAGCGGGAAGCGGCGGTGATTACCTTCATGGTGACGGCTTCGGGGCTGACCTTGTTCTCGATTGGCTCGGCGTTCTGGGGGATTGTGGCGGGGGTTTTGGCCTTGTTGATCCTCAACCCGCGCAAGGCTTGAGGGGAGTTGTTGCCTGTACCGGCCTCTTCGCGGGCTCGCCCGCTCCCACAGGAATATCACTGGACCTGAGAACAGCGCTATACCTGTGGGAGCGGGCGAGCCCGCGAAAGGGCCGGTACAGGCACCACAACAGCCAGACCAAACTACAGCCTGAAATGCCCCACCATGCCCTTCAGGTCGATGCCCAACTGCGCCAGTTCCACACTGGACCGGGCATTGTCCTGCATCGCCAACGCCGCCTGGTCGGCACTACCACGAATCTGCGTGACACTGCGGCTGATCTCTTCCGCCACCGAACTCTGCTGCTCGGCCGCCGCCGCAATCTGCTGGTTCATCTGTTGAATCAACGACACCGCCGCCGCAATACTGCCCAGCGCACTCTCGGTCTGCAGCGCATCAGCCACCGCCAGGCGCACCAGCTCGGTACTGCCACGGATCTGCGCCACCGATTGCTGCGCGTTACCACGCAAGCTGGCGACCAAGGTCTCGATCTGCTCGGTAGACTGCCGGGTACGCCGCGCCAACGCCCGCACCTCATCGGCCACCACGGCAAAACCGCGCCCCTGCTCACCCGCGCGGGCGGCTTCGATGGCCGCGTTCAGCGCCAGCAGGTTGGTCTGCTCGGCCACGCTCTTGATCACTTCCAGCACATTGCCAATGGTGTGGATTTCGGCACTGAGGCTGTCGATACCGGCGCTGGCGGTTTCGGCCGCCGCCACCAGTTGCTCGATGCGCTGCATGCTCTGGCGCACCACCTGCTGGCCTGACCCGACCTTGTCATCAGCCGCCTGGGCCGCCTGCGCTGCTTCTTCAGCATTGCGCGCCACATCGTGCACGGTGGCCGTCATCTGCTGCATGGCAGTGGCGACCTGCTCTGTTTCCTCCTTCTGGCTACCCACCTCGCGGTTGGTCTGCTCGGTGACAGCAGACAACGCCTGGGCATTGCCGGCCAGTTGCTCGATGCCCTGCTGCAAGCCGCTGACAATGCCCGAAAGCCCCGCCGCCATCTGTTGCATGGCCTGCATCAGTTGCCCCACTTCGTCACCGCGCGGCGCCTGGGCGTCAAACGCCAGCTCGCCGGCTGCAATGCGCCGGGCGCGGGCAATGACGTGCTTGAGTGGGCCCACCACTGCACGGGTGATCAGCCAGGCCGCGAGCACACCGACCAGCAGCGCCAGCAAGGTGGCCAGGCCGATGGCCACGGCATTGCGCTGCAGCTCGCCCTGCAAGGCCTGCTCCTGCCCCAGATAGGCCTGGTCGACCCGCCCGGTCACCTGCTCGGCACTGGCTTGCAACTGGGCCTTCAACCCCTGCTCACGGGCCAGCTGGTCGGTATATTCGTTGAGCTTTTCCGAAAAACTGCCAATGTGCCCGGCCACTTCACCCAGTACGCTCTGGTAGCCGGCATCAGCCACCGCACCCTGTAGATGGCCAACCAGGCTGGCAGCCTCGACCGTTTGGGCGATGCGCTCCTGGCCAGCGCCCTCCTCGCCTTTGCGGCTTTTTTCCAGGCGTACCCGCGCTTCATCCATGGCTTGCAGCATCAGCCGCGATACCTGGGCCACCTGCGCGGCCTGTTCAAGGAACTCGCCGCCCTGCTGGCCCTGGGACTGCTTCAGGGTGTACACGCCATCATCGGCCAGGCCGGCCTGAAGCACATCCAGGTTGTTGGCCACGCTGGACACCGACCAGCTGGCCATGTCCAGCGCCAGCTCCTTGGCCTGTACCGCCTCGACAAACGCTTCGAACGCCTGGCCGTAGGCAGCAAGGTCGGTCTGCGCTGCCGCAAGCGCCGGCAAGCCACGGGCACGCTCGAGCAAACCCTGCAGCCCGCTGCGCAAGGCGTCGGCCTGCTGAATGTCGGAGCGCAGGGCAAACGCCTGCTCATGCTGACGTAAGCGCAACAGGTCGGTATTGAACTGGGCCAATTGGCGCAAACTGTCGAAGCGCTGTCCAACGCTGTGTAACGCGGCGATGCCGATGGCCGCCACAGCCAGGGTCAGCACCAGCACCAGGGCAAAGCCCAGGCCGAGTTTGCGGGCCATGCCCAGGTTGGCCAGCACACCGTGCTTGCTCGCGCCCATGCCGATTCCCCTTCTGTGTGCCAGGTTTTCCCGAAGGCCAAGAGTGGCAACGCTGCCAACCGGTGGACAAGGGCCTGGCGTCAGAATAGTGTCAAATAGCTATGAGCGTGTCGCTAACAGGTTGGTAGAGGTCGTGCTGTGTGCCGTTATGAGATGGCAGGTGCTTGTCGCAGTATTTGCAGCGCCTGGTAGATCGAGCGCCGCCCGCGCGGCGCTTCGCGGGGCAAGCCCGCTCCCACATTTGTTGCAACGTGGCCATGCCTGTTGGAGAGGCGTTGTCAGCCT
>NZ_JBIVXJ010000012.1:0-188804 GCF_044769185.1 Pseudomonas sp. NPDC090592
TTGACCGGCACGTTGTCGAAGTGGGTCTTGCGCTGCAGGCTGGCTTTACGCTGCTGGCAGTCTTCCAGCCAGGCCTTGCGGCACTGCAGCTTGCCGGCGGCTTTCCACTCGCGGGCCACTTCCAGGAACACGTCCAGCGCCTTGCCTGCGTCGGAAACGATACCCAGGTCCGGGGTGAACACACGGCCGATCTGGGTCGGTTCGATGTCGACGTGCACGAACTTGCGGCCTTCGGTGTAGACGTCGACCGAGCCGGTGTGGCGGTTGGCCCAGCGGTTACCGATACCGAACACCAGGTCGGATTTCAGCAGGGTGGCGTTGCCGTAGCGGTGCGAGGTCTGCAGGCCGACCATGCCGACCATCTGTGCGTGGTCGTCCGGGATGGTACCCCAGCCCATCAGGGTAGGAATCACCGGCACGCCGGTCAGTTCGGCGAATTCGACCAGCTTGTCGCTGGCGTCGGCATTGATGATGCCGCCACCGGCCACCAGCAGTGGGCGCTCGGCTTCATTGAGCAGGGCCAGGGCTTTCTCGGCCTGCACGCGGGTGGCGGAAGGCTTGTTGACGGCCAGCGGCTCGTAGGCGTCGATGTCGAATTCGATTTCGGCCATCTGTACGTCGAACGGCAGGTCGATCAGTACCGGGCCTGGGCGGCCGGTGCGCATTTCGTAGAAGGCCTTCTGGAAGGCATAGGGCACCTGGCCGGGTTCCAGAACAGTGGTCGCCCATTTGGTCACCGGCTTGACGATGCTGGTGATGTCGACGGCCTGGAAGTCTTCCTTGTGCAGGCGGGCACGGGGTGCCTGGCCAGTGATGCAGAGGATCGGGATGGAGTCGGCCGAGGCACTGTACAGGCCGGTGACCATGTCGGTGCCGGCTGGGCCGGAAGTGCCGATGCACACGCCGATGTTGCCCGGGTTGGCACGGGTGTAGCCCTCGGCCATGTGCGAGGCACCTTCGACGTGACGAGCGAGGACGTGATCGATGCCACCGACTGACTTCATTGCGGCATAGAAGGGGTTGATCGCAGCACCCGGTATACCGAAGGCAACGTCTACACCTTCGCAGCGCAGTACCTGCACAGCTGCCTCGATCGCTCTGATTCGCGCCATGATGATCTCCTGTCCCGTGGTCGATATTTTTGCTATTGAGTAGCAGGGTGGTTCAAAAGCAGGGCTTGTTGAAGGCCACAAATTTACTTTCTGTCGATACCTGAGGTATGGAATGGGGCGATATGTCGAGCTGCAGAGCTTTGTTCAAGTGGCACAGAAAGGCAGCTTCGCCGCTGCTTCATTGAGTGAGGGGGTGACGCCGGCCATTCTCGGCCGCAGGCTCGACAGCCTGGAGAAAAGGCTCGGTGTAAAGCTGATGCACCGCTCCACCCGCGGGCTGACATTGACCGCGACCGGCGAGCAGTTGCTGGAGAGGGCCAGGCAGTTGCTGCTGGAGTTCGATGACCTTGAGGCGGCGATCTGCAACAGCGCCTCGCTGGTGAAGGGCAGTCTGCAAATTTCGGCACCTGCAGCCTTTGGGCGCGTGCATGTCGCGCCCCATGCCTTGGAATTCCAGCGCCGTTTTCCTAACGTCAGCCTGGCTTTCAACCTGACCGACAGCGTTGTCGACCTGGTCAGTGAGGGTTACGACCTCAGTATCCGGATTGGCGAAGTACGCGACCCCAACTACGTCGCAGTCAAACTGTCACCCAACCGCCGAGTCGTTTGCGGTACCCCCGCGTATTTCGCCAGGCACGGTAGACCCCAGACCCTTGAAGACCTGGCGAACCACAACTGCCTCGCGTTCACCCTGCAGGGCGGGCAGCAGCGAGGTTGGACGTTCATGAAGGAAGGGCGATTGGTCGCCATGAAGGTCCGTGGCAACCTCGCTTGCAACGATGGCGAGCTTCTTGCGTCCTGGATGCAGCAGGGCGTTGGCATAGGCTGGCGCTCCACGTGGGAAATCCAGGCAGAGCTGGATTCGGGGGCATTGGTGACGGTGCTGGATGAATACGCTTTACCCGACTATGACATTCAAGCCGTTTGGCCCCGGCAACGTGAGCTTCCGGCCAAAACCCGCTGCTTTATCGACTTCCTCAAAGAGATTTACAGCGCACCGGGATACTGGAATCACACTACTTAGCGGGCCGGGTGGATTGCTTTTCCTCAGTTGCGGGGTATATTGAATTCAAAATACAAAAGCGAGAGAGGCTATCCATGTCGTTGAATCGTCGTCCGCTGTCTGTGAAATTTCATGGGCCCGCACTGCTCGAAACACCGCTCTTGAACAAGGGCACGGCGTTTACCGAGCGAGAGCGCGAACTGTTTCAGTTACAAGGCTTGCTCCCTGCCCGGGTCGAAACCCTCGAGGAACAGGTAGCCAGGGCTTATCGCCAGTTCAGCGAGGCGCCCACGGCCTTGGACAAGCACGTCTACCTGCGCTCCGTGCAGGACCGCAACGAAACGCTTTTCTACCAGCTGGTGGAGACGCACCTCGAGGAGATGTTGCCGATCATCTACACCCCGACAGTCGGCAAGGCTTGCCAGGACTTTTCCAGAATCTACCGCAGCCATCGCGGTGTCTTCATCTCGCTGGAGCAGCAGGATCGTATCGATCAGATCCTCGCGAATGTGACCAAGGACAATGTCAAGGTCATCGTGGTCAGCGATTGCGAGCGTATTCTGGGCTTGGGCGATCAGGGCATTGGTGGCATGGGCATCCCGATTGGCAAGCTGTCGCTGTATACGGCCTGCGGAGGTATCAGCCCTGCCTACACCCTGCCTGTTGTGCTTGATGTGGGCACACAGAACCCAGCATTGATCGACGATCCCGAGTACCTCGGGCTCAAGCAACCGAGGGTGCGAGGTCAGGCTTACGACGATTTTCTCGAAGCATTTGTCACTGCGGTGCAAAAGCGTTGGCCTGGCGTGCTGCTGCAGTTCGAAGATTTCGCCTTGGCCAATGCCATGCCGCTGCTGGAGCGGTATCGCGACAGGCTGTGTTGCTTCAACGACGATATCCAGGGTACCGCCGCCGTCACCGTAGGGACCTTGCTGGCAGCCTGCCGAATCAAGGGTGAGAAGCTGTGTGAACAAACCATCGCGTTCGTAGGCGCAGGCTCTGCCGGGTGCGGCATTGCCGAGCAAATCATCCAGGCGATGGTCGAGGAGGGGATTACCGACGCCCAGGCTCGTCGCCAGGTCTATCTGCTCAACAGCAAAGGGCTGCTCACCGATCGTCAGGAGGGCCTCTATCCGTTCCAGGCACGCTTGGCCCATGCAACCGATGCATTGACGGACTGGACCTATGCTGACACGTGGCCAGATCTGCACGAGGTCGTGGCCAATGCACGGCCCACTGTGTTGATTGGAGTGTCCGGCAAGGCAGGGCTGTTCACACAGCCCATCATCCAAACCCTGTATCGAGCTTGCAAGCGACCTATAGTGATGCCGTTGTCCAATCCCACCTCGCAAATAGAGGCTCACCCTGCTGACATTCTAGAGTGGACAGAGGGCAACGCACTGATCGCTACCGGCAGCCCATTCCAGCCTGTCGAGTGGGCTGGCCGGTCGTTCAAGATCGCCCAATGCAACAACTCCTACATTTTCCCGGGCATCGGCCTGGGCACTATTGTCAGTCGCGCAACGCGCGTTACCGAGCGGATGTTGATGAGTTCGGCCAGGGCGTTGGCAGCCTCGGCCAAGGCTGGCGAGATGCTGCCGGCAATGAGCGACGTGCAGGAAGTCAGCAAAGTAATCGCGTTGGCCGTAGCGCTGGCCGCGTGCGAGGACGGCGTAGCGCAGGAGATGGACGAGCAAACGATCCGGGAATCGATCGAGGCGATGTTCTGGCACCCTCGGTATCGAGCCTATGAACCTGCCTGATGCCGGTTCGAGGCAATCACAGGAACCCCGCTAATGCGGGGTTTTTTTGTAAGTCTCGGGATACGAAAAAACCAGGTTTCCCTGGCTTTCTCTTAGTCACAGATGCCTTTTGGAGTTGTCAGGTCAGCGACAGCGCAACCGGCGGCAGCCCCTCGATCTGGCCCCGCAGTTCACCAGGCCCGTCAGCGAAATGCATGCCGGTGAACGAGCCTGTGGTGATCACGAAGTCTTTGGGCAGCGCATGCCCCTGGCGTGTGTGGTGGTTGACGAGCCACGGCAGCAACCTGCGCGGATCGCCGGCCGGGTTGGCGACGGCGCCAGGCACGATGCTCTTGCCATTGAACGAGAATGCCAAAGCAGGCTGCGCAAACGGGAACCCTTCCTGGTACGGCACGAATGCGCCCACTACCAGCGCGCCATGGTTGAGCAGGTCGGCCAACTGTGTCAGCGGCTCGACTTTTGGCCAGGCAGCGAAGCGGCTGGAGACGATCTCGATGGCGGCGGCCATTTCCCCGATACCGGCGAGCACCTCCTCGTCACTGTAGTCATGGTCGCGAGGCTCGAATGCCCGGTTGAAGCGAAAGGCGATCTCCAGTTCGAGACCTGCCGGGGCGTAGGCGTTGCGATCGAATGACCGGGTTTGGGTATGGATGCATTCCAGCGGCAGGGGTGACCCCTGGATCGGGCCAGTTGCAGACTTGGACCCCACCTTCCAGCCGCCGGGCTGTATGCCTCGCAGGTCGAAGATGGCTTGTTGCGTCAGATAGGCACCGGTGAAGTCCTTTGGGTAGAGATCCTCTTGGAGATCGCCCAGCGCATTGCCTTTGCGCTGGGCCTCGACGATGAGTTGCGCCAGGCGCGAAGAATTGACTGCTGTATTCAAGATAGGCTCCTTGGTCAGAAACCCGCGCGTTCACGCGCGGGTCCATGCATTTACTTGCTGATGGCTGGAGAGGGCTGCGGCTCGTTGGCTGCAGCCACGGGTGGCGTTGTGTACTCGAATTTGTTCTGCGGTTTCATGCGGAAGGACAGCAGCACACCGATTGCCAGCAGAATGATGCTGACCAGGAATGGCAACTGCCAGTTATTGAACTCATCGATCAGCATGCCCGCTGCCACCGGGCTGATGATCGCGGCCATGGCCGAGCCGGTGTTCATCATGCCACTGGCCGTCCCGGAGTGATCCGGTGCAATGTCCATGGGGATGGCCCACATCGGGCCAATGGTCATTTCCGAGAAGAAGAAACCGATGGCCAGGCACGCCAGGGAAACATGCAGGTTGGTGGTGAACATCAGCGGCACCAGCGAGAGCAGGGTGAGGCTCAGGCAGATGGCGACCATGCGGCTGCGAGCCTTGTTCAGGTTCTTGGTTCTTGCATAGATCCGGTCGCTGACGATACCGCCCAGCGTGTCGCCGACCACGCCGCCAAAAAACACCGCAGAGGCGAAGATTGCGGTGCCTTTGAGGTCCAGCCCCAGGTTCATGAAGTACATGGGTACCCAGCTCAGCAGCAACCATAATGTCCAGCCGTAACAGAAGTAGACAATGGTCACCGGCGCCATGCGCTTGAACAGGCGCCCCCAAGGCAGCGGATGCTTGTTCTTGGCCTTGGGCGCCGGCAGCGAGTCCAGCTCCTGTTGCGAAATGCGTGGATGGTTCTTTGGCAGATCGGTAAACACCAGCGCCCAAAGACCGACCCAGACGAAGCTGATGACTGCACACACGTAAAACGACTCACGCCAGCCGTACGCCGCCATGATCGCGATCATGGCGGCTGGTGCCAGGGCGTTACCCAACCTGGCGAATGCATGGGTGATGCCTTGGGCGAACCCGCGTTTTTCCTTGGGAACCCAGCGCGACATGGCCGCGGTCGCGGCAGGGAAGGTGGCCCCTTCACCCAGCCCGAGCAATACCCGGGCGATGATGAGGGAAACGAAACCCCCGGCGAGGCCGGTCATGACCGTGGCGGCAGCCCAGACCAGTCCGCAGAACACCAGCGTGCGTTTGGCACCGAAGCGGTCGCTGACCCAGCCGCCGATGATTTGAAAGACCAGGTAGGGATAGGCGAAAGCAGAAAAGACGATGCCGATTTCGGTTTTGCTCAAATTGAACTCTGGGCCGAAACCGACAGCGGCGGTACTGACATTGACGCGGTCCAGGTAGGTGATGAAGTACATGGCGCATAGCATGAACAGCACCACCGTGGTGGGGCGCAGACGTAAAAACTTCATGTTCTATCTCCACTTTCTTATTGTTCTCGCCGACAACGCGAGGTTTCGGGATAGTCAGTCGATTCAACGCGCTGCGGCGGAGCCGCAGCGCGCGTCACATCACTCGCGGCGCAGCGGCACCGATTGCCCTCCCAGGTAATCCATGGCTGCCAGTACACCGCTGGACTGCAGCTTGACGCCTGCCAGTTGCAGGCCCATTTCGCAGCCCGTCAGCGTTGCCATCAGCGTCAAGTCATTGCAGTCACCCAGGTGGCCGATGCGGAACATGCGGCCTTTCATCTTGCCCAGTCCCGTCCCCAGCGACATGTCGAAGCGCTCGTAGATCACCTTGCGCACGCTGTCGGCATCGATGCCCTCAGGGGTCATCACGCCCGTCAGCACGGGGCTGTACACACTCGGGTCGGCGCACTGGATCTCCAGGCCCCATGCACTCACCGCTGTACGGCAGGCCTGAGCCAGGCGTTGATGGCGGCTGAACACGTTATCCAGCCCCTCACCGAGAATCATGTCCAGGGCCTCCGCCAACCCATACAACAGGTTGGTGTTCGGCGTGTAGGGCCAGTAGCCGGTCTTGTTCATCTCGACGATTTCGTCCCAGCCCCAGAAACTGCGTGGCAGCTTCGCCTGCTTGCTCGCTTCGATGGCTTTCGGGGACAACGCGTTGAAGCTGATCCCCGGCGGTAGCATCAGGCCTTTCTGCGAACCGGATACCGTGACATCCACGCCCCACTCGTCATGACGGTAGTCCGCCGACGCGAGCCCGGAGATGGTGTCCACCAGCAGCAGGGCAGGGTGACCCGCCGCGTCGATCGCTTTGCGCACGGCGGCGATGTCGGAGGTAACGCCGGTACTGGTTTCGTTGTGCACCACGCACACGGCCTTGATGCGGTGGGCGCTGTCGGCACGAAGGTGGCTTTCGATCATCGAGGCATCGACGCCGCCGCGCCAGCCTTCGATACCCGGACGCCCGATGAACTGAGGCTTAAGGCCAAGGCTGGTGGCCATTTTCTGCCACAAGGTGGCGAAGTGGCCGGTTTCGAACATCAGCACTTCATCCCCGGCACTGAGGGTGTTGCACAGTGCGGCTTCCCAGGCGCCCGTACCCGATGCGGGGTAGATGACCACGGGATGCACGGTCTTGAAAATTTTCTTGATGCCATCGAGCACCTTGAGCCCGAGTTCGCCGAACTCAGGCCCGCGGTGGTCGATGGTCGGGTAGCTCATGGCGCGCAGGATGCGATCCGGAACCGGGCTAGGACCGGGGATCTGCAGGAAATGGCGGCCAGCGGGGTGAAAATCGAGCTTCAGCATGGGTGACTCCTTTTTGCTTTTGTATTTTGAATGCAAAATACGTTAGCACGGCCGTTGCCCCTGTCAATGCAGAAATCTGGGCTAGAATCCCTGTAAATAGGGGTGTAATTCAAATAACAGCCTGATTTCAACCGCTTACCGTGAGGAGATTGAATGCAAAATAACAGCGAGCAGAGCATGCCGGATCTGCCCAGGCTCATGCCCAAAGTCGAACGCCAACGGCTTCACGACACGGTTGTTGAGCATCTGCGGGGGTTTATTACCGAAGGTGTTCTTGCCCCTGGTAAAAAACTGAACGAACGCGAGTTGTGCGACACACTGGGTATCTCACGGACTCCGCTGCGGGAGGCTTTGAAGGTGCTGGCGATGGAAGGCCTCATCGAGATCAGCCCGAACCGTGGCGCCAGCGTGTCGCGCATGTCCGAGGATGAGATCCGGGAAACGTTCGAATTGATGAGCGGCATCGAGGCATTCGCCGGCGAGTTGGCATGCGAACGCATCACTGACCAGGAGGTGGATGAGATCAAGGCCCTGCACTACGCCATGGTGGTCAGCAAGAATCAGAACGACCTGCCCGGGTACTACCACCGAAACCGCAGTATTCACGACATGATCAACCTGGCGGCGCGCAACTCGGCTTTGCGTCAGGTGTATCTGTCGTTGAACCGACGTATTCATGCCCTGCGCTTTCGCTCCAACCATCAAACACCCAAGTGGGAACGGGCGTTGCACGATCATGAAGAAATGATCGTTGCCCTGGAGGCGCGTGATGGCAAGCGCCTGAGCCATATCCTGCGTCATCACCTGCTGGAAAAACGCGATGCGATCTTGCTGATGGTGCGTGAGGAAGCTGAGCAACCTGAGTCGATTAGTCAGCAGGGAGCTTGAATCAACCATGACCCCTGACTCTCATGATCTGTTGAACGCCTGTGCCGGTCGCTTGCCAGAGTTACAGTCTCGGCGCTTGATGCTCTATGCCGGGGCGAACCTGCCCAGCTCTGCCGCAGTGAATGCCTACAGCCCTGCTCTGAGTGCGTACCCGGCGATGGGGCCGCCCTTTTTCAAGGAGCAGCCGGAAACCGACCTGGTCAGTGAACTGGAGATGCGCGCGAGCCACACGGCAATGCGCCTGTTCAACGCTGCGTGGGCAGAAGTGCGGCTGCCCAGCTGCACGTTGGCCAACCTGGCGATCTACCACGCCTTCTGCCGGCCGGGGGATCGCATACTGGCGCCAGCTGCCGAGCACGGGGGGCATCTGAGCCAGCGCCGGGCAGGCACGCCACAACTGGCAGGTTTGCAAGTCGAGGATTTGCCGTTCGATACAGCAGATTGCCAACTCGATACTACCCGCACCGTTGAGCTGATCGAAAGCACGAAACCCAAACTGGTGGTTCTGGGGCGCAGTGTGATGCTCAAGGCCGACGACATTGCACCTGTGGTGCGTGCGGCGAAGGCGGCGGGTGCCAAGACCCTGTTCGATGCATCTCACGTACTCGGCCTGATCGCGGGTGGCGTCTACCCCAATCCCTTCGATACCGGGGTCGACCTGATCAGCAGTTCCACCTACAAGACGTTGCCCGGGCGTCCTCAAGGTCTCGTACTTGGGCGCTCCGCGCAGGATGGGCAAACCTTACGCGGCATGCTTGATGCCCGGATGCTTGCCAACTACGACGCCGGTCGCTTGCCTTCGCTGCTGCTTACTCTCGAAGAAGCGTTGGCCGACGGTGGTGTGTATGCCAGCGCTATCGTCAGCAATAGCGCGGCGTTGCATGGGGCGCTAAAGGCCGCAGGCTTGCCAGTGATCGGGGCCGAAGCGGGCGAAACCCATACCCACCAGCTGCTGTTGCCGTTAGCTGCCGATGTCGACCCGCGCGACACGATGCTGGCGCTGCAAACGCACGGGATTCTCATCGGTACCTGCGTTGATCCCTCGCGGCCGGGCCACAGCGCCTTGCGCCTGGGCACTCAGTTCATTACCCGACAGGGCATGGGCACTGGGAAAATGCAGGAGGTGGCGCAGCTGCTAGCTCAGGTTCTGAGGCGTGCTCCCTGTGGCCGCTTGTGCGTTGACCCAGGGGTAAAACCTGCACGCATGCGTGAGTCCGTAGAGCGATTGGTGCAGCAGGTAAAAAATGGATATTGAATTCAAAATACAAAACGGTTAACACTGTTGGCTCCAACAGAACAACAACAGCGCTGCAAACTGGCGCAAGTGAGGAGCTACATGACCGATTATCAGCATCGAGGTGGGTTGGCTGTTGCACCGCAGTTGTTACGTTTCATCGAAGACGAGGCCATGCCAGGTACCGGCATCGAGCGTGAGCATTTCTGGCAGGCTTTCGATCGCCTGGTGCACGATCTTGCGCCGTTGAATGCAGCGCTTCTGCTCAGGCGCGATTCTTTGCAGTCGCAACTGGACGCCTGGCACCGTGAACACCCGGGCCCGGTGCTGGACAAGGCTGCTTACCGCGCTTTTCTGCAAGACATTGGATATTTGCAGCCGGTCCCGGCCGGGGTCGCGGTCAGCACTGCCAATGTTGATGATGAGATCGCGGTACAGGCAGGTCCCCAGTTGGTCGTGCCGGTCATGAACGCGCGCTACGCGCTCAATGCTGCCAACGCTCGCTGGGGCTCGTTATACGATGCCTTGTACGGCACGGATGTGATTCCCCAGGCCGCCAGTGCGAACAGCCAGAGTGGATTCAACCGGATTCACGCCAGGCAGGTGGTGGCATTCACCCGTGAATTTCTCGATCGCACACTGCCCTTGGCGGCGGGCAGCCATGTGGGGTCGACGGGGTACCGGCTGGTGGACGGTCAGCTACAGGTCGGCTTGGCCGATGGCGCTGTCACCACGCTGAAACACCCCCGGCAATGGCTGGGCTATCAGGGCGCAGCGGCTGCACCCAGCGCCTTGCTGTTTGTGAACAACGGATTGCACATCGAGATCCAGATTGATGGCGACACGCCGATCGGCAGCGATGACCCGGCGCAGATCAACGATGTGGTGCTGGAGGCTGCGCTGACCACCATCATGGATTGTGAGGACTCGGTCGCTGCCGTCGATGCTGCGGACAAGGTCGTGGTGTATCGCAACTGGCTCGGCCTGATGAAAGGTAACCTGAGTGAAACACTGGAAAAGAATGGCCGTAGCCTGACCCGCAAGCTCAACCCTGTTCGTAACTGGACAGCGCCCGACGGCTGCTGTTTGAACCTGCCTGGTACCGCGTTGATGCTGGTGCGCAATGTTGGCCATTTGATGAGCACACCGGCACTGCTCGACAGGCATGGCAACGAAGTCCCCGAAGGCATACTCGATGCCGTGGTCACCAGCCTGGCGGCCATGCATGACCTGGAACATCGCCGCAACTCCCGTAATGGCAGCATTTACATCGTCAAACCGAAGATGCACGGCCCGGAAGAGGTCGCCTTCACGGCACAGCTTTTCCTGCGTGTCGAGCAGATGTTGGGGCTCGCCGCCTGCACGCTGAAAATGGGCATCATGGATGAGGAGCGCCGCACCACGCTCAACCTGAAAGCTTGTATAGGCCAGGCCACCGACCGCCTGGTGTTCATCAACACCGGCTTTCTCGATCGCACCGGCGACGAGATGCACAGCCTGATGGAAGCGGGCCCCATGTTGCGCAAGGGTGACATGAAGTCGAGCCGTTGGTTGCAAGCCTACGAGCGCAACAACGTGCTCACCGGACTTGCATGCGGGCTTCAGGGGCGTGCACAGATCGGCAAGGGCATGTGGGCAATGCCGGACTTGATGCGAGCCATGCTCGAACAGAAAATAGCCCAGCCGTCAGCTGGCGCAAGCACTGCATGGGTGCCTTCGCCCACGGCGGCCACCTTGCATGCCATGCATTATCATCAGGTCAACGTTGCGCAGGTGCAGGAGCGCATCCTCGAGCAAGCAAACCACGACGAGGTTGCCCGGCTGCAGGACGAGCTGTTGGAAGTCCCGCTAGGACGGATGGCGGATTGGGACCATCAAGCCATTACCGAGGAACTGGACAATAACGCACAGGGATTGATCGGCTATGTGGTCCGTTGGGTGGATCAGGGAATTGGCTGCTCCAAGGTGCCCGACATACACGACATCGGGCTGATGGAGGACCGCGCTACCCTGCGAATTTCCAGCCAGCATATAGCCAACTGGTTGAAGCATGGTGTGATCGGGCGAGCCCAGGTGATCGCTGCACTCGAGCGTATGGCCGCTGTCGTGGATGCACAGAATTCAAACGACCCTCTGTATCGCCCGATCGCTCCGAACTTTGGATCTTCACTGGCGTTTACCGCAGCATGCGCTCTGGTCTTTGAAGGGCTGGATCAACCCAATGGCTATACCGAGCCGCTTCTGCACCTTTTCAGGCAGAAGCATAAACAATCGGTGGTGAACGATCAGGCCTGATGTGACGAGTTAAAGCCGGACTGAACCCTTTGCTCAGGCTCATTCGCCAAAGACGGCAGCCAGGTGGCCCCTGTAACTGTCGAATGCCGCAAGGCTGCCGGCGATCACCGCTTGCTCCTGATCGCAGGGCAGCGATATGGCATCGAGCTTGTTGACGAATTCGCGCCAGTGCGATGCGCGGCCATCCAGGTGTGGTGCGAGGTGTCGAGCACCGAGGGTCCCGTCCAGGCCCAGGCGCTGACTCTGCTTGAACAGGAAGGCTGCACCCAGATTGGAGCCTTCGCTGCAATACAGCCAGCCCAGTGCCTGCGCTTTATCCGCGCAGACTTGACGGGGTGCAGCGGGTACCGGCAGGCCAAGATCGCGCAGGTCGTCCTCGACGGCAGCGAATCGCGACAACTCGATCAACCCGGGTAGCAAGCGGTTGAGTTGCTCGTCCTGGTACAGCGACAGCAAGCTGCCGTGGAAACGATGCTGCACGCGCAGGAAATTGCCATAGCGGTCGCGGTCGTCGAATGGCCGGGCGGCCATCACCCGCTCATCGACACCATCGTGTTCACGGCGGCTGGCAGCCTTCAGGCGCTTGCAGCGGCTGGTTTCGGGAAGGGCAATAGCGGGTGCGTTCATTGGGCAGCCTGGGCAAAGTGTGAGTGCCCATGATGTGCATTGCAGCGAAGAGGTTGCCACCGGCACATCATTAAGATCACTTAATCACCCAGCCATGCTCAGAAAGCCGATTCGCGTATCAGTACTGCCACCAGATTGCGCCAACCGCTCGCTAACAGGCTTTGGCGTTGACCCTGCATGACCACCGTGCCCCGTAACACCATCGCAGGCGCCGGCAACGTGTCGGTAATGTCCAGTTCGGCTCGGTACAAGGCCTGCTGAGGCTGTGGAATGCCGTGCGTGTCGAGCGTCGCGGCGATGCTGCCGTCGTAAGGTGATGCCAGTTCGGCGGCCGCGTCCAGCTGCCGGGCAGCGGTGCGGGCCACGTGAAGCAGCCGGGCAGGCCGTGCGTCCAGGCTGACGTTTTCGGGATAGAACCAGCCTGTGCTGGTGCTGCCCAGGCGTTGCAGGTCATGTTCCTCGACAAACGCCTCCAACCGAGCGCCGCGTGCATCTACCAGCGTGCCCAGCCATTCACCGGCCGGCAGCCATTGGCCTGCCTGCAAGGGTTCTGCGCGCTCGCGCAACTGTCCCGCAAAAGGCGCGCGGATGGTCAACTCGCTCCATTGCTGTTGCAGCAACGCCAGCCGGCGCTGGGCAGCTGCCAGCTCTTGGCGCACCACGCCGATGCTGGCGGCAGTTTCGCGGCTGAGCAACTGGAAGCTGTTCTGCCACTGCAGAATCAACACCCGTCGCTGGACACTCTGCAGTTCCTGCTGCAGGTCTGGGGCCTGCAGCTCGAACAGCGCCTGACCGGCGCTCACGCTGTCGCCAGGCTGGACCAGAATCTGCGCCAGGCGGCCACCGACCGGTACGTAGAGGTTGCGCTCACTGGCAGCTTTCAGCAGCGCTGGAGCCTCGATGCTGCTGCGCCACGGCACTGCCAGCAGCACCAGGGCCAGCAGGCAGGCGAACAGGGTGATCCGTGTGTTGCGGTTCATACGCAAGTCCTTGCGACGAGCGTGCCACTGGCGCGCTTCATTGACCAGTGGCAGGAGGATGAAATAGCCGATTTCCACGGCGAACAGCAGCAGCCCCAGCAGCTTGAACGCGAAGTGATAGACCAGCAGGGCGATGCCCAGGAACAGAAACAGGCGATACACCCAGGTGCCGACCGAATAGGCGATCAAAAGCCTGCGCAGGCGAGCGGGGAAATGTTCCGGCGGTGTGTCACCGAAGCCGAACAGCCATTCACGCAGGCGCCAGCGGGTCAAGGCGAAAGCGCGCTGCTGCAGGTTGGGTACGCCCAACAGATCCGAGAGCAGGAAGTAGCCATCGAAGCGCATGAACGGGCTCAAATTGACCGCCAGCGTGAGTATCCAGGTGGTGCTGGCGAGCATGAACACTGCGCTGCGCAACATGCCGTCCTGCAGGAAGCTCCACAGCAGCGTGGCCCAGCAGGCCAGTGCAAGCTCCGCGGCCATGCCTGCCGCGCCAATGGCCAGCCGTTGGCGCCGTTGGCGCAGGCGCCAGGCGCCGGAAGTGTCGGTATAGAGCACCGGCCACATGACCAGCAGTGCCACGCCCATGGTCGCCACCCGAGCGCCGTAGCGTTTGCAGGTGTAGGCATGGCCCAGCTCGTGCAGCAGCTTGGCCAGCATCAGGGTCAAGGCGGCCAGGGCTGCACCACCCAGGCTGAAAAAATGCAGGAAGGTGTGGGTAAAGGTGTCCCATTGGCGCAGTACCAAGGCCACCCCGAGCAGGCCTGCACCCAGGGTCAGCGCGAGGAACTTGAGCGTGAAAAAAGGTGCCACCCAAGGCAGAGTACGCTGCAGGAAGGCATCCGGGCGCCATAACGGTACGCGCACGAACAGGTAGTTCTTCAGCAGCCAGCGACCCCAGCCCGTGCGCCCGGCGGCGAGCCGTTCGCCCAGGCGGCGCTGGTCGTCGGCACCCAGGCATTGCAGCAACTGGTGCTGGCGCAGAAAGGCCTGCAGTTGCAGCACATCCTCCGCTTCCAACTGCAGCGTGGTACTGTCGCTGATCTCACGGGCAATGGCGATGGGCTCGCCCAATGGCCAACGGCCAAGCATTTCCACCTCGGCCCATCCCAGCCGGTAGAACTGCCCACTGGCAGGGTCTTCCAGCGTCCAGCTCGGCGCGCCCAGGCTATCGGTGGGCCCTGGATGCAGGCGCAATTCATCACGCAGAACGCCCAGGCTGGTCATAGCGCCAACCAGATGCGCATTGTCGCCAAGGGGCGACGCAGCAGGTAGGTGAACAGGGTGGTACGTTCACCGTAGACTTTTGCTGTGCCTTTGAGGCCTATGCGAATTCGCGGATCATCGTGACTGAACAGCGCCTTGAGTCGGTACGCCATGCTACCGTCGCCAGTGTCACTGGCGCGGTAGCCAAAGTGCTCGAGGCGGGCCTGCAGGGGGGAGGCTGGGTCGGTATTGAGGAACATCAGCACATCCGCGCCGCTGTGCAGTTCAATCGCATCCTTGACCGGCAGGCGAACTTCCAGTTGCGTCTGCCGTGGGTCCGATACCTGCAAGATCTGCTCACCGAGGTTGACCGGTCGACCTTGCCATTGGGCCGGGTCATCGTAAAGCACCACGCCGTCGTGGGGCGCAACCATGCGCGTACGGGCCAGGCTCTGCTCCATGAAGCTCACATCTGCCAAGGCCTGATCCCGGCGCCCTTGCAGTACCGCCAGGCCGGCCTTGCTCCTGGCGTCGCTCAGCGCCTGTTGCTGCCCCTGGCGCAATTCGCCTTCGGCAATCGCCAGCGCCTGACGCGAGGACTCCAGCCGGCTCTGCAATTCACGGGCATCGAGCTGCACAAGCGCCTGGCCGGCTTTGACCGGCTGATTGGGCTCAACCAGAATGCGCTCCACCACGCCTTGCAGCGGCGCGCGCAGGACGCTGGGGTGCAAGGCGACGATCTCGGCAGGCGCCAGGGCGGCCTGGCGCAACGGCAACAAGCCCAGCAGCAGTAGCCCAGCGGCTCCGGCCAGCCAGTAGCGGCGTTTGTGGCGCAGGCCCTGCAAGCCGGGCAGGCGTGTACGCTCAAAGCTCGCCCAGGCATGCCCGTAGGCATCCTGCAGCAGTGTCAGCAGGCTGCTGTCGGCAACGCTCAATGGCTGATCGCGCGCCAGCAGCAAGGCGCCCAGCAGCCGTTCGCGACGGTCGTGCAACGGCAGCCAGACCAGCCATGGCGGCAAGTACTCGGCCCACTGCGCTTGATCTTCTCGAGGCAGGCCGCTGGCATTCAGGGCCACCGCCTGCGCCCCGGCCTGGGTACGCTGCCAGCCTTGGCACAAGCCGGTCAGCCAATGGTTGAACGGTGCGTCCGCCTCTACCGTGGCCAACCCCGAAAGGCACGCCAGGCGCTGGGCATGGGCGTCCCACAGCATGGCTTGGCGGTACGCTAGCAAGTGCCGGGTTTCGTTGACCATGACAAAGCCCAGGGCGGTGACACTGTCAGCGGCCCTGGCCTGGCGTTCGAGTTGCACCAGCCCGGCCAGGGTCGAGTCGTTCAGCGCTGCGTTCATGCGCCGGCACTGGCAGGTGGGGCGATCCGCGCGTTGCCGCTCATGCCCGGCAGCAGTTGCCCGGCCTGGGCGTCAATGCGACCGAAGACCTTGATCGACTGGCTCAGCGGGTCGATCACCGAGCCCAGGCGCTCGACCTTGGCCGGGTAGTCGGCGCCGGTTTCGTCCAGGTGCACCGTAAAGGCGTAGCCAGGTTTGAGCCAGACCATCCAGTTCGACGGCACAATCAGTTCTACCTCGAAGGCACTGTCGTCATAAAGGGCCAGCAATTCCTTGCCCTCGGCCACGTACTCGCCGGGCTGTACCTTGCGTTCTGCGACGCGGCCGGAGAATGGCGCGTCGATGTTGCAGTGCTGCACCATGACCTGGTTCACACCGTTCTGCGCCCGTGCCATGTTCAGCTCGGCCTGGGCCTGGCTCAGGTCGGAGACGCTGATCGATTGCAAATGGTCAAGCTTTCTGGCCACCCCAAGCTTCTTGTTTGCTGCCTCCTGGGCGGCAGCGGAGTGGCCCAGGCGGGCACGGTGAATGGCGCAATCGAAGCCAACCAGGCGCTGGCCCTTCTGGAAGCTGTCGCCTTCCTTGACCTTCAGCTCGACGATCTTGCCCGCCAGCTCGCTGGACACTACCGTGCGCCGGCTGGCATTGAGCTGCACCCGCAGGTCTGGCTCGGCAAGCGCGGCAGGTGGCGCTGTCAGCGGCGGCAGTTCGTCGGCCATGGCGGGCGCGCTGGCCAGCAGCGCCAGCAGGCATGCTTCAGCGACGGACCGGCGCATGGTTGACCTCCACCAGTTCGGTGCTCTGCAGCGAGCCTACGCTGCTCCACAAGTCGACTTGCGCGGCGGCGAAGCGTGAGGCTGCCGGGCGAGCGGGCGCTGCAACCTGGTAACGGGCCATCAACGGTGGCTGGATCTGGCCTTGGGCCAGGGCCACGCTGTTGCGGCCAATCGCTCGAGCCAGCTCGGCGACGCTGTCACCGGCCAGGCGTTCTGGCAGCGGGTCGAGGCCTGCCGCTTGGTAGATTGCGCCGTAGGCAGTTTGCAATTGGGCGAAGCTGCGGTCGCGGCTGCGGGTGGCAAGCACGGTCTCGGTTGCGGTGCGAACCTGCTCGAGCACTGTCTGGGCGTCGCTGCGCAGCGCGTTCTCGGTCTGGGTCAGAATACCTGCCTGCACCCGCTGCAGCTCCTCGGAGCGCTCGAACAAACGGCTGGCCTGATGGTATTGCTGCCAGGCCACGTTGACCTGGGTCAGCACCGCCATGCGCAGGGCCTGGCGGCGCATGTCGGCCAGGGCCTCGCGGGCTTCGCCGGTGCGCACCACGGACGGGTAGGCCAGCACGTTCATCAGGTTCCAGCTGACCTGCACGCCGGCATCGGCCCAGTTCTTGTTCGCGGTGTAGCTGTTGCTGTCGTAGTTACCACCCACGAACAGCGAAGCCCCTGGCATCAGGCGCAGCAGTGCGGCGCGGGTTTCCAGCACGGCATTGCGGGCCTGGTAGCTCTCTTCGCGTACCTCGGGGCGGCGCACCATCGCCATGGCTTCCAGGTCGGCCAGTGGGTAGGCCAGGTGCGGGGCTTGCAGCTCGCTCTGATCAGGCTCCACCAACTGGAAGTCGGTAGCCGGCGGCAGGTTCATCAAACCGGCCAGGCGTGCTTTGGCGGTGGCCAGCTCACTGTCGACCGTTTCCAGCTGGCGGACCGTTTCCAGCAAGCCTTTCTGATAACGCAGGGCGTCGACCGGGGCCAGCAAACGCTGGCGTTCGGTTTCCCGGGCCTGGCCAAGGGCCTGGCGCGCATCAGCCAGGGCGCGCTGTACTTGCGGCTGCAGGTGTTGGGCGGTAGCGGCCTCCCAGTAGGCACTGCGCACCTGCTGGATGATGTCGGCAATCACCCGGCGGCGGCGCTCCTCGGCGGCCAGCACTTTGTTGGCCTGGGCCTTGGCGCCGAAGTAGCCAATGCCGAAGTCCAGCACGTTCCACGACAGCTGCAGGTCGGCGCTACGCACATTGCGGTCCTGACTGGTGGAAGGTTCCAGCGACTGGTTGCCGGTGCGCAGCGACTCGCTGGAGGAGGCCAGCTGGTTGTCGCGGCCACGCCAGCCAGCGCGGGCGGCCAGCTTGGGCAGCAGGTCATAGCTCTGTTGATCGAGCAGGTTGTCTTCCAGTGCCCGCTCCATCAAGGCCAGGCGCTGCTGCAGGTTGTATTTCACTGCGCGCGCCATGGCCTGATTCAGGTCGATCGCCTGACTGACCGGCTCCTGGTTGTCGAACATGCGGCTACGGTCCGCACTGGCCTGGGCCAGCTGTTGCTCCAGGGTGAGCGGCTCGGGGGTGATCGAGCAGGCGCTCAGGCCCATGGCCATGAAGCCCACGGCGAATTTCAACGGCGCACGCTTTGACGCGCCTGGCAGATGCTTCTTGATCACGTGTATTCCCTTGAGGATTTGGTAAGCGGTGAGCCGCAGCGCAGCCGAGTCGCGGCGGCGGAGAAGATAAGAATTATTCCCAATACGGGGCAATGTCCGGTTCATTAAGATTGCTTAATGAGCGCAGGTTGTGGCGCTGGTGCAACGCCTGGAGCGGCCTGCCGGGGCTGCTCCAGGTTATGGGCATGCGGTGCTCAGCGTTCACCGAATACGGTCACCAGCAGTGCCTGGGCCTGGCTCATCCAGCCGCCGCTGACCCGACCTTGCAATTGAGCCTCTAGTCCCTGGTTGCCTGGCAATGGCTGCGCTTGCGCCTGGGGCTGGCCGGGCTCTGCGTGTATGTGCAGCTTCACGGTGGTCTGGCGCCCCTGACTGTCCTGCCCACGCAGTTGCAGGTCGATCTGGCCATAGCGCTGCAACTGGCGGCTGTCCATGCGGATCTCGCCGCGTTGCGGATCGAAGCGGATCCAGGCTGGCAGCGGCAAACCGTTGGCCAGGCGCAGGCTGGCCTGTGTCTGGCCGCCTCGGCTGGCCACCAGGCCGCGGGGTAGCGTAACAAGGGCACTGTCGGCGCCAACTGTCACCGCGCTCACGTGCAGATCGTTGCCCAACTGAGCAAGCGGCTGATGCGCTCGCTGCTCTGGCACTTCATCCGGGTCGGGCAGATCGGCGATTTCCTGGCTGCGGCTGTCGAACGCTGCCTGGCCCTCGGCGACCTCGCGCAGCACGCTGGCTGCGCTCGTGGGCCGGATGGTCGGCGACTGGGCTGCGCTCTGTTCGTCGCGGTGCTCCCCAGGCCATTCAGGCAGACCTGGCATGAGAATGACAGGCGCCACCGTGTCGACCGGATCAACAGGCGATACAGGTACAGTGGGGTCGATTGGGTCCACCGGCTTGCCAGGATCAACAGGATCTACGGGATCTACGGGATCTACAGGGTCTACAGGGTCTACAGGATCGACTGGTTCCACCGGCTCAACGGGGTCGACCGGTTCACGCGCATTTTCAATGGCCAAGGTAGTCACCACGGCAGCACTGTCCAGCGCCCCGTCATTGAGCGTCAATGCCAAGCGCACCTCGCCGGCCTGGGAAGCGCTGCTGCTATACGACAGCCGATGCAGCAGGGCATTGGCCTGAGCGCGCGTCAGGGCAGCGTCTATCGTCAATTTCAGGACACCTGCCGCGCTGTGGAGTTGCGCCACCACATTGCCGTCCAGCAACACCTGGCCATCCACCAGGCTGAAGCCATTGCCGGCGAGCAAGCCGAACTGGTCGGTGGCCACCGCAGCGCCTTGGCGTTGCAAGGTCAGGCTGGCACCTTGGTAGTTGCCCACGCCATCATTGGCAGCGTCCAATTCGGCGTCGCTCAGGCGCAAGGTCGGGGCCAGGGCTACCGCTTCGCCCCCCACCGTGAATGTCGGTTGGCCGACGGCGGCAGTGTCGAACTGGACGACTCCCTGGCCCACCAGCAGCACCTGGCCGTCGCTGCCCAACTGGATGCGGCCGCCCTCCTTGAGCAGTGCAGAAGCCTGCTGATCGACCAATTGCAACCCCTCGCTGCTCGCATACCGCTGCACACTGCCGTCTTCAAGCAGCAGATAAAGGCTACGGCCATCGGCGCTCAACGCCATGTCACTGATCCCAGCCACACTCAAAGTGTCGCGCACGCTCAGGCGCTGGTTCGCTACATCCAGATCAAGGCGCGTCACACCGTTTTCGCTGGCCAGGTAGAGCGTACTGCCGTCGTTACTCAGCTGCGCCGTTACCAGGCCGACGAAGCCGGTATCCTCGCTGTTGCGCATGTCGGTGTAGGTGATCAGGGTCAGCCCACCTTGGGCCTCACGCTGATAAACCAGTACCACCGGGTGGTACTGGTAGCGGGTCGTCACGATCAACAGATCGCCGTGCTGCGAAATCCGATCGGGCATCCACAGGTAGGGGGCTGCGAAAGCATCGCCAAGCACTTCACTGGACAGGGTGAGGGCGCCGTCCGCGCCGCGTTGCATAACCGCCAGGCCGTTTCCGGCGATATACACCTGCTTGCCGTCCTCGCTCACCAGCACCTGGTTCATGCCACTCAGCTCGCCAGGGGAGTCGGTGCTTTGCAAAAGCGACACACTGCCATCGGCGTTGCGCAGGTACGTGCGCAGTTCATAGCCTTCGTTGGCCAAGGCGTACAGGTTCTGGCCATCGGCGCTCGCGGCCAGGCGGGTGAATGTCACGCCCTCGACGGCGGGCAGGCTGGCTACGGCTTTCAGGCTGCCATCGGCGGCCAGCGAGAACAGGGCGAGTACGCCACGGCTGTCGGCCACGTAGAGCGACCGGCCATCACCGCTGAGCGTGGCGGTTTTCACGTCGGCAAGTCCTGCAAGGCTGGCATTTTCGTGGGTGAGGGTGAAGGCGCCCAATGACAGTAACGGGTCGCTGTCGATCATTGGCGCGTCATTGACCAGCAGCACGTGCACGTCCACTTGCAGGGCGCTGGAGGTCAGGTGGCCATCGTTGAGGGTGACGTTGAAATGCAGCTCGGCGGCCGGTGCCCGGTTGCTGCTGGCGAAGGTTATCTGATTAAGGGCATGGTTGATGTCTGCCCGTGTCGGAATGCTGCCAGCGTCATCGCTGAAATGGATGATCAGGCTGCCATCGCGCTGAGTGACGCTGCCAATGGCGACGCCAGCCTTGAGCAACACGCCATCGACCAGGGTCAGGTCGTTGCCGTCGCGCAGGGTCAGGGTGTCGCCGGCCTTGGCCCCGTCCAGGGTGACCGAGAGGGTTGCGCCCTGGTAGTTGCCCAAACCATTGTTGAGTACGTCGTACTGTGCGTCGCTGGCGCTGGCCTGTGGGGCAATGAAAATTGCAGTACCCGCTTCGTTGTACAGTTGCGCGGCGCCGGTATTGGCCAGTTGCGGCGCGCTGTTGTCGGCAGCGTTGCGCTGCAAGGTGACCTGGATCGTCTCGGCCAGGGTCGTGGTGAGGTTGACGTAGTCTGCCTGGGCAGCTTCGACGATGGCCAGGGTCAGGGTGCGTGTGCCGCTGAGCTCTGCGCCGCTGTTGTAGTAGGCAAGGCTGTCGATCAGCGCCGCGGTTTCGGCGGCGGAGCGGTTGACGTACAAGGTCAGGGTAGTGCTGCTACCGTCTTGGCTTACCTGGTATTGCAACCCGTCGGGCAGGGTTGGCGAAGAGTCGACGGCCTGATCGAGGTTGATCTTGTACCCCAATACGCGGATCACGTCGTGGGCATTGGTCGCGTCCAGGGTTATGACCACCCGGGCGATGTCCTGCCCACTTTCGATGGTATCTATTCGCGTGCCGGTGAACAGCCCCACCGGGTCACCCAGGCCCGACAGGGTCGGGTTCAGCGGTTGCGTTTCCAGCACGGCAGGGTCGTTCACACCGGTCAGGGTCAGGTCCACGTTCAACCGGGTTACGTTGCCTTCACCGTCGTTCAGGGCGATGCGCAACTGTTGGCGGGTGCCATCGCGGGTGGGGTCCTGGCTACCATTGCGGTAGTCGATCTGGCGCAGGATCGCCTGGGCATCGGCCTGGCTGAGCGGGGCAGTGAACACGACACTGAGTACGCCGGCCTGTTGGCTGAAGCTGGCGATCACGGTGTCGCCCTTGTAGATCTGGCCTTCGCGCAGGCTCAGGCCGCTGCCGTCGACAAAGCCGAACACGTCATCGGCGCGCGCGCCACCCTGGCGGTCGATGACCAGGCTCGCGCCTTGATAGTCGCCGCGCTCGTCCAGTTGCCGGTCGCTCAATACGCCACTGGGCAGCAGCAAGGTGGCGGCGTCCCCTTCGGTTACCTGTAGGCCGGTGACCTTGACCTGCAGGCTTACCACCTTGGCACCGTTGACGTCGCCTGCCAGGTACAGGTACTGGCCGTCGGCGCTGAGGCTCAGGCCGGTCAGCTGGCTGGTGCCCCATTCGGCAAGGCTGAACCCATGGGCCGTGCTGGCCAGCAGGCCGTCGCTGGTGCGGGCGAAGCTTTCCAGGTGTTCGCCACCGGTGACGAACACAGCGCTGCCGTTGTGTGCCACTACCAGGTCCAGTGCATCATTCTGCACCGCCTGGCTGGCAAGCAGTTGCAGGCTGCCATCGGCGCCCAGGGCGATGCTGCGCAGCAGGGTGCTGTCTTGCTTGTCGAGGATGTACAGGTATTTGCCGTCGGCGCTCTGGGCAATGGCCACCAGGTTATGCGCCTCGGCGTCTGCCTGCAGGGTGGCAACCTGGCTGAGCGAGCCGTCGCTGGCGATGCGCAGGGTGGCCAGCAACGTGTTGCTGCCCATGCCACTGGCTAACAGGTACTGGCCGTCGCTGCTCAGCAACAGGCGGTGCACGCCTTGCAGGCCGTTGAAGTCGGTGTAGGCGGCAACCTGTTCGAGGCTGCCGTCCTGGGCTTGGCGCAGTACATACAGCCCGGCGCTGGTCGCCAGGTACAGGCTATCACCCTGCTGGGCGATATCGTCTACCACTGCCAGGTTCGCGTCCGGGCCGCTGAGGGCGAACTGGCTGGCCAGGGTCAACTCGCCATTGGCGGCATCGCGGCCAAAGACTTTTACGCCATTGTCGCCAGAGGTGATCACGTACACCCAGCGCTGGTCGCTGGAGATCAAGAGTTTTTCCGGCCCGGCGAGGGCGATATCATCATGGCTCACCGTCTGCATCAGGGTCAGCTGGCCATCGGCTGAGCGGCTGAACACGCTGATCGCAGCCTTGCTGCTACCGCTGCCGTCGCTGGCGTCAGCGATCACATACAGGAACTTGCCGTCGCTGCTCAACAGGGTGTCGCGGGGCGAACCAAGCAGGTTGGTACCGTCAGCATCGTGGTTCTCAGCGCTGCCAACCTGTTCCAGGTCGGTGGTGTCGGCTGCCAGTTGCGGGCGTTGGTCCGGCGCTGCCTGCACTTCCAGTTGCAACTGCACCACGGTTTGCGCGCCGCGGGCATCGGTAACCACCAACTGCAAGGCGTACTGGCCAACGCTGCCAGCGGCGGGCGTGCCGCTGATCACGCCGGTGTTAGTGTCGAACTGCAGCCCGGCGGGCAGCCCTTGCAGGGAAAAGCTCAGGCTGTCGCCGTCGACGTCGCCAAACCCGGCCAGGGGCAGGGTGGCCTGGTACGGTTGCTCGACCTCGATGCTGCCCAAAGCTGGCAGGGGCGTGCTGTTGGTCGGGCTGTGGTTGATCTGCAAAACGATGTCGCGGCTCGATTGCTTGAGGCCGTCGTCGAAGGTGACTGTGAGGCCGACCTGGGTGTCGGTTGCCGATGGGCCTGCACTGTAGTTCAGTTGATGAAGCACGGCATTGACTGTCTGCCCATCGATCGCGCCGGTAAAGGTCACGGTCAGGCTACCGGCGTTGGTCACCAGGGTCGCCACCGGTTGGCCATTTAGCAGCAGGCGCTGGCCGTCGCGGGTCAGGCCATTGCCGTTGAGGAAGGTGAAGCTGTCACTGGCGCTGGCCGCGCCAGTGCGGCTTACCGTGATCACCAGGCCTTGGTAGCTGCCTGCGGCCTCGTAGTCGACGTCGCTGACTGAAAGGCCTGCGGCGAATGGATTGGCCGCGCCTTCGTTCCACGCCACCGTGTGCTGGGCATTGAGCACACCAAGGCCGCTGCTGACCAGCACCGCACCGGTATACAGGTTGCGCCCGTCGGCGCTTACGATCACCCGGTTGGCGCTCATGCCCAGGGTGACGTTGTGGCTGAAGGTAAGGGCGCCGGTGGCCGTATCGCGGCTGAACACCATCAGCTTTTGCGCACCGAAGGTAGTGGCATAGACGGTCTTGCCATCTGCACTGACGGCCATCTCGCGCAGGAAGTTGCTGGTGGTCAGCCCAGCGGTGCCGATGGCACCGGTGAACGTGAGTTTGCCGGTGGCGGCATCGCGGCTGAAGCTGCTGATGTAGGCCGGGTCGTTGCTGCTGATGTAAACGGAATGGCCATCAGCGGAGATGATGATGTCGTTGGCGTTGAGAAAACCGTTGCTGTCCGGCAGGGCGGCGCTCGCTGGGTCGCTGGCGATGCTGTCGGGGGTCAGGCTTTGCAGCAGGGTCAGGGTGCCGGTGGCGCTGTCGCGGCTGAGCACGGTCAGGGTGCGGCTGGAGACGTTGCTGATGTACACCGTACCGCCATCGGGCGACAGCACGATGCCACTAGGCCGGGGCATGCTGGTGCTATCGGCGTAGCTGCCCACCCAGCTCAGGGCACCAGTGGCCGGGTCGCGCGCATAGATGCCCAAGGTAGCCTTGCCGGTGCTGGTGTCGGCGACGTTGGCACCGTTCACGGTGTACAGGAACTTGCCGTCGGCCGACAGGCTGATCTGGCTCACCTGGCCATCGAGGCCCAGCACCGCCGCTTCGCCCTGGCGTGCTTGTACACCTTGGTAGCTCAACTCGCCGGTGTTGGCGTCGCGGCTGAACAGCACCAGGGTACCGGCATCCTGGCCGCCGATGAAGCCTGCGACATAGACCGAGGTGCCGTCTGCCGAAATGCCTACCGCGCTGGTTTTGGTCAGGCCGTCGACTTCGATGGCAGCGGTGGCGGGGTCGTCGTTTTCGCCTTGGGTGAAAGTTTGCAGCAGCGTCAGGCTGCCGTTGCCGGGGTCGCGGGCGAACACCCGCACATAGCCGCTGCCGCTGGCGTTGCTGCCGCTGTTGCCGGCCACTACCAGCGTCTTGCCGTCGTCGCTCAAGCGCAGGCTGACCACGTAATCGTCGTAGCCTTCGAGCTTGCCATCGAGGTAGACCAAGGTGCCATCGGGGGTGAAACTGTCACTCAGTTGCGGGGCGCTACCGGTCTGCAGCGTGAGTTGCGCGGTGATCGCCAGCGCTGTGGTGTCGACCCCGCCGCCGCCGGTGCCGCCGCTGTCGGTAACGCTGGCCAGGGTGATGCTGCGCTCACCGCTGACTGCGCTGGCGTGCTCGTTGCGGTAGGCAATGCCGTCGACCAGCGTCTGCAACGCCGCGCTACTGATACCGGTAGCGCTGGTCAGCACCAGCGTGGCCGTGGCGCCATCGCGGCTGTAGGTGTAGTGCATGCCATTGGCCAGGTCGCCACTGGACGCCTGTTCCAGGGCAATGCGCGTTCCGCCCAGCAGCAAGTATTCGTCGCTGGCCTGGTCGAAGCCTGCCAGCTCCAGGCGCAAACCTGTGATGCTCTGGCCTGCCTCGCCAGTGTTGACCTGGGTGGCGGTGAATAGCGACACCTGGGTGCCGGGGGTGTCGTAAAGCGGGTTGACGACAGGCGTTGTCGCCAGCGTCGGCGCGCTGTTGATGCCGATCAACAGCGCCACTACCTGGGCCTTGCTGTCGAGTTGGCCATCGTTGGCCATCACTTGCAACTGCACGGCGCCAGTGTCGCTGGCATTGCGGTAGATCACCTGGTGCAGCACGCTGTTGGCCTGGTCGCTGGTCAGCGCAGCGCTGAAACTCAAGGACAGCTTACCGCCATCCTGGACAAAGCGGCCGACGTCGGCGCCGTTGTAGAGCAGGCGCTCGCCGTCCACGCTGAACCCGTTGCCGGCGGCGAAGGCGAACTGGTCATTGGCAGCGGCGCCGCCTACCCGGGCGATACTCACGCTGATGCCGGTGTAGTCGCCAAGCCCTGCGGCCAGGGCATCGGCGTTGCTGTCGCTGAGTGTGAGTCCCTGGCCGATGGCCAGGTCACTACCACTCATGTAACTGCGCACTGCGCTGAAGCGGTTGATGCTGGTGCCCAATACCACCAGGGACTGGCCATCCGGGCTGACCACCAGGCTTTGCGCACCCGCGGCGTCGAGGCTGCCGGTGGCCGTCAGGGTGCCGCCGCTACCCATCTGGTACTGGGTGACCTGGCCGGCGTCGGTGCTTGCGTACAGGCGCTGACCGTCGCGGCTGATGGCCAGGGCGTTGACATTGGCCAGGGCCACACTGCTGACTTTGACCAGGCCGTTGTCGCTCAACTGGAATACCTGAATCACGCCATCCTTGCGGTCACCCACATAAATCAGACCACTATCGCTGATCGCCAGGCTGTGCAGGGTCAGACCGGTGAACTGACCCTCGGTGAGAAAGCCAGACCCCAGGTCGACCACTGCCAATGACCCGTCGCTGTCACGCTTGAGCACGGTCAGGCTGTCGCGACCTATATATTGTGCATCGGCGGTGACATAGACGTAATCACCCTTGACGAAGAGGCGGTCAGGGGGGGCGTTGTTGAAGTTGTTCTGGTCGAGCATCTGCAAGCGGGTGCTGCCGACCGCACCCAGCACGGGGTCGCGCTGGTACACCTCAAGGCCGTTCCACTGGGTGGTGACGTACATCCGCGTACCGTCGGTAGACATCGCCATGCCAGTGACGCTGCCCAACTGCACCGACTGGATCAGGCTCAACGTGCCGTCGTCGGCGACGTGGTAGGTGCGGATCTGGTTATCGCTGCCAGCGGTGTACATGAATTTGCCGTCGCCGCTCATCACCAGGGCGTTCAGGGTGCCAAGCCCTTGCGGGGCGTCGACGCTTTGCAGTGCGCGCAGGTTGCCTTGTTCGTCGGCCTGATAGACCTGCAGGCGGCCGTCGCTGGCGGCGCTGTACAGGTAGTGGCCATCGCTGCTGTACAGCGCCTGCTGCTGCGCACCGGCGATACCTTGGGCGAGGTCGAGGGGCGCATCGGATTGCAGTTGCGGCGCGCGGTTGACCGCGCTGACCAGTGTCAGCGTTGCGCTGATGGCAGGTTCGCTGGTGTTGTTGGTTTCGCCCTGATCACTGATTTGCGCCAAGGTCACGGTGCGTACGCCGTTGTCCAGGGTGCCATCGAGGGTGCGGTACTGGATGCCTTCGACCAGGGTCTTGAGGTCAGCGGCGCTGGTGCGGTCGGTCGATGCCAAGGCGATGTCGATGCTGGTGCTACCGCCTTGGGTAGTGACGACATAGCTGAAATGGTTGCCAGCGGTTTCCACGCCCGAGGCTGGCTGCAGCAGGATCTGCGTGCCATCTACCACCAGCGCCTCGTGGCTGCCAGTGCTGTCGATGGTGATACGCAGGGTGCCGAAGCCCTGGCCCGCATCGTTGCTGTCGGCCTGGGCATTGGCGAACAGCGGCGCGCTGGTGTTGGCTTGCTCGGTCACGCTGTGGCTGGCCTGGGCAGGTTCGGCACTGAGGCTCGGGGCATGGTCGCCGCTGGCGGTTTGCTGGGCGTCGGCCTGCTCGGCGGCCTGCACGGCGGTAGTCACTGCCGCGGCATCGAACATCATGCGCGGTTCGAGCGCCAGGGCCAGGCTGTTGAGGGGCTTGCGATTGCGGGGGCGAGGAGCACTCATGGCGGGTCCTTGTCAGTCGATCAGGCGCACGAAGCGCTCGTGTTTGATGCGTTGCGCGATCTTGTCCAGCAGGGCCTGGATCTGCGCCTCGCCGTCGGCGAAGTTTTCGGCATTGGCGAAGGTCAGGCTGCCATTGGCGGCGCACAGTTGCAGGCCAGGGACGGCGACCCGACCGAACAGGCCGCGGCCAAAATCGTCGGGGTCGCCCGGACGTACGCCAATGAAGTGGAACTTCAGGCCACGGGCTCTAAAGCTCTGGCACAACAGCACGAAGCGCTCCGCCGCCAGCCGTACCGCGCCCGAGGTGCCGGTTGCGCCGTCGCCGTCGATGGGTTTGCCGACTTCGGCATTGCGCGCGTCGGTGTCGAACCAGTCACCTTTGGTGTTGCCCAGCATGACGATGATCTTGGTGTTGTCGCCTTGGCCATCGGCGTTGAAGTCCAGGGGTAGCTCGTTGTTACCCCACCCATTGCTGCCGCGCATGCGCGGCGACAGGGTCATGGCGGCCCAACCCATGGCAATGGCGTAGTTGACGTTGAAGCGGGTGGCGTACTGCTCGGCGCGGCTCTCGATGGCGTTGATGTCACGGGTCAGCGGCAGTACCGGGGCGGCCGGGCAGCCTTTGTCGGCGACTAGCCAGCGGGTGTCGTTGGCGCCCGTGGGCTGGCCGAAGTCAGGATTGGGGCCGACCCAGGAAATGGGCGAGGCGCCCGGGCTGCCGTTCTCCGCCAGATCGTGACGGTAGTAAATCTTGAATTGACCACTTGGCGTCTGGTCCCAGAAATAGTTCTGCCCTTGGCCCAGGCCACGGTACAGGCACAGCAGCTTGGCCCTGCGGTCGGGCATGCGCTGGTCGGCCAGGCCGCTGTAGCCGGTGCGAAACAGTGAGCGCAGCTCGATCGGCGTGAGTGCTTCCGGGGTAGCCCAGCGGCGCAGGCGATTGCTGTCATTCGCATCGTACACATTGACGATCTGGCTGTACGGCACCAGCGAGATCCAGGTCTTGGCATCCGGGCGGGTGCCAATCACTTGTGTGGCGAAGTTCTTGGTCATGCGTCGCAGGGCGCCAAGGTCGGCAGTGCCTTCGGTGTCGGTGTTGGGCACGACGAAGGCGATCTCAACCGGGCGGTTGACCACCTCGGCCGTCGAACTTACCCGCAACTGCTGGCTCTTGGCGCCAAGCATCCGGGCTTGGGCGAGGAAGCTGGCCGCCACGGTAATATCAAGCTTCCCGTCCTGGCCGCGCTGTTGCTGGACACTCACTGCGCCAGCGTCGACCTGGTCGATCAGCTCGCGGTCGGTGCCCAGGTTGGCGCGCACAAACTGCGCCGCCAGGCTCTGCATCTGTGCATCGGTCAGCCGGTCGTCGAGCAGCCGCTGGTTGCCCACGGCCATGGCCGCAGCGTCAGTGGCGCGCTTGAGTTGTGCGGTGTTTTCCAGCGCGCGGCTCTGTTCGATGACAAAGGCGGTGGTCAGCAGTGCGCCACCGATCAGCAGGATCGCGAACGGGGCGACGGCGCCGTGCTGCTGCCTGGCGAACTGGCGCAGCCTGTGACGCAGGTGCAGGGTTGCAAACATAAGGCTCGGTTTCCTGGTGTTGCGGGTGATTGCTGGTGCGCGGCCCAGCGCTGGGGAGCCGACTCGCACAGCGCTGCAAAGATAAGAATGCTTCTTGTTATCGGCAATCGCCGCACCATTAAGATTGCTTAACCCAGGTGTTCAGTTGTCCTGCCCTTGCGGCACCAGCTCTTGGGTCAGCGCCTTGTCCAGGGTCGGCGTGCCTTGCTGCAGGCGGCTGACGGCCTGTACCTGAAGCGTACGGTCGGCCAGGGCCAGGGTGGTCAACATCAACCGGTCGACGTGGGCGCATAGCTGCACCACCACCGCTGCGCTGTCGCTGGCGCTGGTATCGCCATCGTCCTCTGCGGCACGAGGAACTTGCGGCAGCTCCCCGGTGAACACCGCGCCTGTGCTATTGGGGGTACAGACGCCGCTGGCGGTACCGCGGTGCAGTGGCCGCCAGATCAGGCTGCGGTTCTCTTCGACCTTGCTGATGATCAGTTCGTAAGGCACTGGGTCGAGGCTGGTGTTGCCGCGCGCGGTCATGCGGGTGGCATCGTCGACCAAGGCTTGCAGGCCGTTGACGTCGAGCTTGCTCTGCACGGCCAGGGTGGCAGCGATGGTATGTGCCGACTGCTCCAGGTAACTGCGCGCCTGATGGAGGGTATAGAGGTCCGCGCCCAACAGGCCGATACCGATGATGATCGGCAGGATCAGGGCAGTTTCCACTGCAGCACTGCCGCGTTGACTGCGCGCAAAGGTCATTGGCTGTCCTCGCTTACGAGCGGGTTGGGCAGGTTGCCAAGCAGGTGGCGGTATTGGTACTGGTAGCCATCACCCAGGCCGAACAGTGCCGGGAAGGTGGTCATGTAGCTTTGCTTGAGGTCTACCGTGACACTCAGGATCGGCGGTGAACTCACCAGGTCGGCGGCTTGCTTCTCCTGGCTGGCGGCGCTGTCGTCAGTGGCGTCGTCATCCTCGCTCGGGCCATAGCGCGACACGCCGAAGGTGCGCAGGCTCTCGAACGGCAGCACGTCGACCTTCAGCTCGCTGGGTTCGAACAGGTTGAAGCTGCGCTCGGTCATGCGCTGCACCACCTGCGCCTCCAGCGCCGCCGGGCTGAGCTGGTAGTAGTCAGGGGTGGCGCGAAAACGCTGCATGGCATGTTCCAGGGCCAGGTTGCCGGCAGCGATCACCATGGCCATGTGGGCAAGTTCGAACAGCATCATCAGGCCGAACAACAGCACCGGCAAAATGAAGGCGGTCTCCACCGCGGTGACGCCATCCTGGCGGCGGCGCAGGCGCTGCAGGGCTGCTTTCATCGTGGGTCAGTCCTGGTTGGCCAGTTGCAGGGGCTGCTGGCTGGCAGCGAGCAGCTCGCTGTCGATCGGGGCGCCGCTCTCGATACGTTGGCGTGTGGCCTGGAAGCGCTCCAGCACGCCGGAGGCATAGTCCGGCGCCAGGCGCTCTTCGAGGATACGCCGGGCAGTATCGTCATGGCCGTCGAGCACATAGGCCAACGCCAGGTTCAGTTGCAGGCTCACCTCACCGCCATTGCGCGCGTTGTTGAGCAGGCCGATGGCCTTGCCGCGTTGGCCTTCGGCCAGCCAACTCAAAGCCAGGTTGTTGGTTGCAGCACTGTAGCCGGGGTCCAGCGCCAGAGCTTGGTCGAACGATGCCCGGGAGGCTGCGTGCCGGCCTTGCTGGGCCTGAGCCACGCCGAGCATGTTGAGCAGTTGCGCGCGCTGGTGAGCGTCGCCTTGCACCGTCAGCGCACATTGCAGGTCGCTCTCGGCGCGTGCAGCATTACCCAGTTCAAGCGCGGCGCGGCCCAGGCCACCGCACAGGGCCTGCCGTTCGGTGGCCGAAAGCCCGTGCAGCCCGGCACCGGCTTCACGCCGGGCGCGGTCGAACAGTGCATAAGCGTCCCTGGCCGGGCGCACAGCAGCAGCGACGCTGGCGTATTCCACCAGGTAGGCGCCCTTGAGCGGTTGGCGTTCGTCGAGGCGCTGGTACACCTCGATAGCCCCCGAAAGGCGGCCATTGTCGCGCAGCACACGGGCCAGCTTGAGTGCTTCGCCGGCTTCGTGGCCAGTTGGGGCGTCGGCGCTGGCGTGCAGGGCCGTGCCGAAGCTGCTGCAACCGCTGATGCCGAACATGGCGAGAAGTGACAGGGCGATGAGGGAACGGGGCATGGCAGATACCTGTGAAAGTAAACGATTCATTGGGTCAGCAGTCGCACGATGCGCACCAGCGCCGGAGCCCCCATCATGGCGATGATGGGCGGCAGGATCAGGGTCATCAGCGGCACGCTCAACTGCGCGGGCAGCTTGCCGGCGCGTTCTTCGAGGGTGAGCACCAGGGTCTTGCGGCTTTCGTCGGAAATGGTCCGTAGGGCATGTGAAAGCGGAGTGCCGTAGCGCTCGGCCTGGATCAGTGTCGAGACCATGCTGTCGATGCCGGCGACCCCGGTGCGGTCGGCAAAGTTCTGCAAGGCTTTGGCGCGGTCGCTGACCAGTTGCAGTTCGGCGCAGGTGTAGCGCAACTCCTCGGCCATCTCTGCAGCCGACAGCGCAAGCTCCTTGGCCACCACCTGCAGGATGCGCCCCAGTGGCAGGCCGGCTTCGGCGCAGATCACCATCAGGTCAAGTGCGTCGGGCAGGCTGCGTTCCAGGCGCCCACCGCGCCGCGCCGCACGTGCCTTGAGCCAGAGTTCCGGCAGCAGGGTGCCGACGAACAGCGCAATCAGCGCAGCGGTCATGCCGTTGAGGGTCAGGCGCTGGCCACTGTCGAACCCTGCCAGCAGCACCAGCGCCGCCAGGCACAGGCCCAGCAGGTACTTGCCGGCCACCAGCAGTCCCAGAGCCTCGCGCTGGCGCAGCCCGGCCAAGGCCAGCAGCTCGCGCAACTTGCGCCGGTCGCGTTCGGCACCGGCCAGTTGCTCGCCAATGCGCGCGGTTGCCTGCGCCGCGCCTTGCAGGCGTTCAGGCACCTGCAGGCCCTGCTCGCGGAGAATGTCGGCCTGGGCCTGGGCGGCGTTGGCAGAACGGGTCAGGCGCTCACGCAGTACCGGTTGCCGCTGACGGCGTTGCAGGCCGATCAGGCCGACGCCGAGACCGCAGCACAGCAACCCGAGGGCGCTGAGGAAGTAGGGATCGTCCAGCAGTGCGGTCATCCGATCCTCCGGACCATCAGTTGGGTGATCAGCAGTCCGAGTGCGACGCTGCCGAAGGCATAGAACAGCACGCTGTTGCCGGTGGGGTCGTTGAGCAGGAAGCGAAAATCACGGGGCGAGTTGAAGTACATGTAGCCCAGCGCGCAGGGCACCAGCGCCGCGACGATCTTGGCCGAGGCGCGGGCCTCGGACGTTTTCGCCTGAATCTTGAGAAACAACTCCTGGCGCTCGCGCAGCGTGGCCGACAACCGATCCAGGGTTTCGCCCAGGCGTCCGCCAGCTTCCATGTTGATGATCAGAATCACCGCGAAAAAGCGGTACTCGTTGAGCGGCACGCGGTTCGCCGACTCCTGCATGACCTGGCGCAATGGCACGCCCAGGCGCAACCAGTTGTCGATCTGCACGAACTCGTGTGCCAGCGGGCCGCTGAGGTTCTGCGCGACCAGGCTGAAGGCGTTGCTCACCGGCACCCCGGCGCGGGCGGCGCGGGTGATGGCGTCGATCGCCTGGGGCAGGTCGAGCTTGAGCTGGTGCAGGTACTTGCCCATGGCCTGGCGGTACAGCACCAGGCCCGTCGTGGTGAACGCCAGCGCCGTGAGCACGCTGCCATACAGCCAGGGCAGTGGCGTTTCCCTGCCCAGCAGCACACCGAACGTCAGGCTGGCCAAAAGCAGAAGGCCCAGGCGGGCGCGCAAGCCGTTACGCCAACCCAGCGTTTCCAGGTCGGTCCACAGGCGGTGCAGCGCCTGGCCCAGCAGTGGCCAGCGGGCAAATCCGGGGGCGTCGGTGTCGCGTAGCAGGCCCTCGTCGCCGCCCAAGGTCTGGGCACCTGGGGCGAGGGCGGCCTTCAGCGCACTAAGGCGCTCGGCCTGGGCCAAGGTGCGCTGGCGCTTGCTGCTGAGGCTGCGGGCGGCGTACACGGCCACCAGCACGAAGAGAAACACCAGCAGGGTGAACAGGTCGAGAACCGACTCCATCACAGGCCTCCGAACAGGTGCGCGTGCTGGGTGTAGAACAGCGGGCGCTGGCCGCTGGCGACGAATTGCCCGGTCAGGCGGCCGTCGGCCTCGATGCTGGTGGTCTTGAAACCATACAGCTCCTGGGTCTGAATCACGTCGTTTTCCATGCCGCACACCTCGGTCACCGAGACGATGCGCCGGCCACCGTCGCGCATGCGTTCGACCTGCACGATCAGGTTCACCGCACTGGCGATCTGCCGGCGAATGGCTTCCAGCGGCAACTGCATGCCGGCCATCATCACCATGTTCTCCAGGCGCATGATGGCGTCGCGCGGGGTGTTGGCGTGCACCGTACACAGCGACCCGTCGTGGCCGGTGTTCATCGCCTGGAGCATGTCGAAGCATTCGCCGCCGCGCACCTCGCCGAGGATGATGCGGTCCGGGCGCATGCGCAGGGCGTTACGCACCAGGTCGCGCTGGTCGACCTTGCCGGTACCTTCGGCGCTGACCGGACGGGTTTCCAGGCGTACCACATGGCGCTGCTGCAGTTGCAGCTCGGCGGCGTCTTCGATGGTGATCACCCGATCGGCATCACTGATGTTCTGCGACAAGGCGTTGAGCAAGGTAGTCTTGCCCGCGCCGGTGCCGCCGGAGACCACGATGTTGAGTTTGGCCAGCATGCCGCGCTTGAGTACTTCGACCATTTCGGCGGACAGGGCGCTGCGTTCGGCGAGAATCTCCAGCGACATGTTGCGGCGCATGAACTTTCGGATCGAGATGGTGGTGCCATCGATCGCCAATGGATGGGTGATGACGTTGACCCGGCTGCCATCAGCCAGTCGCGCATCGACCATCGGGTTGGCCTCGTCGATGCGCCTGCCCACCGCCGCTGCGATGCGCTGCGCGGTATTGAACACATGCTCTTCGTCGATGAAGGTGATCGGTGAAAGCTCGAGCTTGCCATAGCGCTCGACGAACACCGTGCCGGCACCGTTGACCAGGATGTCGTTGACCGAGTCATCAGCCAGTAGTGGCTGAATGGGGCCGATGCCGACCATCTCGTTGAGCATGTCTTCGCAAACCGCCTGTTCTTCCTGGCGGGACAACTGCAGCCGGCTGTCGTCGCAGATACGCCGCACCACGACTTCGACTTGCTGGCGCAGGGCATCGCGACCCAGGCTGGATGCCTTGAGCGGGTCGATCTGTTCGTACAACTGGTTGCGGATCAAACGGCGGTTCTGTGTTCCGAGCGTGTCGGCGGGCTTGGCGCTGGCCGGCCGTTGCGGGGTTTCGCTGGCGGCGCGGGCAGGCGCCGGGGGGGCGCTGCTGGTGGCAGTTTCCGGGGCTTTGCGGGTTGGGCGGATGATCATGCGCGCATTCCTTGGGTCAGGCCGCGCGGCGCGTGCGGCCGAGGGCCTGGCGCAACCGCAGGATCAGATTGCCGGCGGCCAGCGGTGGCGCTGCCGGGGTGCGCCCGCAGGCGAGGTCGGCGAGGTCGAGCAGTGCCTGGCGCAGGGCTGGCGCGCGGTGCAGTTGCAGCGGGCCGGCCAGCAGGCTGTCGGCCAGTGTGCTGCCCGCATGGGGCAGGGTCAGGTCGACCTTGCGCCCGATGAAGTCCTCGAACTGTTCGCGCTCGACGACGTCGCTGTGGCCCGGGCGTTGTGGGTTGGCCACCAGCAGCAGGCGCTGGCCGTTGCTTTCATCGCCGATCTCGCCGAGCAGACGCAGGCAATTGCGCGCGTCCTGCACACTGAAGTCGCAGAGCAGGATGCGCGTGTCGGCGTGTGCGAGCACGTCCAGGGCACCGTGGCAGCGGCCACTGGGCAGGTCCCAGATCACTTGGTTGAACAGCTGGCACAAGCCGGCGCCAAGGTTGAGCAAGTGCTCCTGGCTGAAGCTGTCGGGGGCGTGCAGGTCCGGCTGTTGCGCCAGCAGGTAGAGGCGTTCGTCGACCTGGGTGATGGCCCGTTCGAGCAGGCGCGAGTCCAGTTCGTCGGCCGCCAGGGTGGCCGCCAGCCCGGCATCGCCTTCGTGGCCAAGCAGCAAGGCCTGGTCGCAACGGCCACGGTCAAAATCGACCACGGCGCTGCTGCTGTGGCGTTCGACCGCCAGCAACCGGCCCAGGGCGGCGACCACGGTGCTGGTGCCGCGCCCGCCGCCCACGCCGGTCACCGCCAGGGTACGGCCGGTGCGGCTGCCCGGGGTGCCGTGCTCCTGTGGGTCGCGGGCGCGGCGCAGGGTACTGGCGAACTGGTCGAGTGGCACCGGTTTGCACAGGTAGTCGTGTACACCCGCATGCAGCAGGGCGCGGTAAAGGTTCAGGTCATGGGCGCTGCCCAGGGCCACCAGGCGCGTGGAGGGTGGGCAGACCTGGCTCAGTTCGGCAATCGCCTGCAGGGGCGACGCCTGGCCATCGAGGTCGACTACCAATACCTCGGGCGCGCTGTGCAGCTCGCAGCCTGCCAGTGCTGCGGCAAAACCGCCGGACTGGGCGAGGTCGGCCGGTAGGCCCAGGCGTTGAAGGTATTGGCCGAACAGTTGTGCATCGCTTGCCTGGGCTGCGTACAGGGCCAGCGCCGGGCGGGTTTCACCGGTGTGGTGGGTGGCTCGCGTCGTGTCGTTCATCGGGGCGCTCCCTGGTCAGTTCTTGTTGAAGTTGATGTCCAGCAGCTCCGCCGTCTGGTGACGTTGGTAGCGTTCAACAGCGTTGACCGCGGCGATGCCGTCGCCGCCGTCCAACAGCTGGCCGCGGTTGAGGTCGCGAGGGTCGGCGACCATCCGGGCGATGTTGGCGCGGTTGGCGCAGCCCAGGTCGCCGACAGCGCTGAAGGGCTTGACCGCAACTTCGCCGGGGGTGCGGATGGTGCAATCGGGGATCTGCGCGACCAGGGCTTCGGACACCACCTGCAGGTCGGTGTCGCCGCCCCGTTGCAATTGGGTCGGTGCAACCAGCACCTGGCGCACGCCAAGCTGGCGCAGCACTTCGCTCAAGCGGGTGGCGACCCGTTCACCGTTCGGCGTCGATGGGCGCAGGGTCAGGGTTTGTTGGCTAAGGCGGCCTTGGCGGGCAAGCAGGGTGTTGAGGTCGGCCAGCGAAGCTGCATCCAGGCCGCCCGCCGGGGTGGTCTTGAGCTGGGCCACCAGTGCCGAAGGTACGGCCTGGATCGGCGGCTGCGCAGCGCCTGGTGCATAGCTGGCAATGCGTTGGTCATTGACGAAATGGTCGCAGCCACTGAGCAGCAGGGCCAGCGACAGGGCGACGAATACGGGTTTGACGATGGGCATTTTACGCTCTCCTTGGCTCAGAACAGGTAGCCGGCAGTGGCTTGCGCAGGTAGCTGGGCGTCGAGTTGGGCGATGCCACGGCCAGGGGTTTGCAGCTCACCGGGCGTGGTGGGCTCGACCACATAGGCGGTGGCGATGATCACCAGCTCGGTGTCGGCTTGGCTGGAGGTGTGGGTTTCGAACAGGCGGCCAACGCCAGGGATGCTGCGCAGGCCTGGCACGCCGGTGACTTGCTGGGCGCTGTTGCTGCGCAGCATGCCGGCCAGGGCGAAGCTCTGGCCGCTGGCCAGTTCCACGGTGGTGTCGGCGCGGCGCACTTTGAAGGCCGGAATGCGGTTGCCCTGCAACTCCACAGCGCCTTCGTCAGACAGGTCACTGACCTCGGGCGCGACATGCAGGCTGATCCGGTTTGGCGATAGCAGCGTCGGTGTCATGCGCATGATCACCCCGTACTGCTTGTACTCGATGGTGATGTTGTTATTGGTCACGATCACGATCGGTACCTCGCCACCGGCGGCAAAGCCTGCGGTTTCCCCGGACATGGCGGTGAGGTTGGGTTCGGCCAGCACCGTGGCCAGGCCATCCTGGGACAGGGCGGTAAGCAAGCCTGCGACGGTGGTAGAGCCATTGCGATGGAAACCGCCTGCCACGGCGTTGGTCACCGACCCGCCGCTGAACGCCCCGGTGGTGGCGTCGAACAGGCTCGAGCCATTGCGGAAGAAGTAGTTGCCATCCTTGAGCGTGGCTTCCCAATTCAGCCCGAGCTGCGAGCTGAGGCTGCGCGAGACTTCGACGATGCGCACGCTGAGGTTGACCTGCGCAGACAGCTCGACCTTGAGCTGGTTGATGACTCGCGGGCCTTCATCGTTGCCACTGCTACCGCCGGCCCCGCCGTTGCCGCCACCTCCCGCGCCGCCACCGCCTCGGCTGCCATTGCTGCCGTTGGATGGCGAGCCGAGGTAGTTTTCTACCGCGCTGATTACCAGGCGCGCCTCCTGCGGCGTGCGCACGCTACCGCGCACCACCAGGCCTTTGGCCGAAGCGGGGCCGAACTCGACTTTGGCGCCAGGCACTTCTGCGATCACTTGCTTGTGCAGGGCGTCGAGGTCGTAGTCGGCCACCAGGCGGATCGCAGCTATCACCTGTTCCTGGTCATCCAGGGCGTACAACGTGGTGGTACCGGCAGCCTGTGCGTAGACGAACACGCTGCCTGGGGTCGGCGCCTGAAAACTGGCAATCTTCGGGTCGGCGACGAGCACACGGCTGGCAATCTTGGGCAACTGCAGCAGGCGGCCTTGCTTGACCAGCAGATGCACATCGCGGGTTTCGCGGACTTCGGTCAGATGCGCTGGCAGGCGTGGAGCCTGAATTTGCGCTTCTGGCTGGGCCGGGTATTGCTGTTCTTCGGCATAGGCTTGCGGGTCCTCGGGCTGCTCGGCCTCGGGATACTGGGGTGGCAAGTCCAGTGGCGGGTCGAGTACCACGACTTCGGCGTGCACCGGTAACGCGCAAATCAGGCCCACGGCACAGGTGAGCGCCAGGCAAAGGGGGGAGCGGGGGAACTTCATCGTCTGTACTTCCGGAATGGCAAGTCGGTGCCCTGCAGGGCAGGTCGAGGTCTCAGGGTTGCGCGGGCTTGACGTATTCGATCTTGTCGCCGCGGTACAGCACGGTGGGTAATGTGCCCGGCGAAGGCTTTTCGAAGACGTCGGTGGCCTGGGCCAGGCGAGTTACCTCGCGTGTGCCGCTGCGGGGCAGGCCGTCACCGGGTTCGCGGTTGCCGCGCAGTGCCAGTTGCAGGGTGCCGATTTCCTTGCTCAGGGCCAGGCGCTCAGCCTGGGAGGGCGTAACTTCCAGCGTAACGGTCTCGAAGTAACGGCTGTCCTTTTCGTTGGCTGCAGGGGCAGGCAGGTCGGCGTTCAGGCGCGAGGTCAGCTCGCGTGTGCTGCGGTTGATGGCCAGCACGCGCACATCGCGCAACAAGGTTTGCGCGGCCAGCTTCGGTGGCCTGGCGTCCGGGTCTTCGTTCTTGCTCGCCTTCAGCGAGAGGATCACATCGACCCTATCACCTGCACTGACCAGGCCCTGGCTGACAGCTACCGCCGATGTCGGCAGCGATAAACCGCGCATGCCTGGCCGCAGGACGGCAGCCAGGAAACCTGGCTCGCCGGCGCGCACCAGCATCGAGGCGGTCAATGCCTGGCCGCTTTTCAGAGGTTGGCGCAGGACCGCACCGGCCCCCAGGTCGAGGGCATTTTGGTCACGCTGAAAGTATTGTTCAGCCGAGGGTAGCGACTGGACTTCCTGCCAGCGCAGCATGCCACGGTCGATCAACTGGCCGGGACGCAGGTCGGTGGCGGCGACCAGCACGGCCAATGCGGCCTTCTCGGCAGCGGCGGGCGGGGTGGCAGCCACCTGCGCGGGTGGTGGTGCCAGCAGAACGCGGGCCAACAGCGCAGCGCCGCCGGCAAGCACCAAGGCGCCTGCCAACAAAAGGACGGAAGGGGTTTTCATGGGGCAACCAGGTCTTCAGGGGTGGATGGAAGCAAACAGGGTGTAGAAACTGCCAGTGGCGATGGCTAAGCCATAAGGAAGGCCCTGAGGCCGTTCAGCGGTGAGCACAGTGGGTATGCCTATGCCCAGCGTCGGCAGCCGTGCGGCAAGGCGCTGCCACAACAGCGCGCAGGCGTGCTCCAGCGGTGCCAGTAGCGGCATCGCCAAGGCCAGGATGCCGCCGGCAAGGGCTGTAACGATGAGAAACGCCATCTGGTTGCCGCAGTTCCACAAGCACAGTACCGTCATCAACTTGACGTCTCCGGCTCCGACCTGGCCGATGCTGAACAGCATGAAACCCACCGCCAGCACCAGCACCGCGCCCAGCAGGGCGCTGCCGAGCATTTGCAGCACCTGTTCGCCAGCCAACGCGCCCCAAGGGCCTGCGCCGAACACGGCGAACAGCGGCTGGGCGAGCCAGGTCAGGATCAGCATTACTACCAGCAAGTTGTGGATGCGCCGATACAGCAGGTCCGAGGCGATCACCCAGCACAGCGCCGGAGGCAGAACGAGGAGGGCCAGTTGGCTGTTCATGGTGACAACGGCAGCTTACTGCGCCGAACCCTTGTTGCCGTTGATCTGGTTGCCGATGGCTTCGAAGCGGTTTTTCAACGCCTGGATGAACACACCGTTTTCGCCAAAGATGATGCCGATAGCGGCCGCCATCGCCGCAGCGAGAATGCCGTATTCAATGGCGGTGACGCCGCTTTCGTCGTTGAGGAAGGCGCGGATGCGAGGGGTCATTGCAATTCTCCGAACGGGGCTTGGAATAGAGTGGCGGCCCGGGCGGGGCGCGGCTGTATTACGATTGATTCTCAATTGCCGAGCAAGTCGGCAACCATTAAGAATGCTTAAGGAAGCATCCTTAGCCCCCGGGTAGCGCCCGCTTGCGTACGCTCAGGGTGGCCGCCAATCCAGGCTGATGGTCACCCAGGCGCAACTCGCCGCCATGCAGCTCGGCAATGGCCTTGACCAATGTCAATCCCAGGCCATGGCCCTGCGTGCTGCCCTTGGCTTCCAGGCGCTGGAAGCGCTCCATCGCCCGTTCGCTCTGTGCTGGGCTGATGCCCGGTCCTCGGTCACGGACCTGCAGCGTGCCCTGGCCATTGCGTCCGCGCGCCGCCAGGGTGATGGCCTGCTGCGCGGGAGCATATTTCAAGGCGTTGTCGATCAGGTTGGCCAACGCCTGAAACAGCAGTGCGCGGTCACCGAACAGCTGGCAGCCAGGCTGTATCTCCAGTTCGAAGCGGCAACCGCGTTCATCGGCAAGCGGCTGGTAGTACTCAGCCACATCCTCGAGCAGCTCGCGCACCTCGACCATTTGGAAGTGGCATGCCATGCGCCCGGTTTCCACCTCGGCGATACGCATGACGGCGCGGAACAAGTGCTGGATTCGCTCGCTGTCCTGCACCGCGCACAACAGCTCCTCGCGGGCGGGCCCGGAAAGCTGTTCGCTGGCGGTGAGCAGCCGGCTCTGCAGGCGGGTGAGCGGCGTGCGCAGCTCGTGGGCGATATGGCTGGTGATATGCTTGACCTCGTCCATGAGCTTGTTGATGCGCAGCAGGCCGTGGTTGATTTCGATACCCAACTGATCGAACTCGTCGCCATGCTGTACCGCCGGCGCCATGGCGGTGTAGTCGCCATTGGCATAGCGTGCCAGCGCATCGCGAATGCGGTTGATGCGGTACAGGTTGTGCAGGCCGAAAGGCAGGGCCGTGATGAGGATCGACAACAGCAGCAGCAACAGACCGGCGCCAGTGGCCAAGGGGATGATGCGCGTGCGCTCGAGCATCGGGCGCAGGTCGAAAGCGCTGTAGTACTGGCCACCATCGTTGAGTGTTACCGATAGGCCCAGTACCTCGGCGATCTCGCCCTGTTCGTTGGTCAGACTGATGTGATACCAGTGCAGGCGGTCCTTGGAGGGTGGGGTGACGCCAGGCAGCAGTTCCCGGCTTCCGAACAGAAGCTTGCCGTTATGGTCGATCACTGTGGCCTGGCGCTCTTTGCGCACATCCAGCTGCTGGCGATAACGCAGCCCCCAGGTCAGCTGTTCCGCGCTGTCCATGCCGCCTTGCAATTGCTGGCCACGCACATCGTTGAGCAGCATGTCGCGCACGTGGCTGCGCATCACCACTTCCAGCAACTGGTTGGTCAGCACGATCGAAATCAGCGAGAACAACAAACAGATGAAGGCGATGGTGGTGGCTTGGCGCAGGCTGCTGGTGGCGAGGAGTGGGCGTAGTTCAGCCCAGGACATAGCCGATGGCCCTGACGGTCTTGATCAGCGCGTGTTCAAAGCCTTTTTCCAGTTTGGTACGCAGCTTGGACAGATGTACATCGATCAGATTGGTTTGCGGGTCGAAGTTGTAACCCCAGACCTTTTCCAGAAGCATGCTGCGGGTGACCACCTGGCCGGCGTGTTCGGCCAGTACCTGGAGCAGCTTGAATTCCTTGTCGGTGAGCTCGATGCGTTTGTCTGCACGGCGCACCAGGCGCGTACCCAGGTCGATGCACAGGTCATGGATGCGCACGACTTCCTGTGCGTTGCGCGGTGTGTGACGGCGTGCCAGCAATTCAAGGCGTAGCAAAAGCTCGTTGAAATCAAACGGTTTGCCCAGATAGTCGTCCGCGCCGGCGCGCAAGCCTTCTACCCGGTCGCTGGTCTGATCGTTCGCCGAAAGGATCAGAATCGGTGGGCGCTTTTGGCCATGGAGTTGGCGCAGGACTTCGATGCCGTCCATCCTGGGCAGGATCCTGTCCAGGATGACGACGTCGAATACCTCATTGCCAATCATTTGCAAGGCGCCCTCGCCGTTGTCGGTAGTCCGGCACGAATGACCACTGGCATGCAGCTTGCTGCCTAGCCAATGGCTCACAGACGGATCATCTTCGACTACCAATACGCGCATTACGGTGTTCCCTCACTGGAGACGTGCATCATTTTTATCAGTCATATGGCCTTGGCATCACTTAAGAATTATTAAGATTGGATACTGAGAATCATTCGCATGAATGTAACATCGTAAGGCTACTACTGGAAATGTCGAGATGTAAATAATCGTTAAGAGGTGGCGTCGTAGAGGCGTTGGTGCAACGTTCGTGCATCAGGAGTGGGTGCGTTCGATAAAAACCGATTTTCCCCAAGGATGCGTGATTCGGCTTGACGAATACCTGCCTACCACTGCGGTGAACGGTTTCCGTAGCGGAGCGCGGCTTGTGCACATTTACTCGCTCCCGGACTAAACCAGACTCGATTTCATCAATGGCAGCAATGGTTCGAAAGCAGACGGTTACGACTGGCCGCAATCGGCCCGTTGCGGCCGTTGCGACTGACAGCGGACTTTGTGGGAGCGGGCGTGCCCGCGAACACCGGCGCAGCCGGTGCCAGGCTCCGCGTTGGATTCTTCGCGGGCACGCCCGCTCCCACAAAGATTGCTGTTCAGCTCACCGGCTGCAGTGGGTCGAAAACTGTCATTCGTGACCGGCAACTGTCGACCCAAGGCCGGCGCTGACAAACTGATTTCGCGGGCGCGCCGCGCACACTGTGGGGCTTTAGCCGCGAACACCGGCAAAGCCGGTGCCAGCCAACGCGTCGCCTGCTTCGCGGCTAAAGCCGCTCCCACAGAAGTGGATAGCTGCGGGTGGTATTTCATCGGTGGTTGCAATGGGTCGATAGTGGACGCCCGCGTGCTGCTCAACCCGGCTGCGAAGCGTAGGCTGCATAAGCCGATGTCACCAGCCAGCCACAGTCCACCGGCAGGATCGCGCCAGTGATGGCCGAAGCGCCCGGTGAGCACAGGAAATGTATCGTCTCTGCCACTTCCGCCGGGTCGACGAAGCGCCGCAGCGCGGACTTGTCCACCACCGCCTTCGGGTCGCGTTCGCCGCTGTCGATGCGGGCCTGCATGGCGGGGGTGAGGGTGTAGCCCGGTGCCACGGCATTCACCCGCACGCCGTGCGGCCCCCACTGCGCCGCCATCACCTGGGTCAGCATGTGCAGCCCAGCCTTGCCCACGGCATAGCCGATCTGCGCCGACGGGCGGAAGCTGGTCAGCGAACACAGGTTGATGATGCTGCCGCTACCCACCTCGCACATCGGCCGGGCCAACTCCCTGGAGATCAGTAACGTGCCGCGTACGTTGACGTTCTGCAGCCGGTCGTATTCCTCGATGTCCAGGTCGAACAGGTGCACGGCGTTCTGCAGCAAACCGCCCGAGTTGACCAAGGTGTCCGGCACGCCATAGGTGTCGAGCACATGAAGGCAGAACGTTTTTACCGCTTGCTCCGATGACACGTCGAGCTTGCAGGCATGGACCGATGCTCCGCCCTCGCGCAACTCGCCGGCCAGGTGTTCGGCCCGTTCGACGTTGATATCGCCGATCACCACGGTGCAGCCAGGCTGCCTGGCAAAACGGCGCACCGTTGCTTCACCGATGCCGCTCGCACCGCCTGTTACCACGATTACTGATTGCTTGTTGGACATTTGCGCCTCGCTTGCGTTGCTGCCAATTGTCGATCAGATGTCGACATAATGGTTGTGCAGTGCGTTTCTGTTGTCAATAAATCTGAGAGGCGCTGGCAAAAAGAAAAAATAAATATATGAAAATCAACTAGATAAAAAATATCTAGATTTTTGTTAACGGAAAGTCGTTGACATGTGTCGGCAAAGGGTCGACAACATATGCGTGCAATTTGAAGGATTCCCCGGGCGCGGCGACAGGGCTAAGGCGTCGCGGCCAGCACTCGGTGCAAACACATCGGGCGGGGAGAGAAAGCAAGAAACCGAAGCCAGAGCGTCAACGACACTGCCTTGAAACTGTGTGGTTTCCCAATTCGAATAATAGAGAGGCTCTGAGATGTTCCAGTTAACCCATGTGGTCAAAACGCTAACAGCCGTCTCGTTGGCAGCGGCAGCCCTTTGTGCAGGCTCGGCCAATGCGGCCGATGCGTCCGACAGCTGGAAAGCGGTCAGGGATGCAGGGGTGCTGCGCTGTGGCGCCGCCACTTCGCCGCCCTACGTAATGCGCGATCCGAAGACCGGCACTTACTCCGGCCTGTTTCCCGACCTGTGCAAGCAGTTCGGCGAAGAGGTGTTGAAAGTGAAAGTGCAGTTCGTCGACACCAGTTGGGACAACATCGTCGCCGGGCTGCAGTCCTCGAAGTGGGACATCTCATTGGCGCTCAACGACACCCCGGAGCGACGCAAGGCCATTACCTTTTCCAGGCCAGCTATCGGTTACAGCGTCAACTTCGCCTACAACAGCAAGAACCCCAAGCTTGCCGAGGGCGTCAACACGGTGGCGGATGTCGACAAACCGGGCATGAGCGTTGCGGTGATGTCTGGTACGGCTCAGGACAAGGCCGTTACCGCGCTGCTCAAGCAAGCCAGGATCGTACGCTTGCCAGGTTTCGACGAAACCCGTTTGTCGTTGATGTCCAAGCGCGCCGACTTCCTGGCTGACGACAGCATGACCAACACCTTGCTGACCTCGGCGCACCCGGACTGGGCCAAGACCTTCACGCCTTCGCCCAAGCTGGCTGAGCAGGGCATCAACCTGGGGCTGAACAAGAACACCCCGGCATCGGACATTGCGGTGCTGGACGCCTTCATCGAGCAGAAGATCAGCTCGGGCGACATGGACAAGCTGACCAAGCACGCGGTGGATGTGTCGCTGGCCGCCAGCAATTGATTCCGGCGGTGCTTGCGCAGTGTGCGCAAGCACCGTTGCCCCAGAACCCCGCACCCACCGAGGGACACCATGATCAGCTCCACCTATAAATGTATCGAAGGCCACACCGGGGGCATGCCGGTGCGCATGGTCATCAGCGGCGCGCCGGTGCTGGAGGGCGCCGACATGAACGCGCGCCGCCTGTTTTTCGTCGAACATTACGACTGGCTGCGCCGGGCATTGATGCTCGAACCCAAAGGCCACGGGCAAATGTCGGGCACGCTGTTCTATCCACCCATGTCGGCCAACGCTGACTTCAGTTTGCTGTTCATCGAAACCACCGGCTGCTTGCCCATGTGTGGCCACGCAACGATCGGTTCGGTGACGTTCGCCATCGAGGCCGGGCTGGTCGAACCCAAGACCCCTGGCGTGGTGGTGATCGATGTGCCGGCAGGGCAGGTGACCGCCCACTATGAATATGATGGCCAGCGCGTCACGGGCGTGCGCTTCACCAACGTTGCCTCGTTCCTGCTGCACAAGGATTTGAAGGTGAGCATCCCGGCCCTGGGTGAACTGACCGTCGATGTGGCCTATGGCGGCAACTTCTACCCCATTGTCGAGGTTCAACCGAACTTCCCCGGTGCCGAATGCTTCAGTGCCACGCAATTGCTGGACATGGGGCGCCAGGTGCGTGACCAGGTCAACCTGGCCGTGGATGTGGTGCACCCGGATTTCCCGCTGATTCGCGGCGTAAGGCATTGCATGTGGACCGGCCCGGCGCAAGCCGAAGGGGCCCACGGGCGTGGGGTGGTGATTTCCGGGGATCAGATCATCGACCGCTCGCCCTGTGGCACCGGCACCTCGGCCAGGGTCGCGCAGCGCCATGCCCGCGGCCTGCTCGAGATTGGCCAGCCCTACCGGCACGAAAGCATCATCGGCAGCTACTTCGTCGGCCGCGCCGAAGCCAGGACAGCCTTGGTGTCGGGCTTGCAGGCGGTTTACCCAAGCGTCGAAGGGCGCGCCTGGATCACCGGGCGCAGCGAACACTACATCGACGATTCGGACCCCTATGCCACCGGCTTCAGCCTGGACGACTTCCAGCCGTGACCGACGGGGTAGAACGGCGGCGCGTGGGGTTGTAACCTGCATGAAAGCTTGAAGGGCCTGGTGTCGGCATGGTGTCGACATGATCTTTGTCGATGCCTGGGCCCTCAGGTATAGTGCCGCTTTGCAGTCAGGCCTACACGTGTTGCCTGCCCCCTAGGAACCCGGAACATGGCCAAAGTTACAGAACCGCAAACCCAGAAAGCCACCGGCGCCTCGCGCGTCTACACCATCCTGCGTGATGAAATCCTCACGATGAAGCTTGCGCCGGGCACGGCGCTGGATGAAATCGGCCTGTCCGAGCGCTTCGACCTGTCACGCTCGCCCATCCGCGAGGCCCTGGTGCGGCTGTCAGCCGATGGCCTGGTGTCGATCTTGCCCAACCGCAGTACCATCGTCTCGCAGATGGATTTTCGCCGCATCCCGGAGTTTCTCGACGCCCTGGACCTGTTGCAGCGGGTGACCACCCGGCTGGCGGCCCTGCACCGTTCACCGCTGGAGCTGGCCGACATCCGTACCGCCCAGAAGGCCTACGAAAAGGCTATCGCCAACTGCGTCAAGACCGGCACCAGCCAGGCGATGATCGAGAAGAACTACGACTTCCACATGGCCATCGCCAAGGCTGGCCACAACGTCTACTTCGCGGACCTGTACCGGCGTTTGCTGGAGGAGGGCAGGCGCATGCTGCATTTGCACTTCGAATTCCAGACCCTCGATGAGCACATGACCGCCGAAGAAATCGGCCGCGACCACACGCAGATAGTCGATGCCATCGAGGCCAGGGATGCAGACCTGGCCGAAGAGCTGGCGCACCGCCACGCCGCCCAGTTCAAAGGGCGGTTCATGCAGTTCCTGGATCGCAACATCACCGCCAGCATGACCCTGACCTACCCGCAGGCTCAGCCGTAGCGGGCCACATCTGATTCAACAGAGGGCTCTGTGGGAGCAACTGTCTTGCACAGGCTCTAAAAATCGAGGCGAACACTGTGGGAGCGGGTTTACCCGCGAACACGGGCGAAGCCCGTGCCAGCCACCGCGCCGCCTGCTTCGCGGCTAAAGCCGCTCCCACAGGACTTGCGGCGCCCTTGCGGACATTGTTTCCTGTGCGGCGGCGCTGCCTGATCCTGAGCTTTACGGCTGGGTGTGTTGCTTGGCCACCGAGTTCATCACCCCCCCGACCGCCCAATCCGAGCGATCATATTCGCTGATGATCACCTGGACATGCTCTTCAGGGCATCGAGCGATTCTCGACGTTTCCCGCGTCAGGGCTGCTGCCAGCTCGTTCTTCTGTTCCTGCGACCGCCCGGTCAGCAATTCGACTCTCACTATCGGCATCTGAAAACCCTCGTGGTGATCTCTGTTGGGAACATGATGGTCGTTATTTTGGTCGACCAAATGTCGATACAATGCTGTTCCTGATCCGATTCCGTGTCAATGACCGGCGTGATTTGCGTGTCGTTTTTGAAATTTTCTATTTTTTTAATTCAATTTAATCAATCAGATACGCAAAAGCGCATGTGATTTTGCGACAGCCATGGTTGACACATGTCGGCATTAGGTCGACAAAATAGATCCAGACGAAACGGTACATGGCAGGCACGAACGGCCCGCTGGTGCGGGCTCAGCCGAACCCACTGCCTGTCGAGATTTCGCGATACGACATACCGCGCACTCACTGAACGGATGGACTTCATATGGCAAGCGCACGCATTGGCGTTGATATTGGCGGCACGTTCACCGACCTGGTTTTGCTCGATGACGAAGGGCAGGTCACTTTCACGAAGGTCTCGTCCACCCCGGCCGCCCCCGAAGAGGCCGTGCTGACGGGTGTGGCACGCATCCTGGAGCAAGCCGGGCTTGCCACCAGCGACGTCACCGAGGTGCTGCACGGCACCACGGTCGGCTCCAACACCATGTTGCAGAAGGTCGGCGCCAAATGCGGCCTGATCACCACCAAGGGCTTCCGTGACGTTCTGGAAATCGGTCGGGTGCGTACACCCACCATGTTCGACCTGTCCTGGGACAAGCCCGTCCCACTGGTCGAGCGCCGCTACCGCTACGAGATCGACGAGCGTGTGCTGGCCACCGGCGAAGTGCTGCGTGCCACCCCGGTCGACGAAGTGCTGCAGGCCGGTCGCTTCTTCCAGAGCGAAGGCGTCGAGTCGGTCGCCATCTGCTTCATCAACTCGTACAAGAACAAGGCCAACGAAGCCGCTGCCCTGGAAGCCTTCCAGCAGCACTTCCCGGACATCAGCGTAACCGCCTCGATTTCGGTGCTGCCTGAGATGCGCGAGTACGAGCGCACCTCTACCACCGTGGTCAACGCCTACGTGCTGCCGGCCCTGCGCACCTACCTGCAACGCCTGGAATCGGGCCTCAAGCGCATCGGCGTTAAGGCACCGCTGCTGGTCAGCAACTCCAATGGCGGCCTGTCCAGCGCCGCCATCGCCCAGGACACCCCGGTGTTCTTCATCTCCTCGGGCCGCTCGGCTGGGGTGGTGGGTGCCGGCCGCCTGGGCCAGGCGCGTAACGACAAGGACCTGGTGGTCTTCGACATGGGCGGCACCACCGCCTCGGCGTCGCTGATCCACAACGGCGAACTGGCGCGTACCAACGAGTACGAGTTCCGCGCCGGCATCTCCACCCCAAGCCGCTTCATCAAGGCTGGCGGCTATATGATGCGCGTGCCGACCATCGACGTGGCCGAGGTCGGCAGTGGTGCAGGCTCCATCGCCTGGCTCGATGCTGGTGGCCTGCTCAACGTCGGCCCGGTGTCTGCTGGTGCCTTCCCGGGCCCGGTGTGCTACGGCATCGGCGGCGAAAAACCCACCGTGACCGACGCCAACGCAATCCTCGGCTTCCTGCCGCAGAGCCTGGCCAGCGGCACCATGCAGCTGAACATCGGTGCGGCCCGCGATGCAGTCGAGACCCTGTTGGCCGGCCCGCTGGGCATCAGCGTCGAGGAGGCCGCGGTGGGCATTCGCGAGGTGGTCAACGTCAACATGGCGCGCACCATCAAGGCGGTCACCGTCGAACGCGGCGTCGACCCGCGTGACTTTACCCTGACCGCCTTCGGTGGCTCGGGCCCGGTGCATGCCTGTGACCTGGCCCGCGCCCTGGACATGAAGCGCGTGGTGTTCCCGGCCGCGCCGGGTGTGTTCACCGCCATGGGCATGCTGGCCGGTGCGGTGGAGCGCTACTTCGTGCACCCGTCGCTGCAGCAGCTCGACAACCTCGACCTGGCCGCGCTCGAGCAGCAAGTCGCCAAAATGCGCGCCCAGGCCCAGGATGCCCTGGCGGCCGAAGGCTACAGCGCCGACCGCATCGAGTACGTCTTCGACCTCGACATGCGTTTCCGTGGCCAGGACTACGAACTGCCGGTGCGCGTGCCGGCCAAGCTGGACGAGTCGGCCCGCGCACAACTGCGCAGCGACTTCCTGGCCGCCTACACCGCGATGTACGGCTATGCCTCCAAGGATTCCATCGAGTGCGCCAGCCTGCGCCTGCTGGCCCGTGGCGTCGCGACCAAGACCCTCGACTTCAATGACCTGCGCACTCGCAAGGGCACGGTCCAGGCCGCCGAAGCCAGTACCCGCAAGGTCTACTTCGATCGCCAGAGCGGCTGGGTCGATACCCCCATCCTGCCGCGTGCAGCGTTGACCGGCGAGGTTGTCGGCCCGGTGATCCTCGAAAGCACCGACACCACCATCGTCATTCCACCTCGCTGGCGCGCCACCGTCGACTCGATCGGCAGCGTAATCGCCACCCTGGCCTGATATTTGAGGAATAGATAGCCATGACACAACGTAACGTTGACCCAATCACGTTCGCCGTCGTCAAGAACGCCCTCGACACCATCGTCGACGATATGGCCTTCGCGGTGATGCGCACCGCACGCTCGCCGATCATCCGTGATGTGCTCGACTATTCGGTCACCATGTGCGACGCCTCCGGCCGCATCCTGGCCCAGGCCAAGACCGTGGCCCTGCACCTGGGCGCGGTGCCTGATGCGATCGATGTGATCATCGCCAAGTACGCCGACAATGTGGCGCCGGGCGATGTGATCATCCTCAACGACCCCTATGAAGGCGGCATGCACCTGCCGGACATCTTCATGTTCAAGCCGATCTTCTTCAAGGGGCGCCTGCAGGGCTTCTCGGTGGTGATCGCCCACCACTGCGACGTGGGCGGGCGCGTACCGGGCTCCAACGCTGCCGACTCCACCGAGATCTACCAGGAAGGCCTGCGCATTCCGCCGACCAAGCTGTACACCGCCGGTGAAGAAAACGAGACGCTGTTCGAGATCATCAAGAAGAACGTGCGCCTGCCGGACCTGGTGCTGGGCGATCTCGGCGCGCAACTGGCCACCTGCAACATCGGTGAGCGCGAGCTGGTGCGCCTGTTCGACCGCTACGGCGAGCAGGGCCTGCGCGACTACTTCGACGAGCTGCTCGACTACGGCGAGCGCCTGACCCGCAAGGCCATTCAAGCCTGGCCGGACGGCACCTACGAGTTCCTCGACCACATCGACAACGACGGTTTCTGCGAAACCCCGATCCCGATCAAGTGCGCCGTGACCGTCAAGGGCGACCGCCTTTCGGTCGACTTTGCCGGCTCTTCGCCACAAGTGCGTGGCGCGATCAACTCGACGCTGTCGTTCGTCAAATCGGCCACCTACCTCAGCATCCGCTGCGCGCTGGACGCCGATGTGCCGAACAACGCCGGGGTGTACCGCTGCATCGACATCACCGCCCCGCAAGGTTCGATCCTGAACCCGAACATGCCGGCGCCGGTGGCTGCGCGGGCCCTGACCGGCTACCGCGTGGTCGACTGCGTGCTGGGCGCGGTGGCGCAGATCGCGCCGAAGAAGGTGATGGCGGCAGGCGAGGGCGGCAACACCGTGATCGCCCTGAGCGGCTATGTGGAGAACTCCATCGAGCCGTACATCCTGGTCGACATGATCAACGGGGCCTGGGGCGGCCGGCACAACAAGGACGGCATCGAAGGGGTCACCAACCCGTCGCAGAACATGTCGAACATGCCCATCGAGACGCTGGAGGCACGCTACCCCATCGTGATGGAAGCCTACGGTTTCGCCACCGATTCCGGTGGTGCTGGCGAGTACCGCGGTGGCCTGGGCCTGGTGCGCGAGTACCGCATCCTGTCCAGGGACGTGGTCGCGCAGATTCGCTCCGACCGCGCCGTGCATGCCCCTTACGGGCTGTTCGGGGGCAAGCCGGGCGCCTGTTCGGCGAACTACCTGCGGGTCAACAACGAACTGCAGCCGCTGCCGAGCAAGTTCACCATGAACCTTGGCCGTGACGCGATCATCCGCCACGAACAGGCCGGTGGCGGCGGCTATGGCGACCCGCTCAAGCGCAGCTTCGAGCTGATCGAGCAGGACCTGGCCAACGGCAAGATCACCCAGGCCTACGCCGAGCTTCACCACGGCGTGGTGTTCGCCAACGGCAAGCTCGACCGGGCGCACTCCCGGGCGCGCTGACGGGGTGTCGGGGCAAGGCGCGGCAGGCAGCTGCCGCGCCCATTGAACGCAAACAAGAACAACAAGAAAGGGTAGTCAAATGGCTCAAACATTGAAGCAACGACTGGCAGCGCTGGGGCACGAGTACCCCGATGCACCCAAGCCAGGCGCCAATTTCGCTGCGACTCGCCAGGTCGGCAACCTGCTGTATGTGTCCGGGCAGGTGCCCGTTGCCGGTGGCGTCGACCGCTATGTCGGGCAACTGGGAAGCGATCTTTCGCTGGAGCAGGGCCAGGCGGCTGCACAACTGTGTGCATTGAACATTCTGGTGCAGGTGGACCGCTTCGTCGCTGGCGATTTTGCCAAGGTGGCCGGTTGTGTGCGCCTCGGCGGCTTCGTCAACGCAGTACCCGGTTTTGCCGATCACCCCAAGGTGCTCAACGGCGCTTCCGACCTGATCATCAGCGTGCTCGGCGAGAGCGGCCGGCATGCACGTGCAGCGGTCGGCTGCAGCTCGCTGCCGCGCAATGTCGCCGTGGAAGTCGAGGCAATTTTCGAACTGGCCAGCATCGAGGCATCGCTGACGCAGGCGCGCTGAAGCGGTCGGGCCCATCAGGCGCGTTGCGCTGCGAGGAAAATCCCATGTTCTCTACGGAAATCAAAGCTGTGGCTACCTCACCTCTTACCGCCCAGGGTGTTACCCCGTTGACGGCGACTGGCGACTTCGTCCAGTTCCGTGAAGTGTACAAATCGTACGGCGAAAGCCTGGTGGTCATGGATGGCCTGAACCTGGACATGCGCGCCGACGACCGCCTGGTGATCATCGGCCCCAGCGGCAGCGGCAAGAGCACGCTGCTGCGGGTGATGATGGGCCTGGATGACATCCAGCGCGGCCAGATCAGCTTCCAGGGCCAGCCCTACATCAACGGTGCCGGCAAGGACCGCCCGCGCATCGACACCCGCCTGCAGAAGCAGATCGGCATGGTGTTCCAGCACTACACGCTGTTCCCGCACCTGTCGGTGCTCAGCAACCTGATCCTGGCGCCGGTGAAGGTTGCCGGGCTGACCAAGGCCGAAGCCACCGAGCGCGCCCGCAAGTACCTGGCGCGCCTGGGGCTGGAAAGCAAGCTGCACGCCTACCCCAGCCAGTTGTCCGGTGGCCAGAAGCAGCGCGTGGCCATTGCCCGCGCATTGATGCTCGAGCCCAAGCTGATGCTGTTCGACGAGGTGACCTCGGCGCTGGACCCGGAAATGGTCATCGAGGTGCAGAACGTGATGCTGCAGCTGGCTGAGCAGAAGATGGCGATGATCATCGTCACCCACGACATGCACTTTGCCCGCGACATCGCCACGCGCGTGGTGTTCTGCGCCAACGGCAAGGTGGTCGAGCAGGGCCCGCCAGCACAGATGTTCAAGTCGCCCAAGCAGCCACGGACCCGGGAATTCCTGGAGAAAGTCCTTCATCTGGAGTGAAACAGGCCATGCATTACGAATTTGATTTTGCGTTTTTGCAGAACAGTGTCGGCGTGCTGCTCGAAGGGTTGAAGGTGACCATCCAGCTGGCATTGGCCGCCAACCTGATGGGCCTGGTGCTGGGCTTTGTGCTGTGCCTGTTAGTGATGAGCCGCTGGGCGATCCTGCGCTGGCCGGCGCAACTGTTCATCGAGTTTTTCCGCTGCACCCCGGCGCTGCTGCAGATCATCTGGTTCTTCTACTGCATCCCGATGATGGTGGACGTGTTCATCGACCCGATGCTCATGGGCATCCTGGCCCTGGGCCTGAACCTCACCGCGTTCAACGCCGAGGCCTACCGCGCCGGAGTGCAGGCGGTGCCCCGCGAGCACCTGGATGCGTGCACGGCACTGGGCCTCAAATCGTTCCACCGAACCTTCTACGTGGTGCTGCCGCAGGCGTTGCGCTCGGCGTTGCCGGTGCTGCTGACCAACGGGATCGGTTCGCTGCAACAGAGCGCGCTGGTGGCGATCGTGGCAATTTCCGACCTGATGTACGTGGCCAAAGGCCTGGCGACAGACGCCTACCGGCCCCTGGAAACCTATTCGGTGGTGGCGCTGGTGTACTTCGCCCTGTCCCTGCCGATTTCGAAACTGGCCAACATGATCGAGCGTCGTCAGGACGCTGCGATGCAGCGTTGAAGGGGGCGACCATGGAGCTGAATTTTTCCGCGGTACTGCCGTTCTGGAACGTGCTGCTCGAAGGCCTCGCGCTGACGGTGGCCTTCACCTTCGGCTGTGCGCTGCTGGGCAGCTTGATCGGTTTTATCCTGAGCCTGCTGAAACGCTCGCCGTCACGTTGGATCACCTGGCCGGTGACGCTGTATGTCGAGTTCTTCCGCGGCACGCCGTTGCTCATCCAGCTGTTCTGGATCTTCTTCTGCCTGCCGGTGGTGTTCCGCCTGGCGATCCCGGCCTACGCCTCGGTGGCCATTGCGCTGACCCTGTACATGGCGGCGATCACCTGCGAGACGTTCCGCGGCGCACTCAAGTCGATCGCCAGCGAGCAGCATGACGCCTGCGTGGCGCTGGGCCTGAACCGCTCGGTCAAGACGCTGTACGTGATCTTCCCGCAGACCTTGCTGCGCGCTGTGCCACCTCTGCTGTCGAACGTGGTCAGCCTGTTCAAGGAGAGCGCCCTGATCTCCTCGGTGGGGGTTGCCGACCTGATGTTCGTTGGCCAGAACATCTCAAACAGCACGGCGCGGCCCATCGAGTTCCTCACCGTCACCGGGCTGATCTATTTCGCCATCGCTTTCCCGCTGACGCGCCTGGTCGGGCTGGTCGAGCAGCGCATGTTGCGCCGCTACGCCTACTGATCGTGCCGTCGACTGAACTGTTTCGTTGCATGGGAGTGCTTGAGTTGAACACTGAAATACCTTCGCAAGATGCGGCTCGAGCCGCCCCGCACAAGGGCGCCACGCTGGTGGTGGGTGGTGGCATCGTGGGGATCTGCTGCGCGCTGTACCTGCAGCGCGATGGCCACCAGGTGACCCTGATCGACCCGGCGGCACCGGGCGACAGCACCGCCAAATGGAGCTGCGGGCAGCTTTCGCTGGGCGAGATCATCCCGCTGTCCAAACCTGGCATCCTGAAAAAGATCCCGGGTTGGCTGCTCGACCAGACCGGCCCGCTGGCCCTGCGCCCGGCGGCGTTGCCAGCGCTGCTGCCGTGGTTCCTGCGGTTTCTGGGCAACGCACGCCATGCGCGCATCCAGGAGATCGCCACGGCCATGGCCTCGCTGACCCACCATGTGCTGACCGACTACGGCCGCTTGCTCGAAGGCCTGGAAGCCCGCGGCCTGGTGGTGCAGCGCCCGATCCTGCAGGTGTTCGACAGCCAGGCCGGGGTGGAGCACGAGCGTGGCCACAATGAAATCCGCCGCTCGCTGGGCTTTGACAGCCAGGTGCTCAACGGCGCCGAGATTGGCGACCTGGAGCCGCTGCTGGCGGGCAAGTTCGCCCACGGCATCCTGCTGCCGCAGTGGCGGTTCGTCAGCGATACCGAGGGCTTCATGGTGGCGCTCACCGAGCGCTTCCTGGCCCAGGGCGGCCGCCGCGTGCGGGCCAAGGTCGCGCAGCTGGACGAAGCGGGCGGGCGCGCCACCGGGGTAACCCTGGAAAGCGGCGAGCGCATTGCCGCCGGGCAGCTGGTACTCGCGGCCGGCGCCGGGGCGCGGGCGTTCTTCGGGCAACTGGGGGTCAACGTGCCGCTGCAGCCCGTGGCCGGTTACCAGGCGCTGGTGCGCGATGCCGGGGTGTCGTTCAACCACTCGGTCATCTATGGCGACGGCGGCTTCTGCTTCACCCCGATGACCCGCGGCCTGCAGATCGGCGGCACCATCGAGTTCGGCGGCAACAGCACCCAGCCCAACTTCAAGCGTGCGCAGATCATCCTCGCCAAGGCCAAGCGCCTGCTGCCGCAGATGCACACCGACAACGTCGAGTTCGGCGTCGGCTATCGCCCGTTGCTGCCCGACACCAAGCCGATCATCGACCGCTGCCGGCGCCTGCCGAACGTGTTCATGGCAGTAGGGCACGGCCAGCTGGGCCTGACCCTGGGGGCGACCACCGGCCGCCTGATCGGCGACCTGGTCGCGGGCCGCGAACCACAACTCGACCTAAAGCCGTTCAGTGCCTACCGCTTTGGCAGCGACCCGTCCCAGGGTAACCCGGACTACAAACGCTTCAGCGAAACCCTTCAGAGGTAGAACATCATGCGTTGGAATAAATCGCTTCAGATCGTGGGTGTGCACTGCGAAGGCGAAATCGGCAAGGTGATTACCGGCGGTGTGGTGGATGTTCCGGGCAAGACCATGCTCGACAAGATGAACTACATCAACGAAGTCGACGACAGCTTGCGCAAGCTGGTGACCCTTGAGCCGCGCGGCTGCCTGCAGATGTCGGTCAACCTGCTGTTGCCCCCGACCCACCCGGACGCCCATGCCGGCTTCATCGTGCTGCAGTCGGACAAGGCCCACCCCATGTCGGGCAGCAACTCGATCTGCGTGGTCACCACCCTGCTGGAGATGGGCATGGTACCGATGCAGGAGCCGGAAACCACCGTGGTGCTGGATACTCCGGCCGGCCTGGTCACGGCCCGTGCCACCTGCAAGGACGGCCGCTGCCTCAGCGTGTCGCTGGACATGGTGCCGGCCTTCGTCGAGCAACTGGACATCCAGGTCGAGACCGCCGAGCACGGCGTGATCAAGGCCGACCTGGCCTTCGGTGGCGTGTACTACGCGCTGGTGGACGTGGCGCAGACCGGCCTGAGCATCGAGCCGCAGCATGCCCGGCAACTGGCCGACCTGGGCGTGGCCCTGCGCGAGCAGATCAACCGCCAGTTCACCGTGCAGCACCCGCTGTATCCGCAGATCGACAAGGTGGCCTACGTGATGTTCCGCAACCGGGTTGGCGACAGCGCCTACCAGACCTGCACCACGCTGCCGCCCGGGCGCGTCGACCGCTCCCCGTGCGGTACCGGCAGCTCGGCCAACCTGGCCACCCTGGCCGCGCGCGGGCTGGTTGAAACCGGCAGCCAGCTCACGTCCCACTCGATCATCGGCAGCGAGTTCAAGGTGCAGATGCTGGGCACCAGCGAAGTGGCCGGCAAGCCTGCCGTGTTGCCGCGGGTACAGGGCCGGGCGTGGATCTACAGCATCGAGCAGCACGGCGTCGACCCGCACGACCCGCTGGCCGGTGGCTTCATGCTCAGCGACACCTGGGGCGAAGGCTTCCCGGCGTCCTGACCTGCCGCAGCGCCCCCAGGCATGGGTTGCCTGGGGGCCGGCACACCCTTATTCCGCTTTTTTGAGGAGTCTTCAATGACTACTGGGAACACTCGCGTCTTTTTTATGGTGGCCGACCCCATCGAGCAGGTCCGCACGCCGGAAATTTTCAACAAGGTCCTGCCTTTGTGCGGCGTCGATGCGGTCATGGTGCCGTTGCAGGTTGCCCCGCAAGACCTGGTCGACACGGTGCGGGCGCTGTTCCGCTCCAAAACCACTGCCGGCATGGTGCTGTCGATCCCGCACAAGACCGACGCCGCCGGCCTGGTAGACAAACGCAGCAAGATCGCCAACACCGCCAATGCGGTGAACGCCATTCGGCGTAATGCCGATGGCAGCCTGGAAGGCGCCTTGTTCGACGGCCTGGGCTTCGTCAGTTCGCTCGAACGCTACCAGATGCCCTATGCGGGCAAGCGCGTGCTGATCATCGGCGCGGGTGGAGCCGGTTCGGCCATCGCCACCTCGCTGGCCGCTGGCGGCTCGGCCGAGATTGCCGTGTTCGACCCGGATGAGGCCAAGGCGCTGCAGGTGACCGCCGCCATCCGCGAGCACTTCGACGTGCCGGCGGTGGCCGCCCAAAGCAACGACCCGGCAGGCTTCGACCTGGTCATCAATGCCTCACCGCTGGGCCTGAAACGCGATGACCCGCTGCCGCTGCCGGTGGCCTCGCTACAGCCTGGCACGCAGGTCTGCGACATCCTCATGAAAAACCAGCCCACGCCACTGTTGCAGGCCGCCATGCACAAGGGCCTGAAGGTTCAGCCGGGCTACGACATGCTGATTCTGCAAACGCCGCTGTTCTTCGACTTCTTCGGCCTGACTCAGGTCGCCGAACACCTGCGCACGGACGATTCGGCGATTCGCGAAATGCTCTTCCCGAGCGAGTTGCTCGGGTTGGTCGAGCCTGCGTGAACCGCCGTCCCCCGCCCAGGCGGCGGGGCTTCTGAGCGATGAACGTCCCGATGTACGTAACGCTGACTGCAGGAATTGAAATGAAGAAGATCCGAAATTTCAGGGATTTGCTGGAAGGGGGCGACATCACGTCGCGTCAGGTCGTGCTCGAGATTGCCGACCAGACCTTGGTACGGCTGGACGGCTACGAGCGCATTCGCAGCATCATGCGCCTGGACGGCGACGTGCTGCACGTCGGCAGCCGTAGCTGGGACCTGAGCAAGAAGCGTAATGTGTACCTGTTCGGCGCGGGCAAGGCCTGCAACCACATGGCCATGGCCGTCGACCACGTGCTGGGCGACCGCCTGACCCGTGGCATCGCCATCGTCAAGATCCACGAAGCCAGCGACCGCTTCAACAACACCGAGGTGTATGTTGGCGGGCACCCGCTGCCCAACGAGGAGGGCTACCGCGCCTCCCGCGAAATCATCCGCATCGTCGAGCAGGCGAACCAGGATGACCTGTTCATCGCGGTCATCAGCGGCGGCAGCTCTGCGCTGATGTCATGCCCGCGCGACGGCATCAGCCTGCAGGATGAGATCGATGCCACCGACGTGATGCTCAAGTCGGGCGCGGGCATCTACGAGATCAATGCCGTGCGCCGGCACATCTCGGCCCTTAACGGCGGCATGCTGGCCAAGCGTATCCAGGACATCGGCGCCGAGCTGATTGGCATCGGCATCAGCGACGCGGTCGGCACGCCAGCCACGGGCGATATCGGCGAGCCGTACAAGGCCTACAAGAGCACCCCCATCGGCCCGGACGCCACCACCCTGGACGATGCGCGGGCGACCATCGTCAATTTCAACCTGGCCGACAAGATGCCCAAAAGCATCGTCGACTACCTCGCCAAGGTCGGGCCCGAAGGCGAGACGCCCAAGGCGTTCCCGGACAATACCTACTACCTGCTCAACACCCTGCCAGACTCCTGCATCTACGCCCGGCAAGCCTGTGAAGCCATGGGCATCCCGGCGTTGATCGTGTCCTCGTTCCTCGAGGGTGAAAGCCGCGATGCTGGCACGTTCATGGCATCGATGGCCCGTGAGATCCAGGCCTACGGCAACCCGATCAAGCCACCGTGCGTGCTGCTCAGCTCGGGCGAGGTCACCACGCAGATCCTCGACAACGCGGTGATCAAAGGCCACGGCGGGCCCGGCCAGGAAATGGCGGTGGGCTTCGCCATCGCTGCTGCCAAGGCGCCAGGCGCCTGCCTGCTGTCGATCGACAGCGAAGGCACCGACGGCACCACCCAGGTCGCAGGCGGCATCACCGACTCGCAGAGCCTTGCGGCAGCCTCGGCCCAAGGCATCAACCTTTATCAGGCACTGCGCGAGCACAGCACTTTCGAGGCGCTGGAGGCCATCAACTGCGCCATTTTCACCGGCAACACCGGCACCAACCTGTGTGACCTCAATATCGTGTACGTGCCTGCCGTGGAGGGTCAATGACATGGTCGACAAGATCGTTTCGGTAATTGCCCAACAGATCATCGACTGCAAGTGCCGCCCGGCCGTGGAAGTCGAGGTCCGCACCGAAAGCGGGGCCGTGGGCCGCGGTGCGGCGCCCACCGGCAGCTCGGTCGGCATGCATGAGGCGTTCGTGCTGCGCGACGGCGACTTGTCGTCCTACGGCGGCCTCGGCGTGCACAAGGCGGTCGAGGCCGTGGTCAAGGTGATCGCCCCGGCCATCGTTGGCCTGGACATCCATGACCAGCGCTGCATTGACCAGGTGATGATCAACCTGGACGGCACTGCCGACAAACACGTGCTCGGTGGCAACGCTATCTATTCGACTTCCATCGCGGTGTTCCGCGCCGCTGCCGATGCCAAGCGCATCCCGCTTTACAACCACATCGCCGGCGGCGCGATCCAGACCGTGCCGGTACCGTGCTTCAACGTGGTCAACGGCGGCAAGTACAGCGGCTTCACCCAGGCGTTCAACGAGTTCCTGATCGTCCCGTACAAGACCGACAGCGTCGACCATGCGGTCGAGATGGCCGTCGAAGTGTTCCAGGCACTCAACGAGGTGCTCACCGAGTACCTGGGGCACAAGCCGGCGGTGGCCAGTTCGTATGGTTACGCCGCGCCATCGGACGACCCTGAAGTGGTACTGCGGCTGATGCAGCAGGCCATCGAGCGCACGCCGCATCGCGGCGCCATCGCCTTTGCCCTGGATTGCGCGTCCAGCGAGTTCTACGACAAGGCCAGTGCCACCTACCTGCTCAAAGGCCAGCGGGTCAGCGCGCAGGCGTTGATCGAATACACCCGGCAACTGACCGAGCAATTCGATTTCGTGTTCATCGAGGACCTGCTCGACGAAAACGACTGGGGCGGCTACCAGCAGGCCAAGCGCGAACTACCGCGCACGCTGATCCTGGGCGACGACCTGACCGTGACCAACCTGGAGTACCTGCAGAAGGCCCTGGAGTTGAACGCGGTCGACGGGTTCATTCTCAAGCCCAACCAGGTCGGCACCATCACCGAAGCCCTGGATGCGTACCACTTCGCTGCCCGTCACGGAATGATCGCAGTGCCCTCCGGTCGTTCGGGCGGGGTGGTGGATGACGTGGTGATGGACCTTTCGGTCGGGCTGCAGGTGCCGTTTCAGAAGAACGGCGCCCCGCGTTCCGGCGAGCGAATCGAAAAACTCAATTTCCTGATGCGTGCCAGTGCGCGCAACCAAGGCTGCCGCTTGTTCGATATCCAGCCGCTGTTGCGCTTCTGACTGTTCCTTCCCCCCATTCGTAGCGAGAAAAACACCATGTATCCGAAGATCGATTTCACCTACCTGTCCGAAGCCGACATGATCGCCGCTGGTGTCCTGGATGCCGCGCGTTGCGTGGATGTGTGCGAAGAAACCTTCAGCCTGCTGGGCAAGGGCGACTACCTGATGGGCGGCGCCAACCACAACAGCCACGGCCTGAACATCGTGTTCCCCAGGCAAAGCCCGTTCCCCAACATGCCGGTCGCCGGCCCCGACCGCCGCTTCGCCGCGATGCCGGGCTACCTGGGCGGGCGCTTCGATGTGTGTGGCAACAAGTGGTACGGCTCGAACCACGCCAACATGGACAAGGGCCTGCCGCGCTCGGTGCTGACCATGATGCTCAATGACAAGGATACCGGCGCGCCGCTGGCGCTGATGTCCGCCAACCTGCTGAGCGCGGCGCGCACCGGCGCGGTGCCCGGTGTCGGCGCCCGCCACCTGGCCAACCCGGGCAGCCGCAAGCTGTCGGTGGTCGGCTGCGGCCCGATCAACAAGGCATGCTTCTCGGCGATCATCACCCAGACGCCCTGCATCGACGAAGTGGTGTGCTTCGACCTGTTCCTCGAAAAGGCCAACGAGTTCGCTGCCTGGGTAAGCGAAACCCATGGCATCCGCGCCCGGGGTACCGACGACACGGAGACGGGCTTCCGTGACGCGGACGTGATCACCGTGGCCGCCTCCCGGCTCAAGCCGTTGTACTTCAAGGATGAATGGATCAAGGCCGGTGCCACCGTGCTGGTGTCCGGGCCGGTGCTCACCGACGACAGCTTCCTCACCAGCGCACGCATCGTCTACGACCACACCCAGTTGCACGAAGCGTACGTGGAAGACGCCGTGGCGTCGGGCAACAAGGACGCTTACTACAGTGGCGTGATCGGCGGCCCGCTGTACCGCCTGATCGACGCCGGCAAGCTGCCGGCACTGACCGAGTCCACCGGCCTGGGCGACGTGGTCAACGGCGTCAGGCCCGGCCGCAGCAGCGCCTCCGATCGCGTCATCTTCATCGCCTGCGGCATGGCGGTGTTCGATATCAGCTGGGGCTATGAAGTGCTGCAAACCGCCAGCGTCAATGGCATCGGCACCAGGCTCAACCTCTGGGACGTTCCGCATCAGGGCTAGTACCGCGATAGACGCATCCATGCTCCGTAACTGAATGACAAAAGGAAGCCTGCCATGACGCAGCAGCTCGATCTTTCACGCTTTGCCATCAACCAGATCACCACGCCGTCCTGGTCGATGCCCCAGGCCATCGACGGCTATGCCCGCCAGGGTGTCAGCGGCATCGCCGTGTGGCGCAATTTCATGGACGACTACGGTGTGGGCCAGACCGCGCGGCACCTGAAGGATGCCGACATGTGGGTGGCGTCGCTGTGCACCAGCGCCTGGTTCAACGACGCGGCCTCGGCAGGCGGAATCGCCAACGGTATCGAGGCCAACCGCAAGATCCTCGACCAGGCCGCGCAGATCGGCGCGCCCTGCGTGGTCATGGTGGTTGGCGCGATGCCGGACGGCGAGAAGGACATCGCCGCGCACCGCGCCCGCATTCGCGACGCCCTTGCCGAACTGGCCCCGCATGCGCGCCAGGTCGGGGTGAAGCTGGGGCTGGAGCCGCTGCACCCGATGTATGCCGGAAGCCGCAGCGTGCTCAACCGCATCAAGGATGCCAACGACTTGTGCGACCTGCTGGGTGACGACACCAGCATGGTGGCCGATACCTACCATTGCTGGTGGGACCCGGATTTCGAAGCCGAACTGCGCCGCACCGGCAAGCAGCGCCTGAGCACCTTCCACCTGTGCGACTGGCTCGCCGAAACCCGCAACCTGCGGGACCGCGGCATGGTCGGCGACGGGGTGATCGACTTCGCCCGCCTGCGCAGCGTGCTCGACGACATCGGCTACGACGGCCCGTTCGAACTCGAACTGTTCTCGGAGCTGGACTGGTGGAAGCGTGACCCGGAAGAAACCGTGCGCATCGGCATCGAGCGCTGCGCACCTTTCGTTGGCGCGCGCCTGCGCTAACCCGTCCCTGTTCGCTGCCGAGGGCTTTGCGATGAGCGCGTCGAATGTAGTGGATGTGCATACGTTTCTGGATGCCCGGCCGATAGGTCGTCAGCAATGGCGGGTGATCGTGCTGGGGCTGTTGATCCTGGTACTGGACGGCTTCGACACGATGATGATGGGCTTCATCGCGCCGGCGCTGATCCAGGATTGGGGCTTGCAGCGCCAGGTGCTCGGGCCGCTGATGATGAGCGGCCTGGTCGGGTTGTCGCTGGGGTCTTTGTGTGCCGGCCCATTGGCCGACCGCCTCGGTCGGCGCTGGGTGATCATCCTCTCGGTGGCGTTCTTCGGGTTCTGCTCACTGGCCTGCGCGTTCGCCCAGGATCTGACCATGCTGACCCTCGCGCGCCTGCTGACCGGTGTCGGGCTGGGCGCGACCATGCCCAACATCACCACCTTGCTGGCCGAGTGCGCGCCGCTGCGGCGCCGCTCGACCCTGGTCACCTCGACCTGGTGCGGGTTCGGCCTGGGCGGGGCGTTGGGGGGGCTGCTCAGCGAGTACCTGATCGAGGACTATGGCTGGCAGGCGGTGTTCGTGGCCGGTGGGGTATTGCCTTTGCTGCTGGCCGTGGCCTTGTTGGCGCTGTTGCCGGAGTCGCTGCGCTTCATGATCCAGGCGGGCAAGCCCCAGGCGCGGATCGTAGCCGCGATCAATGCCCTGGCCCCCGGTACTGCCGATGCGCGCACCCAGGCCATCAGCACCGAGCACAGTGACCTGGGTAACGCCCGCCAGGGCCTTGGCAGCGTGTTGAAGGGGCCATATCGCCTGGGTTCGCTGATGATCTGGCTGGCGATGTTTGCCGGCTTTCTCAACCTGTACCTGCTCAGCAACTGGCTGCCGATCACCGCGCAGTCTGCAGGCATGACCCTGTCCCAGGCCGCGTTGATCGGCGCGGTGCTGCAACTGGGCGGGGCGGTCGGCGATTTCAGCGTCGGCCTGAAGATGGACCGCTGGGAGCAGAACAACGTGGTCAGCCTGATGTTCGCCGGCAGTGCGGCGATGTCGCTACTGATCGCGATCTGGGCCGGGCATGCGTGGGCGCTGTATGTGCTGGTGTTCAGCCTGGGCTATTTCATGATGTCTGCGAATGCCGGCTGCTTTGCCCTGGCGACCAATTTCTACCCCACGGCGATCCGCGCCACCGGGGTCAGTTGGGTCTTCGGCATCGGCCGCACCGGGGCGATTCTGGGGGCGGGCGCGGGGGCCTTGATGATGGGCTGGAACTGGTCGATCACGCATATCTTCCTGTTTCTGTGCTTGCCCTCCTTGATTGCCGTCATCGCGATTCAGTGCAAGCGCCTTCATGCGCTGAAAGGGCCGTCCACGACGGCAGTGTCAAATGCGACTGATGACGAGAGCTAGCCTTCGCGTCACGCACTGGGCGCAGGGCCTCTATTACGGGGCTTCCAGCTCCGCAATAAAATGAAATAGTTGCACGCAAGCTGGGATTCCAATTTGTATGCTGATCTGTATGCATGCGACAATCTGTCCTTTGGCAATCTTTGAAGGACTGTAAACGTGGTAGACGATGTGATTCCGAGCCGTCTGGGGCGCGCGTGGCTAGCCACCCTCGGGGCGATTATTCTGTTGGCGGGCCTGTACTTCATCGGGGGCGGTGCCTGGCTGGCATCGTTGGGGGGGAGTTGGTACTTCCTGATCGCTGGCGTTCTGTTGATTGCAGCAGGTGCCATGATCATTCGGCGCCGATTCGTCGGTGTGCTGCTGGTGGCGGTAGTCGTTGCGTATACCGTTATCTGGGCGCTGCTGGATGTCGGCCTGAAGTTCTGGCCGCTTTTGTCGCGGGTGTTCGCTTTTGCAATCATGGGTGCTGCGGTGGCGTTTTCGGTGCCGCTTTTCACGCGTGCTCGCAAAGCCCGTGTAACAGGCGCGGCACTGGGGGCGGTGGCTTCGGTAGGTATCGTGCTGACCGCCATCAGCGCTTTCCAACCCAAGAACATCATTCGTGATGCCGAGTCTGTAGCAGCGGCACAGGATGTTGTGGTCAAGAAAACCGAAGGTGAAGCTGGCGACTGGAAGGCCTGGGCGGGCGATAACCATGGTTCGCGCTTCTCGCGCGTAGGGGATATCACGCCGGCGAACGTTAAGGACCTGAAGGTTGCCTGGACCGCACACACTGGCGAGGCCGTGGTACCGGGCCTGGGCGATGCCGAAGACCAGAACACGCCTTTGCAGGTGGGTGACAGTTTGTACGTGTGCACCACCTACAGCACCGTCATTTCCTACGACATCGATACCGGCAAGGAAAACTGGCGTTACGCCGCGGGCAAAGGCAACTCGACCTACCAGCGCTGCCGTGGCATGGCTTACTTCGACGCCACCACTGCCAAAAAGTCTGCTGCGGTACCGGGTGCCGAGGCTGATGCCCCACTGGATGCATCCGTCAGCCCGCAACGCCTGATCTTCCCGACCGGCGATGGTCGCCTGGTGGCTGTTGACGCGCATACGGGCAAGCCGGTCGCCAACTTTGGTGACAACGGTGCAGTAGACCTGAAAGTCGGCATGGGCGAAGTCAAGCCTGGTTACTACCAGCAGTCGTCCTCGCCGCTGGTTGCCGGCAACCTGGTGATCGTTGGTGGTCGGGTAATCGACAACTTTGAAACCAACGAGCCGCCGGGTGTGGTGCGTGCCTTCGATGCGGTAACCGGTACGCTGGTCTGGGCGTGGGACCCGGGTAACCCGCAAGTTACCCGTGAGCCTCTGTCGCCTGAGGGCTATACCCGCGGTACGCCAAACGTCTGGGTAGGCATGTCCTACGATGCCGAGCTGGGCATGGTCTACCTGCCTACCGGCAACGCCACGCCTGATTTCTGGGCAGGTTTCCGTACTGATGCCGACGACAGATACGGCTCGTCCATCGTAGCGGTCAACGTTGCCACTGGCCGCCCGGTGTGGTCGTTCCAGACTGTCCACCATGACATCTGGGACTTCGATGTCACCGGCCAGCCGCTGGTGTATGACATCGCCAATGACGATGGTTCGGTGTCCAAGGCATTGTCGGTCACTTCCAAGACCGGCATGATCTACCTGCTGGACCGCACCAACGGCAAGCCACTGGCCGATATCAAGGAACTGCCGGTGCCGCAGGGCAACCTGCCGGGTGAGCGCTACTCGCCGACCCAGCCGCACTCCGTGGGTATGCCGAACATCGGCAACCAAACCCTCAAAGAGTCCGACATGTGGGGCGCAACCCCGTTCGACCAGCTGATCTGCCGCATCATCTTCAAGTCGAGCCGTTACGACGGTGTGTTCACCCCGCCGGGCGAAGACTGGGCGATCCAGTACCCAGGTTCGCTGGGTGGCATGAACTGGGGCGGTGTTTCGGTTGACCCGACCACCGACCTGATGTTCGTCAATGACCTGCGCCTGGGCCTGCACTACAACATGGTTCCGGCCAAGGATATCCCGCCAGGCACCGGCAGCAGCGAAGGCATGGGCATCATCGTGCAGAAGGGCACGCCGTTCGGTACCTGGCGCGAGCGCTTCATGTCGCCGTTGGGCGTACCGTGCCAGGCGCCGCCTTTCGGTACGTTGTCGGCCGTCAACCTGAAGACCCACAAGCTGGTCTGGCAGGTGCCGGTAGGTACGGTGCAGGACACTGGCCCGCTGGGTATCGCGACTGGCCTGCAACTGCCGCTGGGCATGCCGACCCTCGGCCCGTCGCTGGCCACCCAGTCGGGCCTGCTGTTCTTTGCCGGCACCCAGGACTTCTACCTGCGCGCCTACAACAGCCGCACCGGTGAAGAAGTGTGGAAGTCGCGTTTGCCGGTTGGCAGCCAGAGCGGGCCGATCACCTACCGTTCGCAGAAGACCGGCAAGCAGTATGTTGTCATCTTCGCCGGTGGTTCGCCGCACTCCGACAAGCGCGGTGACAGCGTGATTGCGTACGCCTTGCCATAAGCAAGCCAGGCAGCACGTGTACAAGCGGTCCAGGCTCGGTATTGCACCGGCCTGGGGGAATGCCAGTCAGTTAAGCCTACAAGGCATATTGGGGCTGCTGTGCAGCCCATCGCCGGCAAGCCAGCTCCCACAGGTGCCGCGCACATCTCAAGCTTTGCGCAGTTCCTGTGGGAGCGGGCGTGCCCGCGAATAATGCAACACGGTGCATGGCACCGGCTGCGCCGGTGTTCGCGGGCTCGCCCGCTCCCACAGGTGTCGCGCAGATCTCAAGCTTTGCACAGTCCCTGTGGGAGATTGCCCAGCCCATTGGGCTGCGCTGTCGCGCAGAACACTGATGCCGGGCGCACCGCGTACCCTGTGGGAGCGGGCTTGCCCGCGAAGAATCCAACGCGGTGCATGGCACCGGCTACGCCGGTGTTCGCGGGCTCGCCCGCTCCCACAGGTGTCGTGCAGATCTCAAGCTTTGCGCAGTCCTGTGGGAGATTGCCCCGCCCGTTGGGCTGCGCTGTCGCGCAGAACACTGATGCCGGGCGCACCGCGTACCCTGTGGGAGCGGGCGTGCCCGCGAATAATGCAACACGGTGCATGGCACCGGCTGCGCCGGTGTTCGCGGGCTCGCCCGCTCCCACAGGGTCCCTGCTAAATCAGTAAGTGACGTGCAGCCTCTGTGGGAGCTGGCTTGCCGGCGATGGGCCGCGAAGCGGCTCCGAATGGCTTGACTGACTGGCACTACGGCCTGGGCCGTTTTTTTATCTATGGTAGCAATGCGGGAGGGGGTATCCCGATGTTCAGCCGGGACGACCAAGGGCCTGTACCTCAAGCCACCGACATGCGCGCTGTAAGGTTCTGCTGCATGTAGTCCAGAAAACGCCGCTGGAACAGCATGGTGTGCTCATGGGCAGCGGCTTCCGCAGCATCTGCATCACGCGCTTCGATGGCATTGATGATTTCGTCGTGGTCGCGACCCAGTTTGTGGGTGCTTGCCGAACTTACGATATGGTCGAAGTGCAGGTGAAGCAGGCGCTGCCCTTCGCCCAACAGGCGCTCGTAGTAGTTGATGAAATAAGGGTTGCGACCGGCGTGGGCAATGGCCATGTGGAAGGCCTTGTTCAACTCCGACATGGACTGGAAGTCACCCGTGGTTACTGCCTTGAGGTAGTCGGCGTCGGCCTTGCGGATTTTTTCGAGGTCTTCCGGGCGATGTTGAATGGCTGCCAGGCGCGTGACTGCACGTTGCATCAGGTCCAGTGCAGAGATGTAGTTGGGGAACTCTTCAATCTCGAACGGTGTAACCAAGGTGGTACGGTTCGGAAGGATAACCACCAGGCCTTCAGTAATCAGCCGGGCCAGTGCATCCCGCACGGGGGAGCGAGACAGGCCGAACTGGGCGGCAAGCGACACTTCGTCAAGTTGCACCCCGGGCTTGAGTTTCAGGGTCAGGATCTGCTTGCGCAACTCTTCATAGATGTAGCGCCCACTGTGGCGACGCACGCCACTTTCTTTATCATTATCTTTAGTCATCATCAGGTCTCATCAGCTTTGGCCTGTATCATACAGGCCGGGCTCTGTCATGGTGCAACTCCTGTCGGCCGCCCAATGAGTCATGGCAGTCGCGGGCTCAGGTGCTTTCCATCCAGGTATCGGACAGTGTGAAGCCCGCTGGATAAGGGTCGGTAGGGTCTATGCCCATCTGGTAGAAGCCGGTAATCCACGCTTGACCCGCGATGGCGGGAATCACCGCAGGGTAGGGGCCGACTTCGCCCAGGCTTTCGATACTACAGGTGAACCGGCTACCGGTGATCGACTCATGGATGAATGACTCACCAGGCGCAATCAGCCCGCGTGCGTGCAGTAACGCCAGTCGGGCCGAGGAGCCGGTGCCGCAAGGGGAGCGGTCACAGCGCCCCGGTGAGACGACCACGCAGTTCCTGGCACTGAGTACACCGCTTTCACGGCGCAGCGGGCCCATGAACTCGGTATTGGTGATGCCCGGAATCGCCGGGTTGAGTGGGTGTTCTACAGACAGTTGCTCAACGGCTGCCTGCTTGATGCGTTGCCCCACTTCGCACAGTTCCCGGGCTTCGGACGGGGTTATGCTGAAACCCAGGTCTGCGGCCTCGACCATTGCGTAGGTCATGCCACCATAGACGATGTCGACCCGAACGGTACCCAGCCCTGTTACTTCAATGGTGCGGTCGCGGTAGTAGCAGAACGCAGGCTGGTTGACCAGCCGCACACTGGTGACCTTGCCGTCCTTGCATTCGCAGCGGACGCGAATGAGCCCCGCCGGGGATTCGAGCGTAAGCTGTGTCACCGGCTCGTGCATCGGCAAAATGCCGGTTTCGAGCAGTACCGTTGCCACGCACATGGTGTTCGAGCCCGACATGGCGGGATACTCGGTCGTCTCGAGGATCACATAGCCCATGTCTGCTTCGGGGTGATTGGAGGGCAGAATGATGTTGGCATTGTGCCAAACCGCGCCTCGCGGCTCGAACAGTACCAGTTTGCGTATGTGGTCCATGTGGGTTTCCAGATGGACCCGTTTGTCGAACATGGTATGGCCTGCCACCTGGCCCACACCCCCGACTATGACCTTCCCGCTTTCACCTTCGGCATGACAATCCACTACAGACAGCACTTGCTTGAAACGCATGGCTTTACTCCGTTGAGGGCATCAGAAAGCCGTGCCCAGGTATGCGGGCACGGCTGCAGGGGCAATGCGGTCAGCCTTCTCCCCAGGTGTCGCTGAGCATGAAGCCAGCAGCGAGCGGATCATCCGGATCGACCCCCAACTGCTGAAGGCCGTACAGCCAGGCTCGCCCGGTTACCCGTGGCAGTACCGCCGGCTTGCCGCCGATTTCTGTATGGCCGAGCAGGGCAATCTGGAACTGGCCGCCAATGGTCGACTGCGAGACCAGGTGGTCCCCGGCCTGAACCTTGCCGCGTGCGGCCAGTGTGGCCAGGTTGGCCGAGCTGCCGGTACCGCAGGGGGAACGGTCGACCCGGCCAGGGGGCAGGGTGGTGCACGTCTGGTAGGTGCGATCATCCAGGCGGTTGCGGAACATCACATACGCCACCTCGTTCACCGACGCAAGCAGCGGGTGCTGGATGTTCAGTTGCCGGTTGATTACCTCCCGTAGCGCTACGCCAGCATCGGCCAGCTGCCGGGCATTTTCCGGTGCAATCGATAGCCCGACCTGCTCAACGTCGATCAGCGCGTAGTACACACCGCCGAACGCCACATCGATCTTGATCGTGCCGAAGGCTTCGGTTTCGACCGCCAGGTCCAGGTGCTCGACAAAGGCCGGCACCATGTCCAGCGACACGTTCAGGCAGCGGCCGTCTGCGCATTGGGCGCGAGCGGTGACCAGGCCCGCTGGCGTGTCGAGCACTACCGTGGTTTCCGGCTCCTGCATGGACACCATGCCCAGTTCGAGCAGGGCGGTGACCACGCAGATGCAGTTGCTGCCTGACATCGGGTGGGCCTTGTCGGCCTGCAGCACGATGAAGCCGGCTTGAGCCTCGGGCCGGGTCGGCGGCAGCAACAGGTTGACCGACATCTGCAGGCAGCCGCGCGGCTCCAGCGTCACCAGGCGGCGCAGGCTGTCGTCGACTTCGTTGATGTAGTTCATCTTGTCGAGCATGGTGGCACCCGGGACGCCGATGACGCCCCCGGTGATGACCTTGCCGATCTCGCCTTCGCAGTGCACCTCAGCCAGCTGAAGCGTCTGTTTCCAACGCATGGGTGTTACCTCACTTGATGTACCAGCCCCAGGGCTGTTCGCTGTCGTAGCGGGTGATCTGCTTGGTTTCCAGGTAGTTGTTCAGGCCCCATTCGCCCAGCTCGCGGCCGATGCCGCTGGTCTTGTAGCCGCCCCACGGTGCTTCGGTGAAGGTCGGTTGCGAGCAGTTGATCCAGACGATGCCGGCGCGGAACTTGCGTGCGACACGTTCGCAGCGCTCGATGTCCCTGGACATGACCGCGGCGCCCAGGCCGAAGCGCGAGTTGTTGGCCGACTTGACCGCTTCTTCTTCGGTGTCGAACGGGCGGATGCACACCACTGGCGCGAAGATCTCTTCGTTCCAGATCCAGCTGTCTTCCGGCACATCGGCGAACACGGTCGGTTGCAGATAGAAGCCCTTGTCCAGGTGTGCCGGGCGTTCGCCACCGCAGACCAGGCGCGCACCTTCTTCCAGGCCGCGCGAGATGGCTTTGAGTGTACCCTCGTATTGGCTGCGGTTGACCAGCGGGCCGAGCAGCACGCCTTCTTCCATGCCGTTGCCGATCTTGATCTTGCGGGTTTCCTCGGCCAGGCGCTTGAGCAGCGGCTCATAGGCCGAACGCTCGACCAGCACGCGGGAAGTGGCCGAGCAGACTTCGCCCTTGTTCCAGAAGATGCCGAACATGATCCACTCGACGGCTTTTTCAATGTCGCTGTCGGCGAAGATCACGAACGGCGATTTGCCGCCCAGCTCCAGGGTGACATTCTTGATGTCCTGGGCCGCGGCTTGCATGATGCGGCTACCGACCGGCACGCTGCCGGTGAAAGCCAGCTTGTCCACGCCTGGGTGCGCGGTGAGGGCGGCACCCACCTTGGAGCCTGGGCCGGTGACGATGTTCAGCACACCAGCAGGCAGGCCGGCTTCATCGGCGATGCGGGCCAGCTCCAGGGCGGTCAGCGAGGTTTGCTCGGCGGGCTTGAGGATGATGCTGCAACCTGCGGCCAGGGCCGGGGCGATCTTCCACGAAGCCATCAGCATCGGGAAGTTCCACGGCACGATGGCGCCGGCGACGCCGATCGGCTCTTTACGGGCCAGCGAGCTGAAACGGTCGTCGGACAGGGCCACAGGCTTTTCACGGTTGCGGTCCAGCTCTTCGGCCAGGTTGGCGTAGAAGTCGAAGCAGCCGGCCGTGTCGCCGATATCCCACATGGCTTCCGGGAACGGCTTGCCGTTGTCGCGCACTTCCAGTTCGGCCAACTCCTCCTGGCGGGCACGGATGCCGTCGGCGATCTTGCGCAGGTACTCGCCACGCTCTGCGCCGCTCAGGCGCGGCCACGGGCCCTCGTCGAAGGCAGCGCGGGCAGCCTTGACCGCGATATCGATGTCTTCTTCGCTACCCGAGGCCACACGAGTGATCAGGCTCTCGTCGCTTGGGTCATACGAATCGAAGCTGCCGCCCAAAACAGGGCTTACCCATTGGCCATTGATGTAGAACTGGTCGTAGCGGTTCATGCAGTACCTCCAATAAGGGCGAAGCGGCGAGCGCTGAAAGCAGACAGGTTTTGTGCCGGTGTACGGTTTGCCGCCAGGTCGGCGACCAGGCGGCCGGTGGTGGCGCCCAGGGTCAGGCCGAGCTGGCCGTGGCCGAAGGCCATGATCACGTTGTTCAGGCGGGGCGAGCGGTCGATGACCGGTTTGGTGTCTGGCAGGAACGGCCGATAGCCGACGCCGAACTCCATGCCTTGGGTATTGAGTTGTGGCAGCACGCGGCGGGCCTTTTCCATGATGATTTCGGCGCGCTTGAAGTTCGGTTCGGCGCCAGGGGCGGCGAACTCGATGGTGCCACCGATCTGCAGGCCGCGGGTCATCGGGGCGAAGCAGAAGCCGCCATCGGCGTAGATCACCGAGTGGCGGATTTCCACATCAGGCGTGGGCAGCACGGCCTGATAGCCCGCAATGCCGGCCAGCGGGATGTTCACACCAAGGCTGTCGAAGAATGGGCGAGCCCCGGTTCCGGCCGCCACGACCACGTGGTCGGCTGGCAGGCGGGTGCCGTCGGCCAGGGCCACGCCGCTTGCGCGGTCGTGGTTTTCTTCGATCTTCACGGCCTTCTGACGCAGGCGCACGCCACCTTGGGCGATGAAGCTTGCGGTCAGTGCGGCAATGAAGCCTTCGGTATCGCTGACCGCGCGCCAGTCAGGGAACATCAGCCCATGCTGGAACTTACCGGCCAGTGCCGGCTCCAGGTCGCCAATGGCGGCGCCGTCGAGTTCCTCGGACTTGAAGCCCAACTGCTGGCGCAGCTCCAGGTGCGGGCGCTCGTGGGCCAGGCCGGCTGGCGAGTCGAACACTTCAAGGATAGGGCGGTCGCCCAACAGGGTTTTGTCCGGGCAGGCATCCAGCAGCGGGGCGTAGTCGGTGTAGACGTGTTGGGTCAGGCGTGCCATGTCCTCGGCGATCTCATGGATCTTCGACGAACGTGCGCAGGCCAGAAAACGCAGGAACCAGGGCAGGATGCCAGGCAGGGCGCTGGGGCGCAGTGCCAGTGGGCCTTTCTGGTCCAGCAGCCAGCCCGGGATCTTCATCAGAATGCCCGGTTTGGACAGTGGAATGACTTCACTGACCGCCATCTGACCGCAACTCCACTTGGCGGTACTGTCGCCCGGTGCGGCGGGGTCGATGAGCGTGACCTTGTGGCCTTCGCGCTGCAGGTACAGCGCGCAGCAGACACCGACGATACCGCCGCCGATGACTACGGCGTTCTGCGATGACGATTGTGGGGTGTTCATGGGTTTGTCTCGTATCCAGAGAGATTGCGAAGGGGCCGCCGGGCGGCCCCGTGTTGCCTTACTGCTGCGAAGCTTCGAACACTTTTCGGAACTCGGCTTTTTCTTCATCGGTCAGTGGCAGCAGCGGTGCGCGGGCGTTGCCGACCTTGAAGCCAGCCAGCTCGGCGCCGTACTTGACCTTCTGCACGAACTTGCCGCTTTCCAGGTTGGCCATGGCCGGGAACAGGCTGCGCATGACTTGCTGGGCGCCACGGATGTCGCCGCTGGTGAAGGCTTTGTGGAAGGCCACGACCTTCTCCGGGAAGATGTTGGCCGGGCCGCAGATCCAGCTGTCGGCGCCCCACAGGTAGAAGTCCAGCGCCTGGTCGTCGGAACCGCAGGACAGCTGGATGCCTTTGTATTTTTCACCGATTTCAATGGCGCGCAACAGGTTGCCGCTGCTCTCTTTGATGCCGATTACACGCGGGTGTTCGTGCAGGGCGGCAATCACGTCCAGCCCGACCTCGACGTTGGTACGGATCGGGTAGTTGTAGAGCACCACATTGATCTCGGGGAAGGTCTCGAGAATGGTGTTGTAGTGCGCCAGCAGTTCTTCCTGGGATGGCAGTGCGTAGTACGGCGGGGCGATCAGCAGGTTGGTGTAACCGGCATCGACGGTTTGCTTGATCTGCTCCAGCACTTCGCGGGTGCAGGAACCGTTGGCGCCGGCGATCAGGGTGCCGCGGTCACCGACCACTTCCTTGACGGTAGCCAGGATCTGGCGGCGCTCGTCATTGGCCAGTGCGTAGTATTCACCGGTCGAGCCCAGTGGCACGAAGCCGCTGACACCGGCCTTGAGTTGGTGCTCGAGGATCGACGCCAGGGTGTCGTGGTCGACTTTGCCAGCGGCGTCGAACGGGGTGACCAGGGCGGGCAGGATGCCATTCAGTTTCATGGTGGTTCTCCAGGTTATCAAGGGAGGTTTAGTAGGCGTAGCGGCGCAGCAAGCGCCCTTCGACCACGCCGACCATGCGGGTCAGCGGGAAGGCCACGAGGAAATAGATGACCGCTACCGCCGAAAGGAACTCGACCGGGCGGGCAGTGCTGTTGGAAATGTTCTGGCCGACAAACATGAGGTCAGCGACACCCACCGAAGAGATCAATGCGCTCTCCTTGAACAGGCTGACAATGTTCGACAACAGTGGCGGCACCGAGCGCAGCAGGGCCTGCGGGAAGATCACGTACAGCACCTTCACCTTCGACGTCAGGCCCAGCGCGGTGCAGGCGTCATGCTGTTCACTGGCGATCGACTTGAGTGCGCCACGGAAGGTCTCGCTGGTGATTGCCCCCATGTACAGCGTCAAGGCGATCAGCACCGACACGTACGGCGGGATGTCCAGGCCGAATACCACCGGGAAGCAGAAGAACACCCAGAACAGCTGGATCAGCAAGGGCGTGCCGCGGAAGAACTCCACATAGAGGGTCAGCGGCAGGCGCACCAGTTTGAGCTTTACCTGGCGCAGCAGGCTGACCGCAAAGCCAAGCAGGCTGCCGAGCAGGGCGCACACGCCGGTGAACGCCAAGGTCAGGGCCAGGCCCTTGAGCAGTACGGGCCAGTAGCCCAGCACAACCGAAAAATCGAGTGGCATGGTGGTTTCCTCAGCGCTGTCCGGCCAGTTCCTGGCGACGCTCGAACCACTGCACCAGCTGCGCAATTGGCAGCGACATGGCGAAGTAGATGAGGGCGATCAGGGTGTAGGTTTCCAGGGGGCGATAAGCCTCGGTGGCCAGGCTCTTGCCCACGTACATCAGGTCGGCGACCGCGACGATGGCCACCAGTGCGCTTTGCTGCAGGGTGCCGATACCGTTGGTGATCAGCACCGGCAGCGCGCTGCGCAGCGATTGCGGCAAAATCACGTACAGGGTGCGTTGCCAGCTCTTCAGGCCCAGGGCGATCGAGGCATCCAGGTGCTCGCGCGGCACTGCCTGAACACCGGCGCGGTACGCCTCGGCATTGAACGCGGTCAGGTTCAGGCCCAGCGCCAGGAAGCCCATGGCGATGGGGTCGATGAACACGTTGAACAGCATCGGCACGCAATAGAAGAACCAGACGATCTGCAACAGCGCCGGGGTGCAGCGGAAGAACTCGATGAACAGCTGTGCGGGCCAGCGAATGAAGAACCAGCGGCTCAGTGTCAGCAGGCACAGCAGGAAGCCGCAGACGACACCGATAAGGTTCGAGACCAGTGCCAGTTCCAGCGTTACCTTGAGCCCGTCAAGCAGCGCGGGGAGGGTGCCGCTGAGGAAGTGGAAGTCGAATTGGTAGTTCATGGCAGTGCCCTCACTCGAAATGCACGACCTTTTCCAGGAACTCGCGGGTGCGGGCTTCCCTGGGTTGGGTGAAGATCTGTTCGGGGTGGCCTTGCTCGACCACCTTGCCGTTGGCGCAGAACACCACGCGGGTGGCGATATGGCGGGCGAAGTGCATGTCGTGGGTGACGATGATCATCGCCATCTTCTGCTCGGCCAGCTGCATCATCACGTTCTGCACTTCGATGACCATTTCCGGGTCCAGCGCCGAGGTCACTTCATCGAACAGCATCAGGCGCGGTTCCAGCATCAGTGCACGGGCGATGGCCACGCGCTGCTTCTGGCCGCCGGAAAGCTGGCTGGGGTAGGCGTGCAGTTTGCTTTCCAGGCCCAGGCGGGCGAGATAGGCGCGGGCTTTTTCGGTGGCCTCGGCCTTGCCCAGGCCATGGACCTTGACCGGTGCCAGGATCAGGTTGCCCAGCACTGAAAGGTGCGGGAACAGGGTGTAATGCTGGAACACCATGCCGATCTGCTTGTGCAGCACCTCATCGAGCGGTTTGCCCTGTTTGCGCGCACCGTCGATGTAAGGCTTGCCCTGGAACTGGATGCTGCCGCCCTGGATGCCTTCCAGCCCCATCAAGACGCGCAGCAACGAACTTTTGCCGCTACCGGACGGGCCGATGATGACCAGGCGATCATCGGCGCGCATGTCCAGGTTCATCTGGTCCATCACTACCAACTGCTCGCTGTAGGCCTTGCGCACGCTGCGCAACTGGATGAAATCGCCGTTCATGTCGGAATTCGGGGTGAGCGAAGCCTGTGGCTGGGAAGCCACCAAATGAGGAGTGGTCATTACAGTCGTCTCCGGAGGGGCCCTGTGCCGGGCCCGCTGTGTGTCCGCTGGAGTTACTGGGCTTTGCCGCCCGCGATGATTTCGGCCGAGGCCTTGTCGACCAGTTTGTCGATCTCACCCGACTCACGACGCTGGGTCAGGTAGGCATCGAGCTGGGCAAGGTCGGCAGCAGGCGTGTCATGGGCGAGGGCGAAGGACACCCCTTGCTTGGCCATGGCAGGGACAGGGAGCACTTCCTTGACCCAGCTGTTGGCCATGGCGAACAGGTGGTTGGTGTCGTTGGCGTCGGCGAGCACGTCGGCGCGGCGGGACATCAGCGCCATGCGGGTTTCGTCGGAGCCGGGCAGGCGCATCAGCGTGGCGTTCTTGATGGCGGCGCTGACGGCCTTGTCGGCGGCGGTACCGGAGATGACGGCAATGGTGACGCCTGGTTTGTCGAAATCAGTGATGGCGTTACCGGCACCGCTGAACTTGGGGTTTTTCTCATTGATCAGCAACGACACCTGATAGTCGGTGGCCGGGGTCGAGAAGGCCACGGCTTGGGCACGCTCGGGCGTCATGTTCAGCGCCATGGCCATGTCCCACTTGCCGCTTTGCAGGCCGGCCACCTGGTTGTCCCAGCTGGTGTCGACGAATTGCGCCTTGACCTTGAGCACGTTCTCGGCGAAGTCCCGGCACAGGTCGACGAAATAGCCGCTGTACTGCCCGGAGGCCGGGTCGCGCATCACATAGGGGGCAGCGACAGCTGCGCCGCAGCGCAGCACGCCGGCTTTCTGGACGCTTTGCCAAGTGTGGGTGTCGGCGTGCGCCGCAGGTTGCGCCAGCAACGCCAGGGCTGCGGTAAGGCATGCAACGCCGGCGCTGACTTTGCGTGTGAGGGACCGTGCCATGTTGAATCTCTCCGGTAATTTGTTTTTGTAGGCAGAAGAGCAAGCAAACGAATCGCTGTGTTTTATTTGAGTGCTGCAATGTGTGCAGCGATGCATTCAGGCTATTGCGACTCTGCGCAAGCTGTCAACACGCTTGAAAGAATTTTTTGACGCAAAGCGCCCCCGATCACCTGCAAAAGTGATTGGGGGAGCGCGCTGTGGGGAGGAGGGGGCGAAGCTAGGTGGGGCTGCCGGTCAACTGCAATTCGTTGAGAAAACGCTCGAGGATCATGTTCGGGCGGCGCCCCTTGCGGGTGGCGATGGCGAGCTTGGCATCGAAGTGCAGGCGGTTGGGGTCAAGCGCTGCCATGATGCCTTTTTCCACCCAGGTGGCGGCGTAATGATCGGGCAGGAAACCAATGTAGCTGCCGGTGAGGATAAGAAACGCGATGCCCTCGCGGTCAGTCGCCGAAGCCGCGAAGTTGAGCAGTTGGTGCAGCCCGATTGCCTCGGCGGTCATCCGGTAGGTCGGCACTACGGCATCGGCCTGGGCCAGTTGTTCGTCGGTGACACTGGCGGCATGGGCGAACAGCGGGTGCTCGTGGCTGCAATACAGGTTTGAACGTTCCTCGTAGAGCAGGCTGTAGTCCAGGCCGGACAGCGGTGAAATCAGCGGCACTGCGCCAACGTGCAGGTGGCCATCGAGCAGGCCGCGCTCGATTTCACCGGGGGTGCTCATGCTGAGGTTGATGCGTACGCCGCTGCCCTCGGCGCGCACGGCCTTGAGCGCATGGGTGATGCGCATCTTCGGCTGGGTGACCAGGTTGTTGACGATGGCGACGTTGAGGTCGCCACGCAACTGTTGGTGCATCTGGTTCACTTCGCTGCGAAAGCCCTCGATGGCCACCAGTACGGTTTCACTGGCGCGCAGCACCTCACGGCCTTCGTCGGTAAGGGCAAAGCCTGCGCGGCCCCGCTGGCACAAGCGCATCCCCAGGCGCTTTTCCAGGTCGCCCATGTGCAAGCTGATGGCGGAGCGGGTGATGCCCAGCGCACTTTCGGCGCCCGAGAAACTGCCGCACTCGGCGACGGTTTTGAAAACCCGCAGCAGCCTGAGATCAAAATCACTTACCTGATGCAGGGGCGTCTTCTTGGTCATGCGTGAGTTATCCAGTAACTGAGTGCAAGAAAATATAGATTTATCGCACATGACTTTCCAGCACAAGCTAGGCGCATCACTCCACGCTCAGGATTACCGTCATGAACCAGGCCTTGCAGACACCTCGCTCCTTGGCCAGTGGCCTGCAGCTTGAATCGCACTGGATGCCATTTTCCTCTAACCGGAACTTCAGGAAAGACCCACGCTTCATCGTGGGTGCCAAAGGTAATCGCCTGATCGATGAGCATGGCCGCGAGGTGTTCGATAGCCTCTCGGGGTTGTGGACCTGCGGCGCGGGCCATTCCCGGCAGGAAATTGCTGACGCTGTGGCGAAGCAACTGGTGTCCCTGGATTACTCGCCAGCGTTTCAGTATGGCCACCCCTTGTCGTTCCAGCTGGCTGAAAAGATTGCCGGTCTGGTGCCAGGTAACCTCAACCACGTGTTCTTCACGGGGTCGGGGTCGGAGAGTGCCGATACGGCTATCAAGATGGCCCGTGCGTACTGGCGGCTTAAAGGTCAGCCACAAAAAACCAGGCTGATTGGTCGTGCCCGCGGCTATCACGGGGTAAACGTTGCTGGCACCTCGCTGGGTGGTATTGGCGGCAACCGCAAGATGTTCGGCCCCTTGATGGAGGTAGACCACCTGCCGCACACCTTGCAGCCAGAACTGGCGTTCACCAAGGGGGCCGCCGAGACCGGGGGCGTGGCCTTGGCCAATGAATTGCTGAAACTGATCGAGCTGCATGATGCCTCCAACATCGCGGCAGTCATCGTCGAACCGATGTCTGGCTCGGCAGGTGTCATCGTGCCGCCGCAAGGCTACCTTCAGCGCCTGCGCGAGATCTGCGACCAGCACAACATCCTGCTGATCTTCGATGAGGTCATCACGGCGTTCGGGCGCCTGGGCAGCATGACCGGTGCCGAGTACTTCGGCGTTACCCCAGACCTTATGAACATCGCCAAGCAGGTCACCAACGGTGCCATCCCGATGGGCGCCGTGGTTGCTTCCAGCGAGATCTACAACACCTTCATGTACCAGGCGTCGCCCGAATACGCGGTCGAGTTCGCCCACGGTTACACCTATTCGGCCCACCCGGTTGCCTGCGCAGCGGCCCTGGCCACTCTGGACCTGCTGGAAAAGGACAACCTGGTTCAGCAGTCGGCAGAACTTGCCCCGCATTTCGAGCAGGCCATTCATGGCCTGAAGGGCAGCCGGCACATCGTCGACATCCGCAACTGCGGCCTGGCCGGTGCGTTGCAGATTGCGCCGCGCGATGGCGACGCGCTTGTTCGCCCGTTCGAGGCGGGCATGGCGTTGTGGCAAGCAGGTTTCTACGTGCGCTTTGGCGGCGACACCTTGCAGTTCGGCCCAACGTTCAACACCCAACCCCAGGAACTGGATCGCCTGTTCGATGCCGTGGGCGAAGCCTTGCACGGTATCGACTGATCAGCATGCGCCCGTGCGACGGGCGCTTCCTTAATACAACAAACAGACAGCTTGGCACCAAGCTCGAGGAAAGAAGATGGCAACTATCAAGCACTTGATCCATGGTGAACACATAGCGGACGACGCCCGCACCACGGATGTGTTCAACCCGTCCACTGGCCAGGCTATCCACAAACTGGGCCTGGCGAGCCGCGCCACCGTGCAAAAGGCCATCGAGTCGGCCCAGGCCGCCTTCCCGGCCTGGCGCAACACCCCGCCGGCCAAGCGCGCCCAGGTGATGTTCCGCTTCAAACAACTGCTGGAGGCGAACGAGCAGCGGATTGCCCAGCTGATCAGCGAAGAGCACGGCAAAACCATCGAAGATGCCATCGGTGAACTCAAGCGCGGTATCGAGAACGTCGAGTTCGCCAGTGCCGCCCCCGAAATCCTCAAGGGCGAATACAGCCGCAACGTGGGCCCGAACATCGATGCCTGGAGCGACCTGCAGCCCATCGGCGTGGTCGCCGGAATCACCCCGTTCAACTTCCCGGCCATGGTGCCACTGTGGATGTACCCACTGGCCATTGCCTGCGGTAACTGCTTTATCCTCAAACCGTCCGAGCGCGACCCAAGCTCGACGCTGCTGATCGCCGAACTGCTGTACGAAGCCGGCCTGCCAAAAGGCGTGCTGAACGTGGTGCACGGTGACAAGGAAGCGGTGGACGCACTGATCGAGGCGCCTGAAGTGAAGGCCCTGAGCTTCGTCGGTTCGACCCCGATCGCGGAATACATCTACGCCGAAGGCACCAAGCGCGGCAAGCGCGTACAAGCCCTGGGCGGCGCCAAGAACCACGCCGTGCTGATGCCGGACGCCGAGCTGGACAACGCCGTCAGCGCGCTGATGGGCGCCGCCTACGGTTCGTGCGGCGAGCGCTGCATGGCGATCTCCGTGGCCGTGTGTGTAGGTGACCAGGTGGCAGACGCCCTGATCGCCAAGCTCGAACCCCAGATCAAGGCGCTGAAAATCGGTGCTGGCACCTCCTGCGGCCTGGACATGGGCCCGCTGGTTACCGCGGCTGCGCGTGACAAGGTGTTGGGTTACATCGATGACGGCGTTGCTGCCGGTGCCAAGGTGGTGGTCGATGGCCGTGGTTTCAAAGTGGCTGGCAACGAAGACGGCTACTTCGTGGGCGGTACGCTGTTTGACCGTGTTACCCCGGAAATGCGCATTTATAAAGAAGAGATCTTCGGCCCCGTACTGTGCGTGGTGCGTGTAAACAGCCTGGAAGAAGCGATCCAGCTGATCAACGACCACGAGTACGGCAACGGCACCTGCATCTTCACCCGCGACGGTGAGTCGGCGCGCCTGTTCTGCGACGAGATCGAGGTCGGCATGGTGGGGGTCAACGTACCGTTGCCGGTACCGGTGAGCTACCACAGCTTCGGCGGCTGGAAGCGTTCGCTGTTCGGCGACCTGCACGCCTATGGCCCGGACGGTGTGCGCTTCTACACCCGCAAGAAGGCCATCACCCAGCGCTGGCCGAAACGCACCAGCCACGAGGCTGCGCAATTCGCTTTCCCTAGCAACAGCTAAGGCATGACGTGTTCGAGTGGCAGCGCCATGGGTTGTTCTGACGGAGAAAGCCAATGGCGCTGTTGCTCAACCCCCCGTAGAGCTTCTACGGGGCCCCGGTAAAGGCCGGGATTCATTCTCACCCTTTGTCAAAAGCCTTGGCTGGAGACCTCGCCGCCACCACGCTGGCGGCTTTTCTTTGTCAGGCTGATCAATTAGAGGTCGCTGTGCATCATGGCAATCACCAATGAATACGTTAAAGGTCTGGACCGCGAATATGTGTTCCACTCGTGGTCGACGCAAGGTTCACTCAACCCTCTGGTGATCGCAGGTGGGGAGGGGTGCACGGTATGGGACCACGACGGCAAGCGCTACCTGGACTTCTCCAGCCAGCTGGTCAATACCAACCTGGGTCATCAGCACCCTGCAGTCATCAAAGCGGTCCAGGAACAGGCCTCTACGTTGATGACCGTGGCTCCGGCCACCGCCAACCTGGCGCGAGGCGAAGCGGCCAAGCGCATCATCGAGCAAGCGCCGAAGGGCTTCAAAAAGGTCTTCTTCACCAACGGCGGCGCTGATGCCAATGAAAACGCCATGCGCATGGCGCGGCTGTTCACCGGGCGTGACAAAGTGCTGTCCGCCTACCGGTCGTATCATGGCAATACCGGCTCGGCGATCGTCGCTACTGGTGACCCTCGTCGCGTGCCGAACGAATATGCCCGCGGCCACGTCCACTTCTTCACCCCTTATCTGTATCGCAGCGAGTTCAGCGCGCAGACCGAGGCCGAAGAGACAGAGCGCGCATTGCGTCACCTGCGCCGCGTGATTGAAGCCGAAGGCTCCAGCTCGATCGCTGCCATTCTGCTCGAAAGCCTGCCTGGCACGGCCGGTATCCTGATGCCGTCTGCCGCCTACATGCAGGGCGTGCGTGAACTGGCAACCGAGTTCGGCATCATGCTGATTCTCGATGAAGTGATGTCGGGTTTCGGCCGGACCGGCAAGTGGTTCGCCCTGGAGCACTATGGTGTAGTGCCTGACCTGATCACCTTCGCCAAGGGCGTCAACTCGGGCTATGTCCCTGTGGGCGGTGTTGTAATTTCGGAGCAGATTTCCACCTACTTCGATACCCACTTCTTCCCAGGCGGCCTGACGTACTCCGGGCATCCGCTGGCCATGGCTTCGATCGTTGCCGCCATCGATGCCATGCGCAAGGAGCAGGTGGTCGAGAACGCACTGCACATCGGCACCGAGGTGCTGGGCCCGCGCCTGCGCGAGCTGCAGCAGCGTCACGCTGCAATCGGTGAAGTACGTGGTGCCGGCGTGTTCTGGGCGCTGGAGCTGGTCAGCGACAAACAAAGCCGTGCACCGCTGGCTGCCGACAAGATGCTGGCGATCAAAGCCAAGTTGCTGGAACGTGGCCTGCTGCCATTCGTGGTCGAAAACCGCATTCATGTGGTGCCACCTTGCGTTGTGAATGCGCAAGAGATCGAAGAGGGTGTTGCCATTCTGGATGAGGTGATCGGCTCAGTGTTGGGTTAATACGCGCAACGAAAAAGCCGGCATTCTCCAGTAATGCCGGCTTTTGGTTTTCAGGGGCAGTCCGTCAGTTCAGACGATGAAGTTCACCAAGCGGTTAGGTACCACGATCATTCTCCCCGCACCTTCCATATACTTGCTCAATGCCCCATCGCAGAGCGCTTGGCTGCGGATCGTGTCATGGTCGGCGTCGGCCTTTACGAGAATCTCCCCGCGCAGTTTGCCATTCACCTGCACCATCATCCTCACTTCATCCTGTTTCAGGGCTTCGCTGTCCGGGGTCGGCCAGGCACTGTCGTAGATCGCGCCAGGCAACGCCAGTGCTTCCCAGAGTACCTGGGTAATATGCGGCGTCACCGGATGCAGCACCTGCAGGAGAATGGACATGGTGTCCCGGCATACCTGGCGGCCAGCGCCGCCGGCTCCCTCGAGCACCTTGAGCATCTTCATGGCGCCCGAGACGACGGTGTTGTACTGCAGGCGCTCATAGTCGTTATTGATCTGCTGCAGCAGGCCATGGGTCTCGAAGCGCACACGGCTGGCTTGCGCGGCATCCGTCACCAGGTCGGCACCTTCTTCCCAGCGGGCTTGCTCGTCAACGGCAAACTTCCAGAGACGGCGCAGAAAGCGATAAGCCCCTTCGACACCGCTATCGCTCCAGATCGTGCTCTGGTCCGGAGGCCCTGCGAAGATGGTGAACAGGCGTGCAGTGTCGGCGCCGAACCGGTTGATGATGTCCTTGGGCTCGACCACGTTGTTCTTCGACTTGGACATCTTCTCCACCCCGCCCAGGCTCACGGGCAAGCCATCCTCCACCGCAGTGGCGCTGACCGGGCGGCCTTGCTCATCGTAGTGAACCATTACCTCTGAGGGGTAGAGCCAACGCCGGCTGCCGTCTTCGGCCTTGCGGTAGTAACTCTCTCGCAGCAGCATGCCCTGGGTGAACAGGTTCTTGAACGGTTCACTGAAGTCCACCAATCCCTCGTCGCGCATCGCCTTGGTCCAGAACCTGGCGTAGAGCAGATGCAGCACCGCATGCTCGATGCCGCCGATGTACTGGTCGATGGGCATCCAGTAGCGATTGCCAGGCCCGACCATCGAGCTATGGCAGTCCGGGTCGCAGTAGCGCATGAAGTACCAGCTCGAATCGACGAAGGTATCCATGGTGTCCGTTTCCCGAAGCGCGGGCGCGGCACAACGCGGACATGCGACGTGGAGGAACGCAGCATGCTGCTGCAGCGGGTTGCCACTGCCATCGGGGATGCAGTCGGTCGGCAATACCACCGGCAGGTCCGCATAAGGCACCGGCACATCGCCACAGTGTTCGCAATGGATGATAGGAATCGGTGTTCCCCAGTAGCGCTGCCGCGATATGCCCCAGTCACGCAAGCGCCAAGTGGTGGCTTGCTCGCCGCATTCGCGCTCAGCCAGGGCATCGACGATCGCCAGAGACGCCTGGTCCACCGTAAGGCCATCGTAGGCGCCTGAATTGATCAGGCGACCTTCCCGACTGGCGTAGCGATCCGACCAAGCGGCAGGGTCATAGGCCGCCCCTTCGAACGCTATGACGGGGCGCACCGGCACGCCGTGCTGACGGGCAAAGCCGAAATCACGCTCATCGTGGGCCGGCACCCCCATCAAAGCGCCTTCACCGTATTCACCGAGCACATAATTGGTGATCCAGACGGCGACCGGTGCGGCTGTCAGTGGGTGCTCGACATGCAAGCCGCTGGGGATGCCGAGCTTCGCTTGTGCGCCGGCGGCGGGGCTGGCCTGTGCCGACTGCCGGCACGCCTGCACCCGTTGTTCGAGCCCAGGCTCGAGCTCGATGGCTCGTTTTGCCAGAGGATGATCTGGGGAAACAGCGCAGAATGTCACACCCATCAGTGTATCGACGCGCGTGGTGAATACCCACAGCTTGCCCGCGTCTATCAACTGCCCGCTGGCATCTTCGATCGCGTGGCGGAAGGCCAGGCGCACGCCGCTGACCTTGCCAATCCAGTTGCGCTGCATGCTGCGAACCATGTCTGGCCAGCCTTCCAGGGTATCGATGCCCGACAGCAGCTCTTCGCGATACTGCGTGATGCGCAGGTAGTAGCCAGGAATCTCGCGCTTCTCCACCAGCGCTCCGGATCGCCAGCCCCGTCCATCTACCACCTGCTCATTGGCGAGCACGGTCTGGTCGATGGGGTCCCAGTTGACGATCTGGGTGTTCTTGTAGGCCACGCCCTTTTCCAGCAACTTCAGGAAGAACCACTGGTTCCACTTGTAGTATTGCGGATCGCAGGTGGCGATTTCCCGTGACCAGTCAAACGCCAGCCCGAGCGGTTGCATCTGCGACTTCATGTCGGCAATGTTCAACCGTGTCCATTCGGCTGGAGGCACGCCCGATTGCATGGCGGCATTTTCTGCCGGCAGGCCGAAAGCATCCCACCCCATCGGCATAAGGACGTTGTAGCCCTTCATCCGCAAGTGGCGGGCCAACATGTCGTTGATCGTATAGTTGCGCACATGGCCCATGTGCAATTTCCCCGACGGGTAGGGCAGCATGGAGCAGGCATAGAATTTCGGCCGACTTTCGTCTTCTGTAGCCTTGAAGACTTCCGCGCGAAGCCATTTGGCCTGGGCTGTGCTTTCAACCCAGGCAGGATCATACTGCTGTCGCATAGGCGCTCCTCGATGTTACTTGTGCCAAGTGGAAATCAATCGCTCGACTCATGCGTTCATTACTGGACGATACTTGATCGGCTGAATACTACTTAGTTCGCCACACGTCTGGCCTAACGTGGGTCGATCTCCAGCCTGAGATAGGAACACGAGCACATGTCCACGAACTCGTGCCCGTTCTGGTCAACCATGCGGCTGCGCTCGACATGCCTGACGCTCAAGTCGGTCAACCCCGGGGCTTTGTGCGAACTGCCAGTAGTGATTACCAGTTTCGACCGTCCTTGCACAGGCATCTATATAGGTTGATCGTGAAGAAACTGACCCGATTTTCAGATGCTGGTCACCGTAGAGGGAGTTGAGCGGTCAGTTGGTCAGTAAAGCCGAATATGGCCAAGACCAAACTTCCATGTCAAGCGTTTATTTGAGGGAAATGTGGTGATCAATGAATAGTGACGCGGATGGTGAAAATTAGTGAGTTATCTAATCTTGGGCGCACGGTCAGGGTGCGTGGCCTCGACTTAGGCAATGACTAGTATTAACTTCTTAAGAGGATTTGTTGTTGGGTTAATTATGTCGACGGAGTTGTAGGAAACTTCTCTCCGTCACGTAGGAAAAGACTTTGTGATATGTCGAATTGGTTTGCAAAGTGTTTGCTGTGTATTGCTCTTTTAGAGATCTGCACGATGTCGAGTGTGGAGGCTTATCAGTTCGACTGACCACGAAGGTCGCTACCGTCTGCGTGTTGTGTGGGCGAGCCTGCGAGCACCGGCGAAGCCGGTGCCAACCACCGCGTTGCATGCTTCGCGGGCAAGCCCGCTCCCACAGTCACTGCTCAACCGAGGCGTTGGATTAGGGGAGGGGCTTGAAGGCTTACTGGGCTTCAGCCAGGAACAGCCACGTCTCGATCACCGAATCCGGGTTCAACGAAACACTGTCGATACCTTGCTCCATCAGCCACTTGGCCAGGTCCGGGTGGTCCGATGGGCCCTGGCCACAAATGCCGATGTACTTGCCGGCCTTGTTGCACGCGGCAATGGCGTTGGCCAGCAGCTTTTTCACCGCAGGGTTACGCTCATCGAACAGGTGGGCAATGATACCCGAGTCACGGTCCAGGCCCAGGGTCAGCTGGGTCAGGTCGTTGGAGCCGATCGAGAAGCCGTCGAAGTACTCCAGGAACTCTTCGGCCAGAATGGCGTTGGACGGCAGCTCGCACATCATGATCACGCGCAGGCCGTTGTCGCCGCGGGCCAGGCCGTTTTCGGCCAGCAGGTCGACGACCTGGCTGGCTTCGCCCAGGGTGCGCACGAACGGCACCATGATCTCGACGTTGGTCAGGCCCATCTCGTTGCGCACACGCTTCAGCGCACGGCATTCGAGCTCGAAGCAGTCACGGAACGATTCGCTGATGTAGCGCGACGCACCACGGAAGCCCAGCATCGGGTTTTCTTCTTCCGGCTCGTACAGCTTGCCGCCGATCAGGTTGGCGTACTCGTTGGACTTGAAGTCCGACAGGCGCACGATGACCTTTTTCGGGTAGAAGGCCGCCGCCAGGGTGCTGATACCTTCGACCAGTTTCTCGACGTAGAAGCCGACCGGGTCGTTGTAGCCGGCGATGCGCTTGTCGACGCTCTCTTTGAGCTCCGGTGGCAGGCCTGCGTAGTTCAGCAGCGCCTTGGGGTGCACGCCGATCATGCGGTTGATGATGAACTCCAGGCGCGCCAGGCCGACACCGGCGTTGGGCAGCTGGGCGAAGTCGAAGGCGCGGTCCGGGTTGCCGACGTTCATCATGATCTTGAACGGCAGTTCCGGCATGGCATCGACCGAGTTCTGCTTGATGTCGAAGCCCAGCTCACCTTCGAAGATGAAGCCAGTGTCGCCTTCGGCACAGGAAACCGTCACACCTTGGCCGTCCTTGAGCACCTGGGTGGCGTTGCCGCAACCGACCACGGCCGGAATCCCCAGCTCACGGGCAATGATCGCCGCGTGGCAGGTTCGCCCGCCGCGGTTGGTGACGATGGCGCTGGCGCGCTTCATTACTGGTTCCCAGTCCGGGTCGGTCATGTCGGAGACCAGTACGTCACCTGGCTGGACCTTGTCCATTTCCGACACATCGTTGATCACGCGGACCTTGCCGGCGCCGATGCGCTGGCCGATGGCACGGCCTTCGACCAGCACGGTGCCCTTTTCCTTCAGCAGGTAGCGTTCCATGACATTGGCGCTGGAGCGGCTTTTCACCGTTTCAGGGCGGGCCTGGACGATGTACAGTTTGCCGTCGTCACCGTCCTTGGCCCACTCGATGTCCATCGGGCGCTGGTAGTGCTGCTCGATGATCATGGCCTGCTTGGCCAGCTCGCTGACTTCGGCATCGCTCAGGCAGAAGCGCGCGCGCTCGGCACGGTCCACTTCCACGGTCTTGACCGAACGGCCGGCCTTGGCTTCGTCGCCGTAGACCATCTTGATGGCCTTGCTGCCCAGGTTGCGGCGCAGGATGGCCGGGCGGCCGGCCTGCAGGGTGTTCTTGTGCACGTAGAATTCGTCAGGGTTGACCGCCCCCTGCACCACGGTTTCGCCCAGGCCGTAGGCGCCGGTGATGAACACCACGTCGCGGAAGCCCGACTCGGTGTCGAGGGTGAACATGACGCCGGCGGTGCCGGTTTCGGAGCGGACCATGCGCTGCACGCCGGCAGACAGGGCGACCAGCTTGTGGTCGAAGCCCTGGTGCACGCGGTAGGCGATGGCGCGGTCGTTGAACAGCGAGGCGAACACTTCCTTGGCCGCGCGGATCACGTTGTCGACGCCACGGATGTTGAGGAAGGTTTCCTGCTGGCCGGCGAACGAGGCGTCCGGCAGGTCTTCGGCGGTGGCCGAGGAGCGCACGGCCACGGCCATGTTGTCGTTGCCGGCGGCCATGGCGGCGAAGGCGGTTCGGATTTCCGAATCCAGACGTGCCGGGAATTCGGCTTCCATGACCCACTGGCGGATCTGCGCGCCGGTCTTGGTCAGGGCGTTGATGTCATCCACGTCCAGCGCGTCGAGCGCGGCGTGAATCTTGTCGTTCAGGCCACTCTGCTCGAGGAAGTCACGGTACGCCTGCGCCGTGGTGGCAAAGCCGCCCGGCACGGACACCCCGGCACCTGCGAGGTTACTGATCATCTCGCCCAGGGATGCGTTCTTGCCCCCCACATGCTCCACATCATGGACGCCGAGCTTATCGAGGGAAACTACGTACTCAACCACGTTTGAATCTCCAGTAGACATTGCAGGCATGCTCATCGCTCAGGCAGCGCGGCATGTTGTTCGTGATGCTGGGTGCCCGTGGCATGCGTCCTTCTCTGGTGGATCAGGCCAAGGCAGATGATCATCACGGCCAGCAGCCCGGTAGCCGTGATCTCCGAGCGATAGGCCGGGATGAAGAACATGCCGATCAGTGCCCCACTGATGAACAGGATCACTGCCCAGGTCAGCCACGGGAACAGCCACATGCGAAACGCCGGCGTACTGCCTGCGGCTGTCAGCTTCTTGCGCAGGCACAGCTGCGAAATGGCAATGACCAGGTAGACGAGCAGGGCGACAGCGCCGGAGGTGGAAAGCAGGAACTTGAACACGTTTTCCGGCGCGAAGTAATTGATAAAGGTTGCCGCGATACCAATCACCGTCGAGCCTACCACCGCTGCAAGCGGCACATTCGCCTTGGTGGTGTATTTGTACAACCGTGGTGCATCCCCGCGTTTGGCCAGCGAGTAGAGCATGCGCGAGGCGGTATAGACCTGCGAGTTCATGCAACTGGCGACCGCCAGCAGTACGACGATGTCGATCAGCAGGTTGGCGTTGGGAATGTTCATGATCTCCAGCGCGCGCTGGAACGAGCCGACTTCCGGCAGGCGTGGGTCGTCCCAAGGTACGACGCACAGGATCATCAGGATCGACAACAGGTAGAACACGCAGATGCGCCATACCACCGAGTTGGTGGCGCGGGTGATCTGGCGAGCGGGGTTCTTCGACTCAGCTGCTGCGATGGTCACCACTTCGGCGCCGATGAAGCTGAACATGGTCGTGAGCATGGCGCCGATGACCGCTGATAATCCGTTAGGCGCGAAGCCGCCGTGCTGGGCCATCAGCTGCCCGATACCGCTGACTTCACGATTGGGCAGCAAGCCCATCAGTGCAGCTGCGCATAGCGCAATGAAAGAGATGATGGCGACAATCTTGATCAGGCCAAACCAGAACTCGAACTCACCGTAGCGGGCGACACTGAACAGGTTGGAGCACGTCAGCAGCACGATCACGGCCATGGCAGTGATCCAGGTGTCGATGGCCGGCACCCACGCATGCACGATGTTCGCTGCAGCAATGGCTTCCAATGGAATGGCCAGTACCCAGAACCACCAATACAGCCAGCCGATGCTGAAGCCGGCCCAAGGGCCGATGGCCCGGTCGGCGTAGGTTGAGAACGAACCGGTATCCGGTGACGCAACCGCCATTTCGCCCAGCATGCGCATGACCAGCACCACAAGCGCGCCAGTAAAGATGTAGGCCAGGATAACGGCCGGGCCAGCCTTGGCAATGGCATGCCCAGAGAAGACGAACAGGCCTGCACCGATGACGCCGGCAATCGAAAGCATGGTGACATGGCGCTGCTTCAAGCCGGGAGCGAGTGATGTATTTGACATGGATAGACTCATTAGTTGTTCTTGGAGCGTTCTAATCCGTACAACAGGCAAGGCCCCAACGCACTGCGTGCCGCCATGCGGTGGGGCAGGGCGCTAGCGCAGGCTTGCCTTCTGGAACGGGCACTGTGGTGACAGTGCCAACGTATCTGGGGCATGGCCGAGCAGCTCGCAGAGCGCGTCGACGATGATTTGGTGATCCTGCCGATCAGGCAGGCCGGAAACCGTTACCGAGCCGATCACGCCTGTGCCGCGGACGATGATCGGGAAGCCGCCACCAACGCTTGCGTAGTCGGCCGGTGCAAGGAAATAGCGCTGGCTGATGTCCAGGCCTTCCAGGGCCAGCTGGTAGCGGATGCGATAGGAACTGCGCAGGAAACGCTGAACGGTGTTGTTCTTGCGCGCCACCCACGCGAGGTTGTCTGGGGTAATGCCCGGCCTTGCGGCGAAAAACAGGGGGCGGTCGAAACGCCTCACATCAATCACTAGCGGCCACGAATTGGCCGCCGCCTGCTGGTACAGAAGACTGCCCAGTTGCCAAGCCGTTTCCTCGTTGAAACGTGGAAACTGGAGGGTTTCTTCCTGGCGAATCAAAAGCGCCAGTTCATCGTTCAGGCTCATGGTCATCCTCCATTCAGCGGTCTGCCGCTCGCGCGGACCCTACAGAGCACAAAAGCTTGGGGTGAAAGCATTGTTGAGTTAAATCCATTTATTCTCACGCTATGTTTCAAAATCACTCACCCATTATCGGGCAGCGTATTGATTGCTCTAGCTTTTGGTATTTCTGTTCAAAAGAGCGCCCCTGAAGGCTGAAACGCTACCAAGCAAAGCTGTTGACAGCCCCTATCATAGTTTTTATTGTGAATGCAGTCATGCACACAAAATCGCATGCAGAAAGTGCCGTACCTTCCTGCCAAAAAACAATGAATATCAGTGAGGTGTGAAATGGTTCTTCCGGTCCCTTCGTATCTGAAAGGTCTGTTGGTTGGCGCAAGCCTGTGTGGTGCACTGCTGGCCCACTCCGCTGCCCAGGCTGCAGACACGTCCGTTTGGCAAGGTATTCAAAAGGCAGGCGAGTTGCGCTGCGGTGCGGCGGTAGCCGCGCCCTATGTGATGCGCGACGCCAAGACGGGTGAGTACAGCGGCTACTTTGTCGACCTGTGCCGCGATTTCGGCGAGAAGGTGCTGAAGGTCAAGGTCTCGTTCGTGGACACCAACTGGGACAACCTGGTGGCCGGTTTGCAAAGCAGCAAATGGGACCTGGCCATGGCGCTGAACCAGACCCCTGAGCGTGCCCTGGCGGTTGCCTTCACCGTGCCCGCCACCGATTACCAGGTGTCGCTGCTGGTGAACAAGGACAACCCCAAGGTCGCTGATGTGAAAGAGGACATTGCGGCCCTGGACAAGCCCGAAGTGACCTTCGCCGTGATGTCGGGCACCGCCCAGGACAAAGCCATTTCTTCGGTGATCCATAACGGCAAGATCATGCGCTTGCCAGGCATGGATGAAGCCCGCCTTGCCGTCATGTCCAAGCGTGCCGACGTGCTGGTTGATGCCAGCGACACCAACCACTTGTTCGCGCTGGCCAACCCCACCTGGGCCCGTGAGATTCTGCCCAAGCCGGCTTTGGCCAAGCAGGGCGTATCGTTTGGTGTGCGGCGCGACATTTCACCTGCTGACCTGGAAGTGCTGAACATCTACCTGCGCCAACGACGCGACACCGGCGATATCCAGCAACTGGTCGACAAGGCTTCAAATCAGGCCAACGCGGCCAACTAGCATTCCCTGGCATGCTGCCCGGGCTTCTGAAGCGGGCAGCATTTCCCGTTCTTGAACCAATAAGGTGATAACTGATGTATGACCCGACACGCCCCCTGGCAGGACAAACCGTACTGGTGACTGGTGCTTCTGGTGGTATTGGTGCCGCGATCGTCGAACAGTTGGCAGCTGAGGGCGCGCGCCCGATCATTCATTACAGCCGGGACGAGCAGGGTGCCCGCGCATTGCTTGAGCGCATTGGCGGTAATGGCTGGATCGTGCAGGGCGACCTGAGTGATGAGGCCGGGCCGGAACAGCTTTGGCACGCCGCGCTGGAGTTGAGTGCTGGCCGTATCCACGGTTTGGTGAACAACGCCGGCATCCGCACTGAAATTGCGCTGGATGCGAGCTCGGCAGAGTGGCGTGCGGCGTGGCGCCGTGAGTTCCAGGTTAACTTCTTTGCTGCCGCTGATCTCAGCCGCGAAGCTGTGCAGCACTACAGCGCTAATGGTGGTGGGCGAATCATCAACATGGCCAGCCGTGCGGCCCAGCGCGGCTACGCTGCGGATGCCCTGCCTTACGGCACCAGCAAGGCGGCGTTGATCAATCTGACCAAGTCCATTGCCCGGAGCATGGGTGGTTGCGGGGTGGTGGCAGTGGCCATCGCGCCGGGGTGGGTGCGTACCGACATGGCGGAGCAGTTTGTGGCTCAGCATGGAGAGGCTGCGGCGGTGAGTGATATCCCGGTTGGGCGTATGGCGAGCCCGGCAGAAGTGGCAGAGTTGGTTGCCTTCACGTTGCGGCCGTCACAAGCTTCGCTGAACGGGGCCACGCTGGATGTGAATGGCGGTAGTTATATTCGTTGAGGTTCCAGCTCAGGCAGCGGTCGAGTTAGAACGTGGCCCTGCACCCGCCCTTCAGGCTGCGCTGTCGCGCAGAGAACATAGCTCGCAAGCGTGTCGCGTACCTTGTGGGAGATCAGGTGCTCGTCACAGTATCCTCAGCGCCTGTGAAACCGAGCGCCGCCCGCGCGGCGCATCGCGAGCAGTCGCTCGCTCTCATAGAACTGCGCATAACTCATTGATATAGCAGGGAACCCTGTGGGAGCCGCGCTTGCCGGCGATGGGGCGCGAAGCGGCCCCGGCAATCCATGCAACAACCTCGAAATCGCGGGGCCGCTTCGCCGCCCATCGCCGGCAAGCGCGGCTCCCGCAACAACAACCGCGGGTAATCCCGCCACAGGAAATGCGCCGCGTTTGCCAGCAACAATTCTCTGCACGACAGCCCAGCCCAAAGGGCAGGGTGATCTCCTGCGTTTTTTCCGGCCCAATAATCCCTGCGGGATCCGCGCGCGAACACGTTGGCGCACGGCTCAATATCGCGTCGAACAAACAAGGCGATCGCGCGCACCTGGCACTGGCGTTACTGGCCCGAAACAAACGTAGGAGCGAGCGCCAGCTCGCGATGCGCCGCGCGGGCGGCGCTCGATCTCACAGGCGCTACACATCCCGTGGCCACCACCTGTCAGCCCTCACGCGATCCCCTGTGGGAGCGGGCAAGCCCGCGAATGCGCCCGTACAACCACCATCGCATTCACAGGTAAATCCGCCCCCACAGCCTAATGCCAGTCAGTTAAGCAATTTGGGGCCGCGTTGCGGCCCATCGCCGGCATCCCACAGGTACAGCGCATGGCTAGAGTTCAGTGCAATCGGTGTGGGAGCTGGCTTGCCGGCGATGGGCTGCACAGCAGCCCCGGCAGTCTTAACTGACTGGCATTACCCCACAGCCCCCTAAATCAATAGCTTATGAGTGGTCCTATGAGAGTTAAACGAATGATTTACGGCTTCATCGGCACGGGCACAATCACCGAAGCCATGATCCACGGCTTGATGGCATCGCCACTTTCAGCCTGCTCGTCGGTGATCGTTTCGCCCAGGAGTGAACCGGTTTCCTCTCGTCTTAGCGCTCAGTATCAACAGGTAACGGTGGGGCAGAGCAATCAGCAGGTAGCAGACTCATGCGACATTCTGGTCTTGGCTATCCGTTGGCAGGTTGCGGAGGAGGTGCTGCGAAACCTGGTAATCCCTGCAAACACCAAGATCATCAGCGTGATCGCCGCCACGGACCATGAAACCCTCGCGCGCTGGGCCAATATACCGGCTGAGCGCATCATCAGGGCTATCCCACTACCGTTCGTTGCCCAGCGTGAAGGCGTGACAGCTATCTATCCGGCTGACCCGATTGTGAGCGAGCTATTTGATGCGTTGGGGACGGCTGTGTGCTGCGACAGCAAGGCTGAGTTCGACCAGTTGGCGGTAGCTAGCGCATTGATGGGGACCTATTTCGGCATTCTTGATCAGGTAGCCGGTTGGCTGGAGGGCAAGGGCATGCCCAGTGCCAAGGCGCAGGGGTATCTGAAACCACTGTTTGCGAGCTTGGGGAATTTTGCATGCGCGTCGGAAGGGGTTGATTTTGCGGGTTTGCGTAGTGATTTTTCTACGAAGGGGGGCTTGAATGAGCAGTTGTTTAGGGACTTTGAGAGCGGAGGCGGTAGCCGGGCACTGCTGGCGGCGTTGGACAATGTATTGGTCAAAATCCAAGGCTGAGCATGGTCTAAATCGCTGTCCGTCTTCGGTTCCAGCCCGGCGGTGACTGCTGGTTAGCAAGCCTATGACTGCACGGTTTGGCTGCTCTTTAGGCCGGTTTTGGGAGCCGGGGGGATTTGAAATGGATTTATATCTATCTGAAAATTAACTAGAAATTTCTTTGGTGAAAAAAGCTGGAATACCGTTTGGAATACCTATTCCCGAACTCTAAACCAGGGATCGACCTAGCACATTATTTGAATTTCACGACCTGGGCTTCAAATGAGCATGGAACGCTTGGTTGACCACATACCAGGCCATTGCTGGCTTTGCGCATAGCACCGCTCTGGATACTGACTCCCATCCGAGTTCTGACTTTCGTGGCGTGATAGATTTTTCCAATCGGATTGCTGCTTTTCAGCAGCGCATTGACAGCGTGGTTAGGTCTGTTCCAAACAGTTTGTCCGTACAGGCAAGCACTATGGAGATGCCCCTTTGGCTCCTGCAACGAATCGCGTCGCGTCTAGATGCTAATACGCTGGCAATATTCAAGGATCAGGCAAGGCAAGGTGTGCCGGTAAGGCGAATGAAAGTGTGGTTGTTTGTCGCCTTCGCAAGGATCGGGCGATGGCTGCGGGCGTGTGCTAGCTGTGATGGCAAAAAAACACTGCGCATGGCTTTACCCGAATGTGGCCAGCGGATAGGGTGAACGCCAACGGAAGCGCTGGCCTCAGAATTAGCGCCCATTAACGTTGAAGCGTCAGGCGCCACGGCTTCGCCCACGTCGCCGGTGAGAGGCGGAAGATAGTGAGAAAATACTGGTAGAGGGACGAAGTGAACCAGGTTTTATGCGTCGGTGAATTGGTTTTGTCCAGTGCCTTTCCTGGCATTGGTAAACTGTCGGCATTGGATCGTCAGAAAGGCGAGTGCGAGGTCACCTTCTTCGAGTCTCCTTTGAGCCCTGAGGCGCGAAAGGTTAGGGTAAACCTGGCTGACATTCAGAAAATCCAGTTGTATGAAGAAGCCATCGTCTATTGTCGAGATCCATCGACAGGCATTTGGCGGCGTGGTCGGTACGGCGGTGCTCGGCCACTTAATCAGCATCTAGTGATATTTCGTGCTGAAGATAACGATCAAGCGGTTGTCGATATTGATGAGCTCTATTGCCTGAACCTTGGAACGCAGGGTTTTCTCGATCCTTCGGCGTTCTTGGCGGCTAGGGCTAACGACGCGCCTTACTTCTTCCCACTGCGTCAGGGTTTTCTCGAAGCGTATATCGAGCAGCGGGCGGCTTGCCGTTCCATCGGTGCGATTATCAGCAGTAGCGTGGAGTTGGAACCACATCAAATTGCCGTAGTTCGACGTGTCCTTCAGGATACATGCCCAAAGTACTTGCTAGCGGATGAAGTGGGTTTGGGAAAGACGATCGAGGCTGGGCTGATCATCCGTGAGCATGTGCTTCAGAAAAAGTTCGACGCCAATGTGCTAATTGCGGCGCCGGCTTCTCTTGTTACTCAATGGCATGAGGAGTTAAAGGGCCGATTTCATCTCGGTGAGTTGATGTCCACAAAGCATCGATCGGAACAACTGATTCGAATATGCAGTCATGAGCAATTGGTGATGGCGTTGCGAGAGGGTGGCCAGCCTAGCTTGGTTGTCGTAGACGAGATGCATCAAATAGCGCCGCTGGCCTGGTCCTCCGAGCAACGCTCGAATGACCGGTTTAAGGTTTTGGCGGAGGCCTGCTGGACAACTGAGGCAGTTCTGTTACTTTCAGGCACCCCATTGAATGGGAACGAAAAAAATTTTCTAGCGATGCTGCACTGCTTGAGTCCCGAAGCCTATGAGATCTCGGACGCGGGCGTTCAGCATTTCATCGCTAGAGTCAAGGAGCGTGAGTGGCTTGGCGGGTTGTATAGCGCACTGACCCCGACTAACTCGAACGCCGCATTGGAATCAGCACTACAGGACATGCGCGGGAAATTTCCTGAGGATCAGGAGTTGCATGAGCGGATCGGGAGTTTGATGCCACTGGTGGATCTCTTCGCTGAGGAGAGCAGCGAGCAGCGCGAGCAACAAATCATAGGGTTGCGGCATTATCTCGGAGAACACTACCGCCTGCATCAGCGTATGCTTCGTAATCGCCGGGAAATGGGGTATCTTGCGCAGTTGTTTCCAGGATTGGCTGGGTTGCGCCGTCAATACTGGCCGATACAACCACGCAGCATGCCATTAGATCTGTTGTTGGAAGAGTATCGCAGCCAGGCCTGCCGAGATCCCGATGCGTTCCAGGCGATGAGTTCTGGAAAGTACCTGAACTGGGTTGACGACTTGTTGGGCAGTCCATTATTGGTCCAGCAGCGGGCCGATAGGTTCGTCAGCCAACTGGCGGCGACTCTCGAAGCAACCGAGCGAGATTTTCTTGCCGAAATATCCAAACAGGCCACACTCGAGCAGGCGTGTAAAGATCGGAGTTTGATCGCGAGTCTGGAGGGATGGTTGGCCGAAAACCCTAAGGGCAAGGTGGTTGTTTTCTGCGGGGACGAAGTAGTCGCGAATCATGTTGCCGCTACCCTCGGTGACTCTCTGGCTGTAGATATAGAACGCAATGCTTCCGACCGCGACTTGCAGTTCTTGCAGTCCGGCGGCTCTGTGCGGATATTGGTTTGCGATCAAGGTGGTGAAGATGGTCTTAACCTGCATGGAGGGCAGAAACTCGCCGTACACTACAGTCTAACGAGGTCGATCAGTCGCGTTGAACAACGTCTGGGACGATTGAACCGTTACAGCGCAAATTTGCGTGGCATCAGACCTGTGGAAAGTTTGGTGTTGATGTCTGACCATGATGGTTTATTCCGACGGTGGCTAGATCTGCTTGACACATCGGTAGGTGTGTTCGATCAGACGGTGGCTAGCTTGCAGTACGTACTGGAGGAGCACCTCGACAAGACTTGGCAGGCAGTCGCGCGATCCGGTGATGAAGAGTTGCTTGCCTGCGCTAAGCAATTGAGCGGCGAGGGTGGCCTGCTGGATCGCGAGCGCCGTCGGGTGAAGGTACAGGAAGAATTGCTTGCATTGGACGAGGAAGTCGCCAAGGCACAGGATTTCGCCGAAAAAATTTCTGAGGCGGACGAAATTGCTGAGGAGCAGATTGGCCGCATGTGTGCCTGGATGACGCGCGGCTTGAACTTCAGGCTAGAGGGGGATCTGCGGCAGCAATTCAGGTTGGGCTTCGGCCTTGACCCCACTGAGCGTGGCGGTCGTACCCTAGTGGACGTGAGGACCTTTATCGAGGGTTGTGTCACGGGGATTGATCCGAAAAGTGGTAACCCGCCGTACACCGCTCCAATGAGCTTTTCGCGGCAGCAGGTTTCAGTTAAAGCGGATGTCTACCCTTTCCGTTACGGTCAGCCATTCGTGGATTGCATATTTGAACTGGCCGCTAGTGATTCACGGGGGGCAACCAGTGCTTTTTTGCGCGTGCTGGAAAAAAGCAACTTGAGCGCACCGAAAATATTTTTCCGTCTTAATTGGATGGTGGCCGCAACGAAGCTTGGGGCTGGTCGCCAGCAGCAACTCCGTGGTGATGAGGTTATGCCGCCTTCAGTATATAGCCACTGGCTGGCAGAGGATGGCAGTCTGGTAATTTCTGAGAGCATGTTGAGGTCTTTGGAATGGCCTTACGACAAATCAAACCCTGGTTTTCAAGATATCAATTTACGCAGTGACGTCTGGCCTGAACTGGAGTCCTTATTACCTGCAGAGCATTGGAGGCGAATGGTCTTGGACATCATGTCTCTGAGTCGCCAACAGACTCTAGCGGATTTGCCAAAAATGACAATCTCTTCGTTTGAACCGCAACTGCATCTGCTATCGATGCGCGCGGTAGTGGTGTGCACAAAAAAAATGCTGAGGGAGGGGTGATGCAAGCGCAATGGAACGCACTACAAGCAGCATTGTTGAGTCCTGGTCTTGTGAGCGAGTCGGGAGCTCTGACTGAGTCATTTTTTATTCGATTACTAACGGTTTTTCGGGACTGGAAATCAGGCCCAGGTGACCGCGCAACTGCGTGCCGCGATGCCCTGGGTTGCGCATTGGCAAATAATATTGTCCAACCTGTGTTGCAACTACCTACCAATGCGGTTGATTCCTTGTCTCTCAGTCGGGCTGGTCTAGTTCAGGATTTCATGACCGGACATGTACGGATGGTAGAAGTTTTGGATGATGATGCGCTTGCTGTGTATGGGCATCGCCGACGCCGATATTTGAAGTCGGTACCGATGGATGTGGCGCTACGGCAAAAGCTTAAAAATGACAAATTTGATTCATACCAGGGCCTTGGCCAACAAGCAGCGGTACGTACTGTTCTTACCTCTCCGCCAGACAGCACGCTGATTATAAACCTGCCAACCGGTAGTGGAAAAACGCTAGTTATTCATGCGGTTAGCCTTTTTGCAGGAAAGCAAAAACTGGTACTGGTCATTGTGCCAACAGTAGGGTTAGCGCTAGAGCAGGCGAGTCGGGCAGGTGAGGTTCTTGACCACGCGGATTGTGGCCATGGAGGCAGTTACACCTTGTATGGGGGACAGAAGGAGGATGAGCGCCAGCAAGTCCTCGATCGGTTAAAAACTGGCACTCAGCGTATTTTGTTTTGTTCGCCTGAGTTAGCAATTGGCAAGTTGCGACCTATGCTGTTTCGGTTGGCCCAGCAGGGGCAGTTGGAAGCTCTGGTTGTTGATGAAGCGCACATTATTGATCAGTGGGGTGCTGAGTTTCGCCCAGAGTTTCAGTTATTAGCACCTCTGTTTCGCTCTCTTAAAGAACATTCATCGAAAGGCATACGAACGATCTTAATGTCGGCAACATTCAGTGAGCCGACTTTGCAGTTGCTTAAAGACTCATTTCTTCTTGAAGACGAACAGGCTATAGAGATTCACGGCAGTTTTTTACGTCCTGAGCCGAATTTCAATGTTCTTAAAACTGCAGGACCTGAGGCGCATAAAGTCGCGGTGCTGGACGCAATTCAGCGTTTACCTCGCCCTCTGATTTTGTACACGACGAAGCAAAAAGAGGCTGAGTCTTGGAAGAGCCTTCTGCTATCCCAGGGGTTTAACAGAGTCGGTTTGTTCCACGGTGCAACAGCGTCGGACCAACGTGACACCTTGATTCGCATGTGGGGGTGTGACCAACTGGACATTATGGTCGCAACTTCCGCTTTCGGTGTGGGCATGGATAAGTCTGACGTGAGTTCGGTACTGCATGCAACCGTGCCAGAAAGCCTAGATCGGTTCTATCAGGAGGCAGGTCGCGGGGGGCGTGACGGTACGGCCTGCTGGTCTTGGATGATATATCACCCGGGACAGTTGAATATTGCGGAAAGCTTGTCGCACGAGAGGTTGATTTCTGCAGAGTTAGGAATGGAACGCTGGAAAATGCTGTTGAAAAGCCAGGAGCGTTGCGGCGAGCATTTCACCATTTCCCGGTCGGCGCTGCATCGAGGTTTACCACGGCATAGTGAGCGTAACGAAAAGTGGAATCTACGCACGCTACAGTTGATGCAGCGTGCGGGGTTGATTCGTTTATTTTTTTCGCCTCCCGACCCCCCAGAGTTTGAGGGTGAGTTAACACACGAAGATGAGCAAATCCGAACAGGATACTTTGAAGCGTATTACAGTCGGATTGGTGTTCAGATCCTCATTGACGCTCATTTGTCTCCAGAGGTGTGGCAGCAGCAGGTAGTAATGCGCCGCAATCAAGAAAAAAAGGTGAGGGCCGATGGCTTTGCTCGTTTAATCGGATGGTTAAATGATGCAAAGCAACCACTATGCTGGATTTTGGATGAGTTCTATCGTCCTAGTGCGGTCGCTCCCGAGCGAAGTTGTGGCGGATGTCCTGGGTGTCGTTGCCAGGGACGAGGGGCTTTTACCCCGACGCTGGGGCATGTATTCCACCTGCGCGGTGTGCCTATATCGCCTATGCCGAATTGGATGCCAACTTCGCAGTTGCTGCGAGTTCGTTATCGAACCGAGTCGTATCGTAGAGTTACACCTAGTGATCTGCTTGAAGAGTGGCGTTTCTGGCTGAAGGGCTTACTACGTAGTAAGCAAATTCAGGCTATACGCGCCAGTCATACAGTATTGAGTGAAATTTTCCAGGATAGTTCTTGGGAGAATTTGCCGTTCTGGTGTTCTTTTGAGCCTCAAGATGCTGCCGGGAGTTGGGTCGAATTGGTACTTCTGATGCCGACAGAAACACATTTACCTCCGTCGGATTTTGATCCCCGCCCTAGGGTCATCGTCGCTCCGGAAGAGTTGTCCGATCCACTTTTACCCCATCGCACTTGGTGGGAGTGTCACCCCGGCAGCAGAGAACTTGAAAGTTTTTGTCAGGAGTTTCAATAGTGTCGATGATTAACAATGCCCATCCAGGCAGCAGTTTGGTGTTGTTGAGCCTGATTGATCGGGTACTGCTTCGCAAAAATAAACCAGTTTCGCGAGCCGAGTTGTTGGGAATTTTACGGCCTGAAATGTTACCTAAGTTATCGCCTAAGAGAAAAAAAGACGCAGATGATGCAGATGATGCCGATGGAACGGCAATGAGGCGTTTTGAGTGGAATCTGGACTTTTGGATCAAAGAGGGTCTGTGGTTAAAGGATGACGATACCATGATATCGGTGTCATCCGAAGCAACAGAGCGTAACTTGCCTAAAAGAGTGTTGGAGTTACTAATAGCTAATGCAAGGTCGCAAACAGATCAGGCCATACTTGATGATAAGAATACAGAGCCTTTTTTTCGTGCGATGACTTGTTTGTTGGTGCAGCAGGGCTACACCTTTATGGGGGGGGAAACGGTACTGCCTGGAAAAAATGGTAATGCACAAAAAGCGGTAAACCGCTGGCTGCCAGGTGAGCGAGGCCTGAACTTAAGTAACGAATTACCTACGTTTTTACAATACGGCGATTTTCTGGGGTTTCTCGAGCCTTTTGGTGCTGGCTATATCGTCGATCCAACTCGTGCTATTGAGCCGCATTTACAGACTGTGTTTGGAAGTGATAACAAGCTGTCGCTAAGAATCTTTATTGAACGATTGGCTGAGCAGATCCCATTATTGGACGGTGGACGTTACCGTCGCTTGCTAGAACCCTTGATGCAGGAATTAGGATGGCACCCGAGAGAGGTTCATCAGGTCAGTCCATCTCTAAGTCATGCTCTTGTTCGCTTAGAAAGTGCTTTCCGTCTGCGCTTTGATAAGGCCTCAGACGATACCTCCAGCATGCAACTACAACTGCCGGAAGGAAAACATCGTTTCGTTAGTGAAGTAGTTTACCTTTCTGAGGTGAATGCATGAATCTGATCAATTACTGGCCGCTGCCTGAGAATATCGCCCAGTGTATACGGACCGAAGCTGAGGAATTGGCCGAGCACGTTCTGTTGGCGGTGCATGAACCCATGCTACTGCAGAGAGTGGGGAGTGGCGAGGATACAGTTTGTGATGAGGAGGATCTGCTTAAGCACTTCTTGTTGACGGAGAGGCCAATTCCAGTAATCGGTCGCTCTGGTGTGGGGAAATCCCATCTAATTCGTTGGTTGCATGCTCAGTTAAAGCTTCATCCAGCGTCTGCAGACTGGCATATCGTGCGCATTCCAAAGAATGCCAGTCTACGGCAAGTATTGGATATTCTACTGAAGGACTTAGATGGAGAGACTTTCGCGCAAGCAAGGACAAAAATAAGACAGGTGAGCGAGCGGTTAAATACTCATGAGGTGGCAGAATTATTGCTTACCTTTATGGGGCAGCAGTTGAGGCACTTGAACCGTAAAGTTACAGAAATCGTGGAAATGCATCGCGCGAATGGGACTCGACCAGATGCTAAAGAAGAGGCGCGCCTTAAGGAAATATATGCTCATACCAGTAAAGGTGCAGGCCTCTCTGAGTTGATTCAGGACTCATACTTCAGGCTTGGTTTGCTTAAGCCTGATCATTGCATTTACCAATTCGCTTCTCGCCTGACTGACGGAGCCTCAGATGAAGAGTTGAGTTGTAATAGTTATCAAATAAGTGCTAAGGATCTGGATTTTAATTTCAATCTGGATGATTTGGCGAGTAACGCAAAGCGCTATGTTAGTCAAACGCAACTCAATACCAGTGCTGCATCTCGCGAAAGTGCTGCGAGTGTACTTAGTGAGGTTCTTGGCGAGTCGACCCGTAAAGCATTTCAGCAGTTGTTTCAGTTCAGTGGCGGCAGTTTTCAAGACCTTTTCAAGGAGATTCGTCGATCATTGAAGCAACAAGATCGCACTCTGGTTGTGCTTGTTGAGGACATGGCGGCTATCTCAGCAATTGAAGATGTACTGATCGAAAGTTTGTTAGAAGAGTCTGTGTATGACGGTGAGCAAGAGTTGTGCACATTGCGTTCAGCTATTGCTGTAACCGACGGCTACCAAGGATATCTGCGACGCCAGGACACCATTAAAACCCGTGCACAATATGAGTGGTATATTCGCGAGCATGGGCAGGATCGTGAGCAGACCCTTGAGCGGATTGTCGATTTTTGCGGCCGCTATCTGAATGCTGCACGCTATGGTAGTGAAACGTTGAAGTCTTCCTGGTTGGTTCGAGAGAAAGGTTCATGGCCGCCCATTTGGTCGAATTCCGATAATGATGACGGCGACGATATAAAGTCATTCGGTTACGCGCATTGTAATGTGCCATTGTTTCCATTCAATCGTAATGCCATTGAATGTCTGTCAGATAAATTTTGCTGCAAAGGTGATGAAGAGTTGAAGTTCAATCCTCGCCAGATTTTGAATGAAATTCTTCTACGCGTCCTGCGTGATTACCGGGACCTATGCTTGGCCAGTCGTTTTCCGCCGGCAGGATTTGCAGGGGTTACTGTTGGTGCAGGATTAAGTAGTGGTTTGCAGAGGCTTAATGATCCTGAGCGATCTAAGACCACAGCGGCAATCTGGGGGTATAGAAGTCGTACGTTAGATGAATTGCAAAGTAAGTTAGATAGAAATGTTGCTAAGACCTTTGGCTTGGATGGTCTGGCTTTGTTGCTTAAGGACGGAGTAGTTGCTTCTGCTGCAGTTCCTGTTACCTCGCTTAGTGCAGAAAATCTCGGTGAAAATAAGGTTGAACCGCGAGTGAAGGTAGATCCAGATCAGGCGCGACTGGATCAATTGGAGGATACTGTTACTTTATGGTTTCAGCGTAAACAAAAATTGGGGCAGCATGATGCTCGCGATTTGCGAACGGGGCTTTTGCGTATCTATGATTTGCACACAGAAAAGAGATATAAGCATCTAGACTGGTTAGGGTTAAAGGAGTTGCCGTCTCTTCTAGTTGGTAATCGTCCGCTAATTGAATTGCCTTATGCGGAAGGGAATTTGGTGTCGAGTAAAATTAACTTTTTTCTAGACAAAGATTTTGATGCCCCGCAGAAGTCTGCTTTTTTACAAAGCGTAACTCTGGCGTTGTTGCGTTATGAACATTTCAATCGGAAGCCTCCGTATGCTGATTGGCAATACGCTAATGGCTTTGATGATTTCCTGGTTTGCCAGGCTTTCGCTGCGCGTTGGGTGCCTGATGTTTTGCAGACGTTAGCGATTGAGGCGCAGCAAGAATTATCTGGTTTGTTAAGTGCGCAACTGCAGTCAGCCATGACCTTGGGTTTGTTGGCGGGTAGCAGTAATGATCGAGAACGCTTAAATGAGTTGCTCAAAACAACTGAACAAATTCGCGAGGTAGAGTTTCCTCCTGTTGTTCTCGAGTTAGAGTCTGCACGTCAGCAAGTGCTTGAGGAATGGGATGCTCAACGTGATGCTTGGCTGAAACTAGTTTCTGCCAGTTTTCATGGTATGGATGGTTATCTAGTGCTTAAAGCGATTAGGGGCGCTAAGAGCAACCCAGAGCCAAAATTGGTAAAACTGGCTAAAGGTATTGTTGCTGCTTTGCAACCAGCCTTTAGTGCAGTAGAGGTGCTGGAGGGTTGCTCTCGCTACGAGGTTTTTTGTGGTCTGCTAGATGATATGATAGCTCTTGTGCGACAAATCAGTGATGAGGGACAGCATTATCCTTTACCGCGAACTGATTTGCCCAATGGAAAAGGCTTACAGGACTCCCTGGCAAAGTTGAAAAATAGTAAGACTTGGGATGTGATCAAAGGTCTTCTAGCAATGCGTGCCGAAGTTGATGTGGTTAAGCGCCTTGAGCAGGTCAATCGACTGGATGGAAAGCAGTTGGAATTCGTGTTGAAGGTGCTCGGACATTGGAAAATTGTCTATGGGCATGCGCTGGCTAGTCTAGTTACGGAGAATAATAAATGGGGTGGTAATAATTTGGCTAATGCGCAAAATCTTGTTGCTGAGTTGTTTGATGACCTATCTGCAACTTTGGATAAGTTAGAGGAGGTAAGCCGTGATTGCGCTTGAACAACAGGTCCAAAGTTTGCGCAGCCAACAGCAGTTGAACCAGTCCTCAGGTCAGGCTGAGAGTCAAATAGCTGAGTGTGACGCGATTAGAGGGCGGTTTATTGATGCGGCGACGACTCTTAAGGTGTTGGTCGACAAGGTAGCCGTGCTCAAAAAACTTCCTGCAGATGCTCCGGAATTGATTCGATTCGATGAGGAAGTTCAAGGCAAAATTGCTAAAGCCTCTGCGAGTCTCAGGTCCTGCATAGAGGTCTGGGAGCAACTAAAAGCGGCCGCGAGACAGGACGACTCTTTAGATAACGCTAAGGTGTCTCTTGAATCGTTAACGATTTACTTGGAGGGGAAGGTCGATTCCTGCTGGAGGGCGTGGGTTGCCTCTTTGAAAGAGCGATCACTGGTGTTGCCTTCTGTGTTGGAAAGTCAAAAAGATATTCCCGGGCGTGCGGAGTTCTGTAGATCTTATATAGCTTGGCAGAAGGAGTTTTCGACTCTTGAGAAGAGGGGGCCTTTAAGTTCAGAAAATATTGCGATTCTGCAGGATCTGACGAAGAAAATGCAGGAAGTCAGTTCTGAGTTGGAGGGCTCTCTTCCTGATGTTGTAAAGAATTTCTTTAAGTTGTTTAGAGAAGGTTGGTTGCCTTTATCAGCTATGAGTCTTGAGGTCTTTGAGTGGTTGCAGAAGAACGACCTGCTTGGTCATTTTCTAATAAGACGCAAAGGTTGAAATTCTCATGAGCATCACGCTGAATGAGTTGCACGCTTGTTTGGATAAGTTGGAAGAGCATGAAACTAGGCTGCTGGTTTGGGGAGATACCGGGGGCTTTTTCAGTGAGCAAGAGGTACTGCACATCCTAGAAGAAGTATTACCAGATCATGACTCCTACGATGTACGAAGGGCATTGATAAAGCATGCGATGCTCATCGAGGTACCCCATCCGGAAGGACTGATGAAGGTTTACCGGACGAGAATGGGCGAGGCGGCGCACCTATATCGCAATCTCCGGCAATGGTTTCTTAAGCAACCGATAGATCGCTCTCGTACGCTAGTGTCGGATTTCCGCTTTTTACGGCGACCTCGTAGTTATCCCAAACGCGATCAGGATCCGGCGCAACTGTTGCCTCAGTGGTTGCAGTGGCCGGGGATGCATGCCTCTGAATATTTAAAAGCAGCCATTGAGTCATTACTCGAGTCGGCCAGAAACCCACTGGATTTGGCCGGTTTTCAGACCCGCTCCACATCGAGAATTTTGCAGGCTTTCAGTGCGCATCGCAATGGACAGACCCATGCCTCCGGCACCATTGTTTGTGCCGGTACAGGTAGTGGAAAGACGCTGTCGTTCTACTTGCCAGGACTAGCGGCGCTCGCTGCAGACCTGCTGGGCAATCACACACCCAGGGTGCGGATTCTAGCCGTCTATCCGCGAAATGAACTGCTCAAAGACCAGTTTATGGAGGCCTGGACCCAGTGCCGTAAACTCGATGGCCTGATGCAGGCTGGAATTGGGCGCAAGATTCGCATTGGCGCGCTCTACGGTGATACTCCTACTGAGTGGCAATGGGCTGGGGTGGATTTTAAAACGAAGAAACCAAGTCTGGCATTTGACTTGCTGCGTTGCTCCAGCAGTAGTTGCGGCGGAAAGATGGAATGGATTGCCAGCCTGCAAGAGGTTAAATGCAATCGCTGCGGGCATCGAGTGGCCGATGACGAAGTGGCCTTGACTCGCCATTGCCAGGCAGATATCCCGCCGGATATTTTGTTTACCACCACTGAGATGCTCAATCGGAAACTTGGGGATTATAGTTGTAACCATCTTTTTGGTGTCGGCCCGCAAGCGGGGCCGACGCTAGTGTTACTTGATGAGGTGCACACCTACGGCGGTAGCAGTGGGGCTCAGACGGCGTATCTACTCCGGCGTTGGATGAGGCGCGCTCAATGCCGGCCTCATTTTGTGGGGTTATCTGCAACCTTGACCGATGCCGCACGGTTTTTTGCCGAACTGGTCGGGGCGCGCCAAGAGCGTGTTGAACTGGTTGAACCGTTGCCTGATGAAATGTTTGATGAGGGGGCGGAGTACCTGATGGTGCTGCGTGGTGATCCGGTCTCACAGACTGCTTTGCTATCGACCACCATTCAGGCGAGCATGCTAACTAGGCGTATTCTGGATGCCCGCAAGGGCTGTTCTAAGGGAACGTGGGGAAGTAAAACCTTCGTCTTTACCGACGACTTGGACGCCAACAATCGTCTTTATCACCAGCTTGCAGATGCCGAAGGATGGCGTACGAATAAGTGGGGGCTAACACCTCACCACCCCACACTGGCTAGCTTGCGCGGTCCGAAGGATGGGCAGGGTGTAGATGAGCAAGAAGCGGTGCATCCTCTAGAACGTGTTCGTCTAGGGCAAGACTGGAGGGTGGGCACTGACATAGGCCATTTGCTCAGTGAGGATGATCGCGCGGTAATCGGTCGTACATCAAGCCAAGATGTGGGAGTCGATGCTGACGCTGAAATTGTCGTTGCCACGGCCTCACTTGAGGTGGGTTTCAACGACCCTGCCGTGGGGGCTGTACTGCAACACAAGGCGCCGCGTGATGTTGCGTCATATTTGCAGCGCAAGGGCCGAGCAGGTCGCTCTCGTACCATGCGCCCTTGGATGTTGGTAGTCCTTTCCGAGTTTGGTCGCGATCGAGTTGCATTTCAACGCTACGAAGAGTTGCTTAGCCCAGAAATTAAGCGGCAAAGTCTGCCGTTACACAACAGCCATATTCAGAAAATGCAAGCAGCTATGGCGCTACTCGACTGGCTAAGTGAGCAATTAGGCAGTGGTGCAGTTTGGACGATACTGCGAAAGCCTCAGGCTAATAGGAGTGGTTGCAAGAGATTATTGGTTTTAGTTGAGCAACTACTGCAGCCTGGAAGCCAGCAAGATGAGTTCACTGCTTATTTGAAAGATGCCCTGCATGTCGACAACGATGCTCTGCTGCGTATTCTTTGGGCTCCGCCGCGTTCGGTTATGCTTGAGTTGTTACCTGCTCTGCAGCGCAAACTGGTTACCGACTGGTGCGCCAATGGCCAACTCTGGGAAGATTTGGCTAAAGGAAGTTCACCACTACCGGAGTTTATCCCTGAAGCGCTGTTTGCCGAGTTGAGCTTACCCAGTCTGTTTATTGCCTTGGTGCGCGGTGTGGATGTGAGCGTCGAGTGGACAGATTTGCCGATTTTCCAAGCTCTACGCGAGTTTGCCCCTGGACGGATTTCCAAGCGCTATGCCATTGACAGCAACTTGGATGCTGACTGGCTAATTCCAGCAAGTTTCGTTCCTGAACCTGGCGTCGACCAGCAGTCCGAGTTTGAGGTTTTTGAGGCCTTTGGCGAGCAGTTACGTGATGAGGGCCTGGTTGGCAGTAGCGCTGCTCACCCGTTGACAGTACTGCGCCCAAGTGTCGTCTATACCCGTCGTCTCGAGCCGAAGTTAAATCTAACTGAGAAAAGCAACGCGCGACTTGTGTGGCAAGCCGAGTTTCGTGTGCCGTCATTGACTGAGGTGCATGAGCCTCCAGTCGGAAGTTGGGGAAGACATCTGACCGATGTGACCTTCTGTTTGCACCAGCAAATGACTCCTTTGGAGGTGGTGCGATTCAGCACCGCAGCGAATGCCAGTTTGCGGTTTACCAACGGGGAAAATACCCGGGTGAGATTTGACTGGCAGCGCAGGGGTGAACCTGTAGCTATCGGTGCGCGGCAGTGGGTCGATGGCATGCGTTTGCGCTTTCAGATTAGCGATCAAGTGATTGGCGATATGTTGCCAAGCCCGCAGGTTTTACGTGGACTCCGCCCGTTATTCTTCCGTCATCTTGTTGATCAACTAGATATTCTTGATGGTGATCCATTCAAGGCAAATTGGATTGCCGAGTGTTACTTAGCCGCTTTGGCCGGAGAGTTGTTTGATCTAGATCCTACAGAGGTTCAACCATTAACCAGTGCGTTAACTCGGTTGCACACGACTGCCGGTATTGAGCGCTTGCGTAAAATTCCACAGAGTTTGTTTCAACCCGATGAACAGTTGGATTCTGTGCAAGAGCAAAAGTTACAAGCGGATCTGCGTGAGTTACTGGCGCGGGATGATCTGCTCATCTGCCTACAGGAGTGCGCCCGTGCACTGTGGGTGGATGTAGATTTGCTACCTGAATTGCCTCTCTGGAGTCGCACATTGTTAGCCAACACTCTCGCTGCCGCTGCCCAGCGAACAATGTGCGTACTGCTGCCGGATGTTGATGAGCGGGCGGTATTGGCCGATGCGGTATGGCTGGAGGACTGCCTGGAGATCTGGTTGAGTGAGTCGGAGGCTGGGGGTAACGGGATTATAAGTCGCTTGGAGCAAGTATATTTCGATGATCCGCTTCGCGTTCTTAATACTCTCGCACGTAGCCTACAGCCAAGTGACTATGAACAGATTGATTTTGATCTGTACCAATTGCTGGGGCTAGTAGTCCCAGGAGGCAATCTGGCTGATGCATTAGCCTCGGTGCGAGGGGCCGGTGATTTGCAGTGCCGCCGTGAAGCCAATGCAGAACTGCACCGACTTCTGCTCAGCGAAGGCTTTGCCCTGAGTCACAGTTTCTTGAGTGTGCTGTATTCGAGGGCTCTAAGACCTGGCAGCAATGACTCCACTGACGCAGCCTTGTTTGAATTACTGAGCGCCTGGCGAGCGTTGGAGGCTGATAGCGGCCTTGAATGGGCCCTAAATATCGCAGCTCATGCACTTGCGTCCAAAGATCTGGGTAAGCAGGCAACCCCTGTTGAGGTGTTCCAAGGGCTGTGCCGCAATCAGGGGTTGTTGTGGCCACGTGGCAATGCCATTCGTCAGTCTGAGATGAGTTACTACAACCCGTTCCAAAACGGTGTTGCCACCACTGAACGCTTACTTGGCAGTTTTCTGTTTGCAGAGCAAGAACCGCTTGTTCAACTCTCCTCTGGCTACCTGGCTGAGTTGCACGGAGTGTTATGCCGAGCAGGGCGTGCGGACCTGCTACTTCCGCGTACGCAGATCACCAATATTTCGCAACTGATTGCTGAGATTCAGTTGCAACCGGTTGATCACTTAGGGCTTTGGTTGTATCCGCGCATCGGGGCTATGGCTCGGTTGCAGGATAGTGTGGTACTGCGAATCGAACTGGCTGAGGCCATTCAATAAGAGATTTAGCATGACTGATCAGCGTCAAATTTTTTTACACGGCCCTCTGGGGCGTAGGCAGTTTCGTGAAGTACTTGGCGGGTTAATGGCGGGTCTATTACTCCGTCCAGAGCCTATATGGCTAGTGTCACCCTGGCTGAGTGACTTTCCTGTTCTGGACAACTGTTCCGGGCAGTGGGATGCACTTGAACCTGGTTGGGGCAATAGAGAGGTTGGTTTTAATGAGGTATTGGCGCGAGCAGTTAACGGTGGTTGCCGGTTGCGGATTGTAACCAGAGACGACGTTCACAGTCGTCGGTTTGTCCAACAACTGAGCGGTCGCTTGGTTGCCGATCAAGATTTTTGTTACCAGTACAGTGATCAGGTTCATACCAAAGGCCTGCTTACTAAAAATTGTTTTTTGAAGGGTTCAATGAACTACACTTGGAGCGGTACAAACCGCAACGACGAGCACGTCATGTTGACAAATAACCCGCAGATAATTTCCGAAGCGCTACTGGAGTTTGAAGATTATTACCGCTTCGAGGCGTGTTCATGAGCGAAGTGCCGGCCTGGTTGCAACCATTTTTCTCGGTCGATAATAAGATCGATCCAGAAAAAGTAATTGCCGGAAAATACCCGCAACCGCATCAGCGTTTGTTGGAACCATTGCTGAAAAGTGCTTGTGCCGGGCAGTGGCCGCTATTGTTGCCGTACAGTCGACCTCCGGAATTATGTTTCTACGCAGCGGCTGAGGATGGCCGAGCGCTGGAGGAGTTACGTCAGGTACTTTCGGCGTTCTTAGGAACGGCGGGTACCGCTCCTGGTTATGGTCTAATCAGCACTCCAAATAATGAGGGACAAAGTGCATTGCTAGCGCGTTCACCCGCAGGGTTGTTGCGTATTGACTTGCTGGACGGGGTAGGTGAACAGCAGAAACACCGGATATTTACAGTGCTCGCTAATGTGCTGCAGTTGTATCGTCAACGTCCCGCACTTATGTCATTGGCTAAACGGCCAATAGGTCGAGTTCTGCGTGATTTCATGTTGGCCTACCGACTACATGATGGCGAAAATGCTTGGCGCTTTTACGGCGAACTTAAGAACTCGGGAGGTTTCAGCCCGCCTAACCTGCTATCGTTAGAGTTGCAGGCATTGGCTTCAGCAGACCGTTGGCAGGACATTATTAACCATCCACGCTTGCCCAGTCTACTCGGCGGTCGTATACCGTTACGGCTAGTTCGCATAATGCTTCGAGCGCTGGGGCATCTGGGACTCAATCGGCTGCTTATTACTGATGTGATAGCCGGGGAAAGCAGGGATGAGTTGGCTGATTTGTGCTACCCGTTAAACCCGCTATTCATGTCAGTTCCGCTGTTTGAGGTTCACGAAAGCTTTAAGCAAGACTGGCAGTTGTGGGTTGCTGGTGCCGCTGTGTTGGGGAATGTACAGATTCAGCAGCATGCGCCCGTTTTTGTCGATTCGGACTGGTTAAGAAAACTACTACATTGGGCAGGATCAGTTCAGGTAGTTCAACCTGAGGTTGATATACAGACGGTGGTCGGTGAGTCGAAAGCTCAGGAGGAGGGGCCTGGAGCGGTACAAGCGTTACTGCAGCGATCGCTGGATGTGTCATTAGGTGAATTGCAGCAATTGTGGCAGCAGTTGCAGGCCATGCCTGTGTCTTGGTTTGAACCGCTGCAGTCATTTCCTATGATGACTGCAATTTGGCAAGATATGCAGAAGCGCTTTTCTAAAGAACAGTTAGGCGGTTGGAATAGTTGGTTTCAGCGCTTGGATGATGCTGAATCGCTAGATGGTGGACTGGAGCGTGAGGCACAAGAGTACTGCGAAAATTGGACAGTTGAATCCTTTAGCGCGAAAAAGTTGCTTCACTGTATCCAGGCCGGATCGCCTGCTGGGCAGGCGGTTCTTCGTAACACGCTGCCACTGCTCCTGGATTGGTTGGAGGAGCGGGACCTGACTTGCCAAGGAGTTCTCTGGTTAGAACTGTTAGAGTTGCTAGCCCTTGATTCCGTAGTCAATCCAGCATTGCTGTCACTGGCCGCGCAACTGACACAGTTGATGTTAGCGCAACCGTTCACCGTCAATGAATATACGAGGTTGATCGACGCGATATTAATGCTGTGGGAGGTCAATAAAGGGCCTGAAGCGTATTCCAAAATGCTGGAGTCGGTGGATGTGCTACTGGATGCGCCCTGCCCAGTTGAGCCATTGCGTCGCCAGGTCTGGCAAGCGCTACAGGATTTCGCGGCAAAACATTGGAGGCAAATTAAAGACCCAGCGGTACGCCAGTTGACTTTTGTGCTAATGCGAGAAATTCTTGAGGTCGGTGAGTCAGTTCCAGACTTTACCGATAACAAAGACTCTAACTCAGATACCGACTCAGCGATAAGATCAGTCCCTGACTTACAAGGAAAATTGTTGGCTATCTACACCCTCACTGAGGGGGCCGCGCGCCGCGCCAGGGATGTACTGGAAATTATTTTTAAAGGGCTCAGGGTTGAGATCAACAGCGATCATACATCTACGCCAGCCTTGTGCCATCTAGCTAAAACCGCAGATTATTTTGTATTCTCATCTCGCAGTTCAAAACATCAGGCGTTCTATCCTGTGATTAGTGTAAGAAGAGATATTATCTATCCGCATGGTAAGGGGGCTTCAAGCATCATTCGTGAGTTTATAGAGGGAGTGGAGCGGAAGTCTATTTAGGTGTTGGAGTATTATGGACTTAATGATTTTGAAAAAGGTCATCATTTCCTCCAGCGCAAAACGCAGCGGTCACCACTGAGGCGGCGCTCCACCATCACGGCGCAGAGGCTGGGTACTGAATCTTCGAGTTGCTTACGGATAAAAGCACACAGGTTTTCGATTGTGGCCGGCCCCAGATCTTGCACCTCGTCAAGTAGCCGGTGATCAAGCATCTCGCGAACACGTGCAATCTCGCTTCGTAGGTAGCCTAGGTCAATTAGCATGCCGGAGGTGGCATCTGGTTGGCCTGCGACGGTTACCTCCGCTTCATAGGTATGCCCATGGATGCGGCGGCTACTTTCGGTCTCTATGCCACGATTCAATGTATGGGCAGCCTCAAAGTAGAACCGCTGCGACAATTCGCAGACCGTGTTGCTATTCGAGTTGAGAATGGACTCAGCGGCGGGCGAAGGGGAGGGAAGAGCAACCGGAGGCGTGGACATCAGCGGATCTCCAATATTTTGTGTGTTTGCACGGACAGTCGCCACTTGGTATTGGCTTGACAATAGGCAATTGCGGATCGAGTGTTTTGCCGTTGCAATGGACCATCCATTGGTTGTAATAGGTAGTACTTGAAGTCATTGGCGGTAATGGTGTCGGGCAGCAGTCCCGGTTGTGGGTAGACGAGTTTCAATTCGTCACCGCTTTGCTGTACCCATTCAGTGCCAGCCTTGGGGCTCACACAGATCCAGTCGATACCGGCAGGCGCTGCGATGGTCCCATTTGTCTCAACCGCTACCTCGAAATCTTGGTTATGAAGTGCATTGATCAGGTCCTCATCGACCTGTAGCAACGGTTCACCTCCTGTGAGCACGACATAACGGTGCGCTTGGCCAACTGGCCACTGCGAACTGATCCGCTCGACCAAGGCCTCCGCGCTCAGGTACTTACCTCCCAAGGTTCCGTTTGTACCCACAAAATCGGTGTCACAGAACTGGCATACCGCTTGGGAGCGGTCGGCTTCCCGGCCGCTCCAGAGGTTGCACCCAGCAAAGCGACAGAATACTGCTGGCCGGCCCGCTCGAAGTCCTTCTCCTTGCAGGGTGTAGAAAATTTCCTTAACGCTGTAGGTCATACGTCGTTATCCCGCTGGAATGCCTCGAAGCCGTTTCGGCGCAATTCGCAAGCCGGGCAGTCATTGCACCCATATCCCCACTCATGTCGACGCTGACGATCGCCTAGGTAACAGGTGTGGGTTTCCTCCTGAACAAACTCGACAAAGCCAAGCCCGCCAAGGTCTTTGGCCAAGTCCCATGTTTGTTTCTTATCCAGCCACATCAAGGGTGTCTCGATAACCAACGGTAAATCCATGCCAAGGCCGAGAGACACCTGCAGCGACTTTAGCGTGTTGTCTCGACAATCTGGATAGCCTGAGTAGTCCGTTTCACACATTCCGCCTACTAGTACGCTAAGTCCTCGTCGATACGCGATGGCGGCAGCAAAGGTGAAGAACAGCAGATTGCGCCCAGGGACAAAAGTGTTGGGAAGCCCGTTCTTCTCAAATTCTATTTTCTTCTCGGCTGTCATCGCTGTATCGCTGATCTGGCCGAGTAATTTGATATCAAGTACGTGATCATCACCAAGTCGCTTAGCCCAGTTTGGGAACCTGTTACGTATTTCCAGCAAGATGTTTATCCGGCACTGGAGTTCTATTTCGTGCCTCTGGCCATAATCAAAGCCAATAGTCTCAATGTACTCGTAGCGCTCTAGCGCCCAGGCAAGGCAGGTTGTGGAGTCTTGCCCGCCTGAAAATAAAACTAAGGCTTTTTTATGCATATTCCCATCCTCGGAACTGGGCGTGTATTTAGCGACGCTTCAATTCGTGTTTTAGCTTTTCGGTCAGGTACTTCGTAAGTAGTCCGATATCAGTAGGGGTATTTTGGATACCGTTCCAGGGGCGTTGGTCAGTTTCTGAAATATGCCATTCACCACTTGTCCATGCGGTATGAGGTTTCAAAAGTTTGAGGCCTTTAATGAACTCTTCTTTGCTGGCCGAACCTTGCTCGGAGTAAAGCATTTCCATAACGAAACTCAACGATACTAGGCCTGCCCCGTGCTTCAAACGTGAGTTTCTGGGCGCTAGTCCTTCCCACTCCGATCTGAAAACCACGCGCACAGCGTGAAAGAAATTGTTGATGAGTTCGATGCTGCGCCCCTCAAAGTCATCGAATTTCATAAAGCTACGAATGGCGCCGTCGTTAGCAGAGTTCATTACAAACTTCTGCATCGCCATATCGCTTAAAACTCCCTTGGGGTTTGTATGTTGCTTGATCTCGCCAAATAGAGAAGAGTTTGGTAAGAAGTTTAATAGATCAATAATGTGAGCTGCGAATTTGCGACTGGTAAATCTTTCGGGCAAGCCGTCAACAGTTGGTAGCAGTTCATAGATCAGTGACTTTGGAAGCGGCCGCGTATTGTTAACGAGCACAAACTGTTGTCGTAATTCGTTGTAGTCTTTACAAATCAATGCTGATACGAACACCTGGAACCCAGGCTTTTCCATCGTCGCAAGGGCACTGAGTCGTTGTTGGCCATCAACTACAAAGCCCGGCTTGGAATCAGTAGTCTCAATAACGATTTCTACGATGCCTTCGCCGAGGTCTTTAATCGTGACTCCATCTAGAAAGGCTAAGATGATCGCGTTAGGGAGCAATGCATCATCGCGTTGAAGGTAGTCCCGAATATCTCTGATGTGCGAGGCGACCTGATGGCGCTGAAAACCTTTAAGGTGACCGTCTTCATTGCGTCCGACTCTCTCAATTTCAGAGAATTCTAAAATGTCATTTGGAGTGGCCGCGAAAGAAAATACGTCATGCCCGGACGCCTGTTGGGCGCGCACACCCTTGAATCGATAGATCATTGTTTCGAAAATTCCAGAGTTTTCTGAAGGTGGCGGTGATAAACACCCAGGTTGTGAAACCCGCGTCTTTTGTTTCTATTGCTTGCTCTAAATATGATGGTTTCAATGCCAGTTGACTGGCAAATCGAGCACTGACATTTTTGCCACGGCTTATCTCTCAGAGTGGGTGAGATAAGCCGGATATGTTTTGCTATTTCTTTTTCCAGTTCTGCAGGTGACGAGATCGACCCCGACAGTGTTAGTCGGAGATAGTCGACTAGCACTCCTAGGGTTGAGTCAAAGTCGAGCAGGCCTTTGTCGTATTGACGGATTGCTAACAATGCCGATTTTTCTTTTTTTTGTAGTTCTTCTGCGCTCAATGTGCCTTTTTTTATTCCCTGCATAAGGCGTGGGTTTTCAATCGCCTGAGGGATGCGGATGGCGGTGTAATAATCCAGTTTGCTTGTTGTGGTGCCCATGTAATAGTTGCATCTTGCATCTTTAAATGCACGTATGAGAGGGGACGTTGAGTCAAAGCTGGTAATGCCATATCCGGTGAATTCATGTATGTTTTCGGCTTTGGCAAAGCCCAAGAGATGAATGTTTGTTTGTGGATTGAGAATTGCGCGAAGCGCTTTCAAAACTTCATGAATTTGATCGACTTTTAGAGGTACTAAACCCCCGATCGCCAAGTAGCGATATCCCATCTCTTCGAGCTGTTTTGCAGCGTTCGCCATGCTCTGTGGAGACCAACCCTGCACTGCCCCTAGAGGCTCAAAGGGCCATCCTGCCTCTTTCACTAGGCGCAGAAAGTCTTGCGCATTTTTTAGTGTAATTTCGTACCGAAACAGCACATCTTCCGACTGACTTTCCGCTGGAGGATTGCTGGAATCGCAGTTGAATATGATGTGGTCCGGGGAGCAGCCATGGGTGAATCCCGCATCTGAGTAGAACTCTACTACCTCGCTTGGACTATACGCAGGGGTCGGATGCTCTACATAGGCGAAAGCCCCACAGTCGCCCAACACCATAGTATCTTTGAACTGGATGCCATCGAGTCTTAGGAATTTGCGTACACCCTCTCTCAAAAAGCGCTGCTGCTCGGAAGTTGAATACCGAACCTTTGAGTTAGCGACCCCATTTGCGGGCCGCACAGCGCTCATCGAAACCAAGAGTCCGTCATAAGGCATAGGGGACATCATTTCGTGCGCATACTGGTCATCCCAGTATCTCTTACGGCCTGGCGCATTTCGATCGTTGATGAAGTCGTAGTCCGGGTCTACATAGTCTTGGGTGTCGGCGTATAAAAATTTCATCGGTGAGCGCTGGTCATATAGAGGCGGATCAAGGTTTCTTGCAGTACCTTGATGTCTTGAGGGGTGCTTTGGATTTCATTCCACTGCGTATTAATAATCGGCCACTGACCCGATGTCCATGCGCAGTTGGAGGCGACTCTGCTCAGTTCATTTAGGATGGCGTCGTAGGTCTCGCCATGCCCTCCTATTTTGGCATAGATCCGATCCATAAGGACGCCCATGGCGATTACTCCTGCGGAATGCATGAGCCGACTGTTCTTGGATTCAAGTGCCCACGCCTCTGGGAACGTGTCGCGAACAGCTCGCCAGAAGGTCGTCAGCAGGTGGTACATGGACTCAACGTTAGCTGCACCGTCTCTGCTAGAGGTGTACGGAGCCAATGCCCCCAGTGGATTACTAATGCTGTTGCGGATCATCGTGATGACAGCAGTGTCAGTAATAACTGCTTTGCAATTCTGCTCGGATGACCGCTTTATGAGTTTATAGAAAGGAGAGTTGGGATCACGGCTAAGAAGCCCGCATAACTCAGCTGGAGCCTTGCGAGCACTCAGTTCACGGGGCAAAAGAATACCGCCTGTCTCTGGCAGTAGTTCATTGATCAGTCGAGTAGGCAAGGGCTTCGCCTTGTTGACAAGAATGAACTGCTCGCGTTGGGTGGTCAGGCTGTCAGACACGAACCCGATCACTGGAACTGGGATATCTGAATTGGCTGCTTTCGCTAGCGCTATCGAGCGCTGTTGCCCGTCCACGATCCAGGCAGATCTCAAGCCTTCCTCCCTAATAGGGATCGTGAGGGTACCCGCTTGCGAAAGCCCCGCGTCGCCGGTCGGCTTGCTTCCGCGTGCGGCAACGAAGCGTAGGTCCGGTGACAGCGCCAGGATGATTGCGTTGGGGAAGAGCACGTTTCCCTGATTGAGGTACTCGGTAATCCCTTTGACATGGTTTTTAATCTCGGGGCGCTGGAAGCCCTTGAGGGGGCTACTGTCTTCGCGAGAAAGGCGGGTGATGTCAGCAATCCGGACCAGGTCAGATCCTTTGATGAATAATGCGTACACATCAAGGTTGTCGCCTTGAGTGGTGCGTAGTGCGCGCACCACAATCGCATTTTCGCTCGTCATGCTTTGCTCTCTATGCTGTCCTGGCATTTGATGTCGCGCCAGATTTTCCGGAAACGCGATTGCTCGCACGAGACTTGGGCCACATCCCTTAGGTAGCGCAACAAGCGGGTGGAACTGCCTTTGTAGTCGGACCACACACACTCGAGCATGTAGGCAATTTCACTGTCCGATGCGCGACGTCGGACAGTCATTTTGGCTGGCGACAAATCATTCATCGCTTCGGAGACGGCCTTCCGAGCGACTTCTGCAGGAGCACTCGACAGTTCAAGAACCTCAACGAAGTGACGCATGGCTCTCTGAGGGAAATCATTGCGAGTGCCTGGTAGTGTTGAGCCTTCAAGTCGTTCGTCATAGGGCATCGCCATGCTTCGCAAGCGACGGGGAAGCATCTCAATGCCTGGGCGCGAAGTGAATATCCTGACCTTGTCGATGTGTGCATCCTCTATTTTTTCGAGGTCTGCAGCTATCAACTGAACGTAGCTTGAAGTGAGTGCGATCAGCGTTAAATCGATGTCTGGATGGCTGACGAGATCGGCTAGGGCGCTTGCTCTTTCACGGGTGCCATTCACGGCTTCCCACCAGTCTGACGCGCGGAGCCCCCATTTTTCGAGTTGTGGGATGATAGAATTCGGATCTTGAGACACAGTCAGGTCGTAGGGCGGACACTTATGATCGCTCTCAACCAACCCTAAGCCGGTCGACGCGAACATTAGCCTCGCTCCCAGCCTCGTAGCGACGCACTTCGCGTCGGAAACGCTCCTACCCAGGTAAAGTGAAGATGCCGTCTGAGTGGCAGGACGCTCGTCGACTCGCTCCTTCCACGCCTGCGCCATAGCTGCAAGCGATGGGTAGCATTCGTCGCTCAGCACCACCGAGGGCAGGCCATCAAGGCGCTTTCGATTGGTGCAGTTGGTAATGATGACGGTTCTCATACGAAAAACTGCAAACCTTTGTGGTGATGATTCTGCATTTATCTGGGGTTGCTAATCTAGCATTGAATAACTGCTTGGGCCATGAAAATTGTCTGGTTTTTGTGCGTTTAGGTTGGTATAAGGGCCTGAAAAGTGCTGTTGCCCCTCTGTTGGAGGGGGCTCAAAGAAGGAATAGTTTCATTGCTTAAGTTCAGCGCAATCAAGGCCTTACAGAGCCAAAGCCACCAGGTGGTATCGTTTGCGGCGACGGTTGAGCAGATTTTGGCGATCGCAAGCATCGACCGAGTCAAGCGTGATGATCGTGGAATTCTTAATGGATTCCAGCGGCCTCAGGTGTCCAAACACATACGAGAGATCCGCGATTACCTGACTCGTCCAGATGCGGTAATGCCCAATTCAGTGGTGCTAGCGTTCACCGGTGGAGTGAAGGTGGTTGAGGGGACTGGGGCTTATGTAGAAATTGAGGTTGACATTTCATCCGGTCCGCCTGGGTTCGTTGTAGATGGTCAGCAGCGTCTCTCTGCGTTGGCTGGGATCGAAGGAAGTTCGTTCCAGTTACTCGTTTCCGCCCTTGTCTGTAAGAGTCAGGAAGAACTTCGACGGCAATTTATTTTAGTAAATAATACAAGTCCACTGCCAAAATCTTTGGTTTACGAACTACTTCCAGGGGTGAGTGGTCTTCCACTTAGAATGACTTCCCGCTCCCGAGCTGCTCGTATCGTGGAGATGCTGAATTATGACGATAGGTCTTCGTTGCAAGGGCAAATAAAGCAGCATACAAACCCTGCGGGCGTATTAGGTGATACTTCGCTTCAAAAGTTGGTGATGAACTCCCTTTCCGACGGTTACTGCCGAGAGGTTATTGAGTTGCCGGGAGGCGAAGATCTTTGTTTTTTAGCTATTAGCGAATTTTTCCAGGCGGTCCAAGATGTATTTGGAGATGCTTGGCATGGGCATACGCCAAAAAGTTCGCGTCTCGTCCATAGTGCAGGGATTATCTCTATGGGGTTCGTCATGGAACAGTTGTGTGCTACAGGAGCGCCACTGGCTCCAGTGTTTAAGTTGGGTCTGAAAAAACTGCAAGGCTATACTGCTTGGACGTCTGGTTCGGGGGATTGGTTTTTCAAAACTGGCAACCGGCCGTGGAATGGAATCCAAAATCTACATGGTGACATCCATCTGCTGACTGATCATTTGACTAGGGTGCTTCGTAGTTCGGAGCTAATAGCTAGTTGAAGGGTAGATATAAATACTTTATAGAGGTGTTATGACTATGTTGAAGTCCTCAGAAAAATCTGCAGCGCTGGCCAATGAAGTCAGTGTGAAGGAGTTCTCAGAGCTAATTCTTAATTTATCTATGGCTTTTCAGGAGGCACTGAGAAGGCTGGCGGGCCAAGACGAGGCTTTCCCTTCTGAAGGTTATGGCATGCTGACTGAGGCGTATGGCTTGCGGACCCGTGCGAACATTCTTTACTTAACGCCTTCAACGCATGTGGTTCAGGATTTGAGTTTTACTCAAGCCACTATGCTTGAGAAATTCGGGGAAATATTGAGCTGCCTTGGTAATGCAACTAATTTGCATGTCGTAAACGTTATGTTGGTTTCTGTGCTTACTATCGCTTCAGCACTGGGTGATGGGCGAGCTAAAGTTGTAGAGTTCTTGTTCGAGACTTTATGTTCTGATCTTGAATCGTGGAGGGCTTGATTCAGCAGGCTGCTGGGTGAGGTCTGCTCAGTCTTTTTGAGTTTTTTGAGGGTGGCTCTTTAGGGCTCCTGAGGATGTAGTCGAATCAGTTTTTGCAGAGCTTGGTGCCTGCTGTTGACGTCTTTGGAGTAGGCCTTCGGTATGAGATTGGGTGAGCCTGCCACGTAGTCAGATCGCCTTCAAAACCGGGATTAGAATTCAGTCTTGAAGGCATCGGATGAGTAATTGGGAATTCAGCGCATCATGCCAAGCTCAGCATCATCCATCAGCGCCTTGGCCAAAGCGCAGAGATAATGCGAAGCCCAGATCAGCTGCGGTTTATCTTCCATCAATCCGTCCAAGGTCATATCCCGCGCATAGCCCATCAGCTCCGAGGCCTGTTCGCGGGCGCTCTGACAAGGAATGCCGGCTTCGATGCGGAAGAGGGGATGGGTCTGGTTTTCACCTTGGTAGAAGGTGGTTTTGCCGACGGTGAATTTGGTTTCTTCTGTAGACATTGTTCAATCTCCCCGAAATCTCTAGGACCTGGGCTGGCGTCATCGCTAGCAATCCCCCACAGCTGCTGCACAAACGCCAAGACCTGCGGCGTAGCACTGAGCATTGTGAGGGCCTGGCTTGCCAGTGGAACGCGAACCCAGGCGACACAATCACTTAAGTCTCAATGCGATGTACTGGGCTCGCTGGGCATCTGGAGCTGAACCAATGCGGTTTCAAGCAAAACTCGCAGCGCCTCCAGTTCATGCATCGAGGTCATCATCAGGATTGACACAGGCGATTTGGGCTGCAGAAGCATTGCCTGATGCACGACGGTCGCTGCGCATAGCGCGTAGTCCGTGGCTTGGATCAGGGTGTCTCCAAGGCAGAGAGTCTTGTGGGGTGGATCTGGGACGATCTTTAGCATCGTGTAACTCCAACGTAAGAAAGTGGAGCTACCTCGCCCTTGCTGTCAAACAAGAAGGTGGCAGCTGTACGCGGGTTGACAGACCGAGACGTTGGCACTCGGCGCACCAGAAGGTGCCCGCACGTACAGCCGCCATGAAAGCGAGCACATGAGGACAACGTCAGCGGTCTGTCAAAACCGGTCGCTGAATTGGCAGCGACCAGCCGAGACTAGAACCCACGTTGACCATGCGCAACGAAAATCAGGCGCAGGGAGTATCTTTGGGAAATGCCCTACAAGGAAGTTCTTTTTTCTGATTCCTTCCCCGCGTTTGCCGTCAAATTCTGCAGCGTTCGCCGCTCAGCCATCGATCCAAATCTCTCAAAAAGCTAACCACCCACCCATCCCTGTATCCAGCCATGACCCGGTGATGTCAAACAGTCACCATGGACTTCCGCCCCCCAACCCCCGAAACTACCCCAATCGCACCCAGACCAAGGCAGGTCATGACCAACCTCAAACGCGCCACCTCCCTCCTGCTCCTGCTGGCCACAGCCTCACTAACCGCCTGCCTCCCCTGGAAACGCGAACGCGCCGCCTACGCGGACCTGTGCGATTCCGAATTCCAGTTCAAAGCCCCAGGCCCAAAAGGCGAAACCACCCTCTACCTGGAAACCTACCTCTACGACCACGCCGCCCAATGGGGTGAAAAGCGCTACGAGCAAGGTCTGCACGTGCAATACCCGGGCGAGCAATACCCCCGGCCGGAGTTCTTCGTGCAGATGATCGCCTACAACAAGGACCGCCAGCGCCCGTCGACCGATTCCAAGCGTGGCGAACCGCCGATCCCGGTGCTCTACGACAGCCGCCAGGCCTACATCACCTTTGAAGACGGCTCGCGCCTGAATGCCCGGCCCGAGGTGTACGTGGGCCTCAACGATATCTACGACTTTCCGTCTGTGAATGAGCGGGCTGCCAGGCCATCGCCGTACGATATCAACAGCGATGAAGTGCACCGCCACATTCCCAAGCTCACCAACAACAAACGATACGGCTCGGCTTATGTGATCTTCCAGACAGACAAGCTGAATGCCGATTCCAAGTGGACCATTCACCTGGGCAGCCTGCAAGTAGAGGGGCGGAAGGTGGAGATTCCGCCGTTGCAGTTGTGTTATCACCCGGTCAAGAAATGGATCGGCATCGAGCCTCTGATGCGGCCGTGATCGCAAGACTTGAAAGGCAGCGAATACCTTCTCAGTTTTGCTGCGGCAGCCCGGCCCACCCATCCCGCATACCCGCGAACACGTTCAAGCTTGGGCATACCAGGCGCACCATGCGGTCCGCCTTGCGGCGGTATTTCAGGTTTTCGTCCTCTGTCCACACGTAGGCTTTGAGCCAGATCGTCACGGAGCCGACCTGAAACCGCAGGGCGCTTTCTTCATCCAGAATCTTCATCGCACGCTTGATCTTTTCATCGCGCTCAAACACGGTGGCTACCAGCCCAACGCGGTAATCCAGCCCGCCATCCTGCTGCTGCTTCACCGCGCGGAAGTCGGCATCGGAGAAGCGATAGTAGCCCCCTCGCTCCAGCTCCAGCTCGGTCTTGATCTCATCATCCTGGTAGCTGTACGGATGGCTGTGATAATCGCCGAGGAACGTGACCTCGGGGAAGAACGTATCGATGAAGCTTTGTTTGATTTCCTGCGGTGCATCACCGCAGGAGATCGACCCTTTGTCTCGGGTGACCGCGGTGCACGTGTCGGCCCAAACCACGCGATACATGGTTTGTCCGCCCATGGAGTTTTGGGCGTAACCCCACAGGTGGCCGAACGTTTCCACACGCGCTGCGAAGTCGCCGTTCTCAAGCTGATGCTCGACTTTGTAGGCCTCCAGCGCCGAGGTGACGATGCTGAAGAATGCTTGTTCCGATATCGATACGACTGAGTTGACCATGGGAAGCCTTGGGTTGGTTGATCGTGTGGCCGTACCCTAATGCCAGTCAGTTAAACAATTTGGGGCCGCGTTGCGGCCCATCGCCGGCAAGCCAGGTCCCACAGGTATGGCGCATGGCTTGAGTTCAGTGCAATCGGTGTGGGAGCTGGCTTGCTGGCGATGGGCTGCGCAGTAGCCCCGGCAGTCTTAACTGAGTGGCATTAGGCCGTACCCTGCATTAACGTCCAGATCGATAGTGTCAAAGTGATATTACTTTGTATATAGTTGCGCCCGGCCGATGACCGGCCTTGCCAACGACGGCGCAATGGAGCACTCCTGATGATGGTTCGGAAGTTGATTGGGGCGGCGGTAACTGCAGCAATGGTGGGTATTCAGGGATGTGCGAGCATTGTTGGGGAGTCGCGATATCCGGTAGCGGTATCAAGTGCACCGCCTGGTGCGTCATTTGAAATCACCGACAAGAACGGTACCGTCGTACACACTGGCAATACCCCAAGTACCGTAACCCTGAAGTCGGGGAAAGGCTACTTCTCGGGCCAGACCTATACCCTGCGGTTCAAAAAGGAAGGCTATCCAGACAAGACTGTGGAACTGGATTCGAGCCTTAGCGGTTGGTACTGGGGCAATATCCTGATCGGCGGAATTATCGGCATGCTCATTGTCGACCCACTGACCGGCGCCATGTACAAACTGCCGGAGTTTGCCTCTGCGGATATGGGCAAGCCGTTGGCCGATGCTGGCGAGCAGCCCCTGAAAGTGGGTGTTATCGACGATTTGACCGCTGCTCAACGCGAGCGCCTTGTTCCGGTTAACTGACCAGCTGCATTCATAGCGATGCCTCCCCAGCTTTTTGCCTGATGCCGACACCACATCGGCCTTGCAAAAGAGGGGAGTTGCAGTCAGTGCACCTGCCCCGACCACTTACGCTGCGTAGCCAACGCCAACAACTCCCGCTGCCCAGAAACCCCCAGCTTCCGATACAACCGCTTGATATACGTAGCCGCACTCGAAAGCTGAATACCCATGCTCACGCTAATACCCTCCACCTCACACCCGCTCAGCATCAATTGCAGCAGCTCCTGGTCACGCCGGGTCAGTTCCGGGTACAGGCTGACCACCCGTTCACTCAGCAGTGCCGGCATTTCATTGGCTTCGAGGTAGGTCCGGTAATGCAGGCGCGAGATTTGTACGATCAGCGGGGCAACTGTTTCGATGACGTTGATCTCGTTAGCTGAAAAGCGGCCATGTTCACGCCCTCGATAGAAATTCACCGACAGCCAGCGGTTGCCCTCGCAATGGGCCAGCAGTGCAACGCGTTCGGAGATTTGCGGCAGCTCGTAGCAGATGCGTCGGTAGTCGCGGTGGGTGATGTCTTCGATGCCTTGGCGTTGCACCATGATGCGGCCGGTGGTGGATGGGGCAGGGCGTGTGGTCATCGCCTGTTGGTTGCCGTCCATGCTGTAGAAGCGTTCGGCGTAGTTGCTGGAGATTCTGGGCAGCTCGAGCATGCGGGCGCGGTCGGCGAAGGAGATGACCTGCGGGCTGCGGTTGGGGCTGTAGGCGAAGAGGGTGCATTGGGCCAGGGGCACCTGGGCGCTGACCAGTTTCAGCATGTCGGCGGCCAGCAGCTTGCCGTGGCTTTCGGTGGTGCGGGAGAGCAGGGTGGCGGTTTGCTCGATGCTCAGGCGCAAGTCGGTGGTGGAGGGGCGTAATGGCCAGAATTCCATACGGTTATTCCCGGGGGCAAGGCAGGTTTTATTGTTGTTGGCGGCCGCTGGGGCTGGGCTTTTGGGCAGGATAACCAATTTGGGGGTGGCTGGCTTGCATCCGCAGTGGATGGCACCGGCTTTGCCGGTGTTCGCGGGTGAACCCGCTCCCACAGGTGGACTGAGCAGGCTTCGGGTTTGCGGTGGACTTGTAAGGGCGGCCACGGTTGTGAACACCGGCGCAGCCGGTGCCACGCACCGAGTCGCCTGCTTCGCGGGCATGCCCGCTCCCACAGGGGTACTGTGCAGGCTTCGGGTTTGCGGTGTGATTGTGAGGGCGGCTACTGCTGTGTACACCGGCGCAGCCGGTGCCATGCACCGAGTCGCCTGCTTCGCGGGCATGCCCGCTCCCACATGGAATTGCGGCGCTCTGACGGCTGGCTGTGACTTGGTCGTTCAGAGTACCCTTGGCGCTCTCACCGCCTTGTGCAAGGACCAAACAGATGACGCTACCACCGGATGGGCTACCGATTTACCGGGTACTGACGGGCCCCGATGATGCTTCCTTTTGCCATCGTGTCAGTGAAGCCTTGAAGCTGGGGTACCAACTTCATGGCGGGCCTGCGCTCACGTTCAATGGCAAGGATGTGATCGTGGCGCAGGCTGTTACCTGGCCTGGGGCCCAGGTAGCTTCGTCTTGATGCAGGTCTGCTCAACTGCTTGCATTGCATCAAGGCAGATCGCGCGCAAAAGAAAGCCCGCCGAAGCGGGCAAGGTCTATCACGTAGGGATGATTGAAGCGTGCCTGACCGCATGTGAAAACTACGTGAAGAATCTGTCGCCATAACGTCACGCGCTCCGAGTGAACCCAGGCCATGCCGGCCTGGTCGGATGTTCACCTTCACAGCAAAAAGGAAGTTGGCGATGAAAGCGATGACTCAACTGTTCACTGGCCTGACACTGGCGGGCGCTTTGGGCGCTTCTTGCGCCTGGGCAGACACGCCCGGTGCAGACTGGAAAGTCAACAAGGACCAGGCTGAGGCCACGCTGAAAGGCGCAGGCTACACGCAGATCACCAAGATCGAAGCCGACGATGGCCATTGGGAAGGCGAGGGCATCAAGGCGGATGGCAAACAGTATGAGTTCCAGGTCGATCCACACGACGGCAAAATCATCAAGGACGAGCTGGATAACTGATCGGCGCGCACTTGCTTGCTGAAAGGCCCGCGCCCTTTGCGCGGGCCTTTTGCGTTTGCACCCAGGCTCAGCCGTCGGACTGCTCTTCCGGAGGCACCTGGCCGTCCGGCCAATCAGGCGCTTCCGGCTCCGGCTCAGGGTTGGGTACCGGCTCGCCAGGGTTGTGTGGTATCTCGTCAACGTAGGGGTCGGGGTGGTTGGGGTCGATCATGGTCTGGCTCCTCGCAAGTGGGCTCCAAAACGTTAGGCCGTGCGACCGGATGAGCTGTTCAATTCGGTTTCTGTCGCCCGTAAGACTATGATCTGGAGCAAGCGACAGAGGTGAGTCATGGATAAAGAAGGGTATGACCCGTTGCGCCCGCAGCAGGCAGCAGGCGTGGGGTCTGCGAACGAGGCCGTCACGGAGCATTCGTCCGAGCAACTACGCCTGGTCCTGGAAGCCGCTGCGGTCGTGGGTACGTGGGTCTGGGATATTCCGAACGACCTGGTAACGGCAGACGAACGCTTCTCCCGGTCGTTCGGCATTCCTGCTCAAAAGTGTGAAGCGGGCATTCCAATCGCCGAAGCCTTCACCTCGATCTACCCGGATGACCGTGAGCGTGTTTCCCGGGAAATCCATGAAGCGATGTCGCGAGGCGGTACGTTCCGTTGTGAATACCGCGTTCGTAACGAAGCCGGCCTCTATCACTGGATCGAGGCCAACGGGCATGCAGAGCTGGACGCCGAGGGGCAGGCCATACGCTTCCCTGGCGTGCTCATGGACATCGAGTCGCGAAGGGCGGCCGAGGCTGAGCGCGATCGCGTCTCGGCGCTGCTGCGAACCTTTACCGCCGCAGTGCCTGGGGTTGTGTATGCAAAAGACGTTGAAGGCAGGATGCTCATTGCCAACCACGGTGCGACGCAGCTGATCGGCAAACCGCCGGAGTTCTACCTGGGCAAGACCGACCTCGAATTCCTCGAAGACAAGGCCCAGGCACGCCAGGTGATGCAGACCGACCAACAGATCATGCGTGGCGGCAAGGCTGTGCAGATCGAAGAGCGGGTCGACATGCCGAACGGCTCTGCAACCACATGGCTGTCCGTCAAGGCGCCGTTGCTCGATGAGGCGGGAGCAGTCATAGGGCTGATTGGTTCCTCTATAGACGTTACTGCAAGAAAGCAGGCCGAAGCCGCGTTGTTGAACCTGAACCGCACGCTGGAAGCACGCATCAGCGAAGCCGTGGCCCAGCGCCAGGCCGCACAGGATGCGCTACGCCAATCGCAGAAAATGGAAGCGATAGGCCAGCTTACCGGTGGCATCGCACACGACTTCAACAACCTGCTGGCAGGCATCACCGGCAGCCTGGACCTGGCCAGGCTGCGAGGCAAGCAAGGGCGGTTGGCGGATGTGGAGCGTTATATCGAGGTGGCGCACCAGGCGGCGCACAAGGCTGCGGCCCTTACGCATCGCTTGCTGGCGTTTTCGCGCCGGCAACCTTTGCAGCCCGCCCGTACCGACGTCAATGGCTTGATTGGTGGCCTGGAGGACCTTGTACGGCGCACCGTCGGCCCGATGATTCAGCTGAAAGTGGATTTGAAAGCGCAGCGTTCCACCTGCTTGGTAGACCCGGTTCAGGTCGAGAACTCGCTGCTGAACCTCTGCATAAATGCACGCGATGCCATTGGCAAGCGTGCTGGCAAGATCACCATCACCACTGCAAATGAGGCCCTTGAGGCAGGCCCGGGCCTGGACGCCGAGCTTACCCCGGGTTCGTACCTGGCCATCAGTGTGGCGGACAATGGCATGGGGATGTCGGCGGATACACTGTCGAAAGCGTGCGAGCCGTTCTTCACTACCAAAGCGATGGGCGAAGGCACAGGGCTGGGCTTGTCGATGGTGTATGGCTTTGCCAAGCAGTCGGGCGGGCAAGTCAGGATTTGTTCAGAAGAAGGGGTAGGGACGCGGGTACAGCTTTATCTGCCAGCCAGCCAGGGCCTGCCTGAATGCACCGGCGTGGCGGAGATGCCGCCTGAGTTTTCACCCAATTGGGCTGACCATACTGTGCTGATTGTGGATGACGAGCCTTCTGTGCGTTTGTTTGTGAGTGAGGTGCTCAGTGGTTTGGGGTGCACGGTTATCGAGGCCGCTGATAGCCAGGCCGGCCTACAACTGCTGGCCTCTGACGCACGCATCGATTTGCTGGTAACGGACATTGGCCTGCCGGGAGGCCTTGATGGTCGGGAGATGGCGAGCTTCGGCCGACAAACGCGTGAAGGGTTACCGGTCATTTTCATGACCGGCTACGCGAGCCCTTCAGTGTTTGACGATGAGGTCTTGCGCACTTCGTCGGCCGTGTTGATCAAGCCATTCGCGATGGAAGACCTGGTTGCCAACGTTCAGGCGATGTTCGGCTAACCCGACCTGACTGTTTCAGATTTTTCGAACCATGACGTTTGAGGGTGCTCTATGCAGAAGGACTAATACTTAGGTACTGCGGGAGAGAAGCAACCATGCAGCGACGCTTTGTTGTGGTTCCGGCGCTTCCCATCGATAAAGAAATCTTCCCACGTCGCATTGGCATCCTTTGCGCCAGTGGCTCTGGCTTCGACCTTTACGACACGCATGACAAGACCCGGTTGGTGCTCAACATTTCGACGCGCGCCGAGGCGGAGTGTGAATGCGCCTATCGCAACCACCTGCATGGCCCGGCGCTCGAATCAAGCTAGATGAGTGCTCGGCAGCGGCTGCCTGAGGTAGCGATGGGGTGGCTGCATGCCTGCGCCCCAGGTGAGAGCAACTGTCTTATTCAATATTTCCAAGCTCGCGCAATCTCTGTGGGAGCGGGCGAGCCCGCGAACACCGGCAAAGCCGGTGCCATCCACTGCGTTGCCTGTTTCGCGGGCTTGCCCGCTCCCACAGTGACTGTGCTGGCTTTGAGTTAACACGATGCCTGTGGGAGCGGCGGTCCGGTTTACCCGCGAACAACGGCGTAGCCGGTGCCATACCGCAGCTTAGAACCGAACCGTCACCCCCGCATTCACCGAATGGAACCGGGCATCCGAACCAAACTGCCCCTGATACGACAGCCCCACCTCGGTCTGGCGGTTCAGTTGCACTTTCGCGCCCACTTCGGTCATGGCCACGTTGCGCGTCTGGGCAATGCCCTGCACCGCAAAGTCCGGGCCACCGGCAAAGGCCTGGGTGCTGCGCGGGTCCAGGTCGCCGTAGGCGCGGCGCCAGCCCAGCGAGCCGTACAGCTCGGTGGCATGGTCGGCCACGCGGGTCTGGGTGGAGGCGCGCATGCCCACGGTCGAGAACCAGGTGTCCTGCTTTTCACTGGACACGCTCAGGGCCGCGGCACCGCCTTTTTCACGGAAGCTGTCAGCGTCGTACTTCACGTACGACACGCCCACGAACGGCTCCAGCGCCACCGCGCCCAGGCCGATGCGGTAAGCCGCTTCACCACTGGCCTGCAACGTGTTGGCGTCGCGCTTGCCCTTCAGGTGGTCGTTGAACCCGGCAAAGGCCACGTTGCGTTTGCTGTCCAGCTTGTGCCAGGTGTAGCCAACATCTGCACTCAGGCGCAGGGCGTCCAGCTGGGCGCCGGTGTACAGGCCCAGGTGGTAGTTGTCGCTGTGGCCTTTGGCATCGCGGTCGTCGGCGTCGAACTTGGTGCGGCTGTAGCCGCCGTACACGCCGGCGCGCCAGTCCGGGTTGATGCTGCCATCGGCACCAATCAGCACGCCACCGGTTCTTTGGCGCAGGCCGCTGGCGCCGTTGTTGCCGTCCAGCTTCGACCAGTTGCCGAATACTTGCGCCCAGGCACCACCTTGCGCTTGCGGGGTGGTGGGCATGAGGTTCGACGCACCCAGCGGCATGCGCACGGTGGTGCTGTCGAACAGGCTGCGCAGGCGGGTGCCCAGCACGCCAGAGACCACTTGGCTGTTGGCGATCAGCGCGGTGCCGGTGCTGGCGTGGTAGTCACCGGCGAGCTGGTCGATGGCATCGCGTGCGCTGTCGGCATCCAGCACCAGCAGGTTGTTGTACAGGCGCAGCGGGTCGCCGCTCTGTTCCAGCTCGCTCAGTGCGCCTGCGGTATTCCACTGGTTTTCGGTAACCGCCACGGTCTGGAAGATGCCGGGGGTGCCAGGTCCGCCTGTTTCTGGCGGCTGGACCGGTGGTTGTACCGGGGGCTGCACAGGCGGCTGGACCGGGGGCTGTACTGGTGGTTCAACAGGTGGCTCGACTGGAGGCTGCACCGGCGGCTCAACAGGCGGCTCGACCGGGGGCTGCACCGGGGGCTGCACCGGCGGCTCAACAGGCGGTTCAACCGGTGGCTCTACCGGCGGTTCAACGGGTGGTTCAACCGGTGGCTCGGGCGTGGTGGTTTTCTGCGCGATGGTCAGGTTCAGTTCATTGGCCGTGCGCTGCAAGCTCACGTTGAGGAACGCCGAGTTGGTGAATGCCTCTGCATAGGCGGCACCAGCGGCAGCACCGTCCACCACGCCGCCCTGGGCGGCCAGCAGGGTGTAGGTTTGCCCGGTCTGGTAGCTTTGCGCGTCGTTGAGCGTGGTCACATCCACCCGTGTGCCGCGCAGGGTCGCGGTGCCGCTGACGTTGACCCGGTCCGACCCGCCATCACCGGCGATATCGGCGGCGTAACGCGAGCCGGCCGCCATGTCCAGGTCACCATTGATCGACAGGGTGCCCAGCGCGCCTTCACCCGGCGACAGGGTACCGCCAGAGGCAACCTGGGTGCTGCCGACCTGGCCGACACCGGCCAGCACACCGCCATCCAGCACCTGGGCACGGTTGCTGTAATTGCCCGCAGTGTCGGTATGGCCCACGGTGCCGTTGACCACCAGGGTGCCATTGCCGATGCTCAGCAGCGAGGTGCCGCGCGGGTTGGTCTGGTCGACATCGCCGGCCAGCACCAGGCGCCCGCCGCGCACCACCGTGCTGCCAGACATCCCGGTCAGGTCGCCGCTCAGGGTGGTATTGCCGCTGAAGGCATACACCCGGCCGGCACCGCTGATGCTGTTGCTCAGTTGCAGGTCGCTGTCGGTGTGGTTGAACGCCAGCGCACCGCTGCCAGCGCCAAAGCGGATCGCCGTTTGTGGGTCCAGCTGGCCGGCGGCTTGTGCAGCGCTGGCGGTAATGGCATCGATATCGGTGCGGCTATCGTCCCTCACCACTGCGCCACCGATGCTGAGGGTGCCGCGTGCGGCCGAGTTGATGCTGGTCAGTTCGCTGATGTCGATGCCGTCGGTGCTGCTCAGCTCGGCGCCGTTGGCCAGCACCAGGATGGTGCTGGCGGTGGTGGTGCCCAAGGTCAGCGCACGCGTGGCCAGGCGTGTGCCTTCGCCGGTCACGCTCACCACGGTGTTGCGGCTGAGGTTGGCCGAGCCCAGCGTCATCGAATCGCTGGTCAGCACCGCGCCATCGCTCAGGCTCAGGTCGTTGCGGTTGCGGAAGGTGCCGGTGTTGTCCCAGCGCGTGTTGGCGCCAGACAGCTCGCTGATCGAGTTGATGGCCACACGTTCGCTGGCAAGCTGCCCGCCGTCCTTCAGGGTGATGCGCGAGTCATACAGGAATACGCCACCGGAGGTCACCTCAACGGCATCCACCTTCGAGCCTGCACCGCTAACCACCAGGTTGGCCCGGGACAGGGCATTGCCGGCATTGCCGTTGTCGCTCAGTTGCAGGTCGCGCACAAGCACTTGCCCGCCATCGAGCACGTTCAGCGTGCCCTGGCCGGCGCCGCCGATGACGATGGTGTTACCGAGCACGGCCGTGGTGCGCGGCACCACCCAGCGGGCGCCGGGGCCCTGGACCGTGACAGTCGCCATTGCCGTGCTGGCTTCATCGTTGGTGGATGAGCCACCAATGCGCCCACCTTTGCTGGTGAGTTCGGCGCCATTGTTGATGGTAAGGCTGGCAGGCACGCCGTTGCCGGGGCGCAGTGACACCGTGCCATCGTAGGCGCGGTCACTGCTGAAGGTGTCCTCGCCGCTGTCTAGGATGTAATCCGCAGCGTGGGCGGTCGGCAGCATGGCAAGGGTGATGGCGAACGTGAGCGGGGATAGGCTGAACAGGGGCTTCATGGCGACTCCGGATAGTCCATTAAAGGCCACGCAAGTGGCGGCCAGCGCAGGGGGCGTTGGCGGTCCTCAGGTGCAACGGATGAAGGCAGGGAGTATCGGCAGTGCTCACCGGATCGCAAATAGTACGAATGTGCTAACCAGTGCCGGAACGTGATGTTGCGCACACTCTGGGCTGCCAGGCGCAAGCGCATTTGTTGCCGAATGTGTGATCTCTGCCGCTCGGTCTTCGTCAAGAATGCGACCCCTTGCCGTCGCCTGGGGTTATTGAGCCAGGGCCTTTCATGCAAACGCTGTTGAACGAGATTCTTGAAGAAGTACGTCCCTTGATCGGCAAGGGCAAAGTGGCGGACTACATACCGGCGCTGGCCGATGTGCCGGCGCAGCAGCTGGGCATTGCGGTGTACAGCAACGATGGCAGCCATTACTGCGCAGGCGACGCGTTGGTGCCGTTCTCGGTGCAGAGTATTTCCAAGGTGTTCAGCCTGGTGCAGGCGATCGGCCACTCGGGTGAGGCCATTTGGCAGCGGCTTGGCCATGAGCCCTCAGGCCAGCCGTTCAACTCGCTGGTACAGCTGGAGTTCGAGCGCGGGCGCCCGCGCAATCCGTTCATCAATGCGGGGGCGCTGGTGATCTGCGACATCAACCAGTCGCGCTTCGCTGCACCCACGTTGTCGATGCGCGATTTTGTGCGGCGGCTGTCGGGCAACCCGCACATCTCGATGGATACCCGCGTCGCGGATTCGGAATACCAGTTCCGCGCGCGCAACGCGGCCATGGCTTACCTGATGCAGTCTTTTGGCAACTTCCATAACGAGGTCGAGCAGGTGCTGCGCAGTTACTTCAGTTACTGCGCGCTGCAAATGAACTGCCTGGACCTGGCCCGGGCGTTCTGCTTTTTGGCCAACGATGGGTTCTGCAAGCACAGCGAGGAGCAGATTCTTACCCGTCGCCAGGCCCAGCAGGTGAACTCGATCATGGCCACCAGCGGGCTGTATGACGAAGCCGGTAATTTCGCCTACCGCGTGGGGTTGCCTGGCAAGAGTGGTGTGGGTGGGGGGATTGTGGCGATCGTGCCGGGGCAGTTTACCGTTTGCGTGTGGTCGCCGGAGCTGAATGCGGCGGGCAACTCCCTGGCCGGGATGGCGGCGCTGGAGTTGCTGAGTTCGCGGATTGGCTGGTCGGTGTTTTGAATCGTGGGAAGGGCCTGCCGGTAGGCGCTGAATCGCCGTCACAAGGTGACTGTGCATAGAATAAGAGAGTGTTTGACAGAGGTCTTCAGCGTTACAAATAACGATTTAGGATGTGTTAACTTCGGTCGTAGGGCATTTCTGAAGTTGGATCGAGCTGCACTTTAGCTAGCATTGATCGCTTAGTATGGAATCTTTTCGGGGAGATGACCATGCAAGGGAGGACGGAAGAGTGCCTGATAGGGCAGGTGGATTTGAAACTGGCTGAGCAGAGCTACAATGTCCCCGGTTTTTCCGAGGCTTACGCGCATCATCTTGAGGGGCGAGCTGGGGATCAGGTGTTTTATGGTAGGTTGCTCATATTTATCGGTTCTGTGGTTGCGGCGCTGGGTGTGGGTATCGCCCTGTTCGGTCCTGAGGTTATTTATTACGATCGGTTCTCAGGCCTTACCCTGATCCAGCACATACAATTGAACCCTGGGCTCATTTCAATTACCGGCGGGCTGATGATCGCTTGGGGCAGAAAACAGCGTAATGAAGGCATTGTTCATCGTGAAGATTTCCTATTGTCCCATTACAAATTTGTAACGGATGATGGTCGAGATGTCAGCAATCAGGTAAACGTTCGGCACTTGGGAGGTGATGATTTTAGCGTCTCCGTAGGCTTGTAGTCTGGTCGCGTAGGTTTGAGCGTTAACATTACGATTTTCGCGCCCGGCAAAGGGCTCTCGAGAGAGTGCTACATTTTCTTCGCAGGTTTGGTAGGCTAATGTTTTGGGTCTCTCGCTGAGACAACGCAAATGGAAGTGCCATGGCGATTGTTCATTCTGTAACAGAAAGCGATTGGCGAGCTTACAGGGAGATACGGCTCAGGGCCCTGCGTGAGTCGGAGGATGCCTTCGCAAGTACCTATGAGCATGAGTCAACCAGGGAAGAGGGCGAGTGGCAGGCCCGCGTCTCAGCCATGGTTTCGTCCAGCAGTGCCCAAGCATTCTTTGCGTCGCAGCACAATGAGGTTTGCGGCTTGGTGTGGTGCAAGTCGTTGGCTACTGAAGCGGATGTGGTCGAGCTTTTCCAGATGTGGGTAGCGCCTGATGCACGTGGCTGTGGAGTAGGGCGGGCCTTGCTGGAACGTGCGATCACCTGGGCTTCGGATCGGGGTGCGAAGCGTGTTCGCCTGGGCATGACGATTGCCGAAAGCCCAGCGATGCACTTGTACAGGGCGAGTGGTTTCCACCCCGTCGGCATACCCGAGCCTTTGCGCGAGGGTTCAGCGTTGATGTCGCAACCGATGGAGTTGAATCTGGGCGCACATTGAGACAGATCCCTGCTGCCGGTACCGGCCTCTTCGCGGGTAAACCCGCTCCCACAGTGATAGCGTAATGCCGAGGGCTAACGCAGTACCTGTGGGAGCGGGTTCACCCGCGAACACCGGCGTAGCCGGTGCCATCCAGCGCAGCATGGTTGCAGCCAACGTCCAGCACTTCAGAAGACCTCGTCAATTGCCGGCGCACTGCGAGACTCAATGTCGATCTCAGTTGGCCACTGGGCCTTGGGTGCAAGGTAGTTCATGGGGTTCAGGCCATTGCCAATCTTCTGACCCTGAACAGGGCGCATCACATCAGGGATCGCGTCATAGCCACTTTGCATGTACAACCGCGCCAATGCCCAATACTGCTTGCCTTGTTCTATGTTGTCACACAGAAACAGGCGATCGATGACTTCGTCAGTGCCTGGTTTTCGAACCGAGATCATCACATTTTCAATAAGCCCGCCGTAGCCCATGGGGGCGTATACCTTGTAGACCTCGGCGGTGAGGTCGGCCCAGTCATAGGCCACCGGCTTCACTCCCCAGCCCTTGTTGCCGAAGGGGTACAGGCGATCAAAACGGTATTGATAGAAATAAACTTTTTGGCGTGCTCTATTGAAGCGTATCGGCTCGTTGCGCGGGAGTCGTAGGTCTATACGGAATAGTGGGAAAAAGGCCCAGGTTGAAAGCATCACGATTGCGAGCCCTATGAATGTGATGTCTAGTCTCGTCTGCCGGTAATTTAGAAGAGCTTCGAAAAGGTCCGGTATGATGAATCCTATCAGATATGCGAAAATCATCAGCCCTCCGAAAAATGATATCCCCCGCACGCTGATCGAGGAGCGAGGGAATTCAATAAAAATACGCCCGGCCCGAGTGATTTGTACGATGGCCGCCGAATAGACCTCGCGCGGCGAAGGTATTGCGTCATGCGGAGGAAGGTCATGCCTCCAGCCGGCGCCTCGATGAGGTAGTGTTTTTTCTTCTGTTGTCATTCGTTGAGCTCAGTAGTAATAATTTTGGGGTGCACTTCCGACGTCCGGTTGGCCAAAACTTCAAAGACAGTATTGCGGCGATAATAGTAAGGTTCTCGATATATGGACCCAGTTCCACAGGTTTCGCGTTGATCGCAGGAATACTGTATCCCTGTGGGAGCGGGCGAGCCCGCGAACACCGGCGTAGCCGGTGCCATCCAGCGCAGCATGGTTGCAGCCAACGTCCAGCACTTCAGAAGACCTCGTCAATTGCCGGCGCACTGCGAGACTCTATGTCGATTTCAGTTGGCCACTGGACCTTGGGTGCAAGGTAGTTCATGGGGTTCAGGCCATTGCCAACCTTCTGACCCTGAACAGGGCGCATCGCATCAGGGATCGCGTCATAGCCACTTTGCATGTACAACCGCGCCAATGCCCAATACTGCTTGCCTTGTTCTATGTTGTCACACAGAAACAGGCGATCGAGGACTTCGTCAGTGCCTGGTTTCCGAACCGAGATCATCACATTTTCAATAAGCCCGCCGTAGCCCATGGGGGCGTATACCTTGTAGACCTCGGCGGTGAGGTCGGCCCAGTCATAGGCCACCGGCTTCACTCCCCAGCCCTTGCTGCCGAAGGGGTACAGGCGATCAAAACGGTATTGATAGAAATAGACTTTTTGGCGTGCTCTATTGAAACGTATCGGCTCGTTGCGCGGGAGTCGTAAATCCATTCTGAGTAGAGGGAAGAAGGCCCAGACTGCAGCACAGATGATAACGACTCCAAAGATTGTTACTTCTATCCCTGAGTGCCAGCCGCGAGCTATGGAATTAAGGGTAATAGGTAACACCTCTAAAAAAAGGTACAAAAAAATAGCTGCTCCTCCCGTTACGGATACGCCTCGCACTTTTATGGATTTTCTGGGTATTTCGAAATGAATCCGGCCTATACTGCTCGGCAGGGCGCTCGATGAAGCTGTCAAGTCTCGTGCTTCAGGTATTTCTTCACTAGTGGGTAGGTCGTATTTCCAGCCAAAGTCTCGATGAGCGAAGAATTTCATTCTCTCAGTCATCCGTTGTTCGCCTTAAAAGCTATTGTGGCGTACGCGTTGGCCATGCTTTTGTCGGACCGGTGCGCGTATTCGAACACTTCTTTCGACCTGCAGGTTGTTGGGCGTCATGGCCATGCCCAGCAATTCGGGATTGTTGCGTGCCTGACTCAGGTCCAACCCTTCGAAGCGGTGCGCAGGCGCCTGGCCCTTCTTGTAGGCATTCAGCACACCCACCGGCCAAGGGTCGCTGGAGAAGGCCAGCCAAGCGCTGCCATGGTCGAGCAGCACATACAGATATCTCATGCGCAACGTTCGTACGCCCAGTTTGGCCGAGATATGCAGGCTGCCGGCCACGGTGGTGAGGCACTGCGGTCGGGTGTCCGGCACCAGGGCGCGGCGCAGGGGGAGGATCGGCAAGCCCTGGCGTTCGCAGGCCATGCATTGGTCAGATGGGAGCCCGGCTTCAGCCGTTGCAATGGCGATACGTTGACTGATTGTCAAAAGCGACCTCGCTTGGAAAGGGACCGTGATGGTCCCTGAACACTAACGAGGAATCGCTTGCCGGAGGTTCATGGGGCGTCCTAAAACCTTGTAGGAAACGTCTGTGAATGAGCCTTTGGGTGATGACGCATGACTGCGTTGTGGATGGCACCGGCTTTGCCGGTGTTCGCGGGCAAGCCCGCTCCTACAGTGGGTGTGCAGGCTTTGAGGTCAATTTGGGCAGGGGCAGCAGGAAGGTCAGCAGCGCGCCAATCACCAGCAACACCGTGGCATACACAATCCCGGCGGTGAAGCTGTGGGTCAGGTCCTTCAGCCAGCCGACCACCAGCGGGTTCAGCGCCGAGCCGATGTTGCCGAACGCGTTGATCACCGCAATGCCAATGGCCCGTGCCTTGAATGTCAGTGCCTGGTCCGGCGTGGTCCAGAAAATCGACATGGCCGTGTAGGACCCGGTGGCAGCCATGCAGATGCCGCACAGTTGCACCAGCGGGTTACCCGCGTAAGCGGCAAACATCCAGCCCGCAGCAGCCAGCAACATGGGCAGCACCAGGTGCCATTTGCGTTCCTGGCTGCGGTCAGAATGCAGCCCCCACAGCAGCATGCCGATGATGGTGCACACCTGCGGAATCATCGCCAGAAAGCCGATGGTGCTGTTGCTGCTGTCGGCGCCGCTGATGCTCTTGATGATCAGCGGCGTCCACACGGCAATCATCGCCAGGGTGTTCACCAGGCAGAAGTACACCAGGCTGAACATCAGTACGGTGGGCGAAAGCATTTCGCGCAGCAGGCTGGCGGGCTCATCAGCTGCAGGGCGGGTTGAGGGTGGGTGATCGGCGGCCAGGGCCTGCTGCAAGTGGTGTTTGTCTTCGGCACTCAGCCAGTGGGCCTGGTGCGGTGTGTCGTTAAGGTAACCGAACACCACAAAGCCCATGATCACAGAAGGCATGCCTTCAAGCAGGAACAGCCACTGCCAGCCGTGCAAACCCCACAGCCCGTCCAGGCTCAGTATCAGCCCCGACAGCGCCGAGCCGAAGCCCGCGGTAAAGGGCATCGCGATCATGAACAGGGCATTGGCGCGTGCCCGATAGGCCGCCGGGAACCAGAATGTGAGGTACAGCAACACCCCGGGCAAGAAGCCGGCTTCGGTGACGCCGACCAGTATCCGCAGCAGGTAAAGGCTGCCGGCATCGGTCGCGAACAATGTCGCTGTAGAAGCCAGCCCCCAGGCGATCATCAGGCTGCCAATCCATCTGCGTGCGCCAACCCTGGCCAGGGCCATGTTGCTGGGGATGCCACAGGCGATGTAGGCGATGTAGAACAGTGTGGTGGCCAGGCCGAACTGGGTGCTGCTCAGGCCCAGGTCGCCCATCATGGTCAGGCCGGCAAAGCCGATGTTGATGCGGTCGAGAAACGACAGCACAAAGCACAGGAACAGAAAGCCGAGCAGGCGCCTGGAGACTTTGCGCATCACGGTGTGTCGGGGGCTGCTGTTAGTGGTTGTCGTGGCAAGCGGGGCAGTGTGCTGATGCATGGGGGCGCCTGATTATTATTGGTTTGAGCGGCACCGGCTGCGGTGCTTGGGCGATGGCAGGTGCTACAGGTCTTGCAGCGCCGACTGGGTAAGCTCGGTGAAACCCTGGGCATCGCCCAGTGCCTGTGCGCTGAGCAGTGCCAGTTTGGTCAGGAACAGTTCGGCCTTGGCTGGTGTGGCCTGGTCCAGGGCATCTGCCAATACGTCGTAAACCAGTTCCAGGTCTGTTGCGGTAAGGGTGTGCATGGCGGTTCCTCTCAGTGCTTGCCCAGGGCGGTGTCGACGGCGGTGCGCAGTTGCGTGGCGCACAGCTGCAGCCAGCGGGCGCAGATGTGCTGGTCTGGGCGCACCAGGTACGCACCCCTGCGGGTAATGCCGTAGCGGGTGGCGATTTGGCCGGTGGCGTCGTCGATCAGCTGGTCGGCACCGGTGATGGCAGGCTGGGCGTGTTGTGCAATCGCAATGATCTGCAACGGCACACCGCTGCTGCGGATCGCATTTGCCTGCTCGAGCACGTCGCTTGGGATGCAGTCACTGTCGGTGAAATAGAGCAGGTAGAAGCTGGCATCCAGGTGGTCGAACAGGTAGTCGTTTTCGGCCAGTCGAATGTTCAGCAGCGGGGCGCCATTGCGCGGCCCAGCGGTGAAACGTGTGTTGTCGTCAGCTGCGCAGTTGAGTACCGAATCGGCGTAGTCGTGTGGCCGCGAAGTGCGCCAGTGGTACAACGGGCGAACGAACCCGTGGGCCAGTGACAACGACAATACGGCATCGCGCACCAGGCGGTAGCCCGCAGTAGGGGGCGCCATGAACCGGGTGCTCTTGCCGGCTTCGCTGATGATTTCGCGTGCGGCACCGACGCGTTCGCTGGAGTACGACGGTAGCAGCTTGGGCCCCGCCAGACCTTTGACAGTGAGGGCCAGTTTCCACACCAGGTCGTGGCAATCCTGGAACCCTGTGTTGGCGCCGCGCACGCCAAAAATCGGCAACAGGTGTGCCGCGTCCCCTACAAACACCACGCGCTTGTGCAGGTAATCAGGCAGGGTCAGGGCGCGGGCGGAGTAGACCGAACTCCAGTCCATTTCCCACTCAGGGTTTTCCACCCCCAGCATGTGCAACTGGGCATTGATGCGTTCGCGCAGTGATTCCGGTTGCAGCGCCTGTTCCGGGGTTTCGTTTTCGGGCAGTTGATAGTCGATGCGCCAGATGTCGCCAGGCTCGCGGTGCATCAATACGGTGTTGCCCGGGTTCCAGGCCGGGTCGAAGTAGGCCAGGCGCTCGGTAGGCAGGCCCAGGTCTATCTTGATGTCGGCAATCACGAAGCGGCCTTCGTAGGCGGTACCCTCAAGCTTGAGGTCCAGCAGCGTGCGCAGTGTCGAGCGGGCGCCGTCAGCGGCGATCACCCAGTCGGCGTCCAGCTCATAGCTGCCGGCGGGGGTATCAATACTCAGTCGGGCAAAGTCGTCATGTTGCAGCAGACCGGTCACGCGGTTGCCCCAGCGCAGTTCCACCAACGGGTTGGCTTCGGCGGCCTCGACCAGAAACTGCTCCAGGCAGGGCTGTTGCAGGTTGGTCATGGGGGCGTAGCGGTCGTCTGGGTCGTGCGGGTTTTCCATACGGAACACCAGCTGATTGCGGTAGTACGAATTGCCACAGCGCCACGGCAGGCCCAATTCACAGACCCGCTCGGCGACACCCACCTGCTGCAAGATCTCCATCGAGCGGCGGGTGAACACAATGGCCCGGCTGCCTTCGCTCACTTGCCGCTCCGCAGCCAGCACCACGCTGGCGATGCCATGCCGGGCGAGGTCCAGGGCGGTGGTCAGGCCGATCGGGCCGGCGCCTACTACCACGACGGGTTTGCGGGCCGGGTGGGCTGCGCCGACGCTGGCGGTGTGGGCAGGGTAGACCTGGTAGTTGAAATAGAGGGAGCGGCGTGGCTCGCTGTGGGGCTGATGCATGGCGGTGCACATCCATATTCTTGTAGGTATTCAGGTGTGCGAATGACTGTACTTGAGGCGGCGGCGGGCGATGTCCCCTGGAGGGGACAATTGAATGTTGAGTGGAATAACCCACAGTTCTGGCATTTTTGCATCTACAAGAACGCATTCTGTCGGTTACAGGCACTTTAGGCTTTGATTTCGCTTTGGGTTGCGTATACGTTACATTTACTAATGTTTGTTACGTATACGGAACATGGACTATTCACTGATCATTAGCCGTCTTGGCGAGCAGCTACGCACCCGCCGTCTTCATCGCGGGCTTACCCAAGTCAGGCTCGCTGAGTTGGCCGGTATCACGCGGCAGAAGGTCATTGCCATCGAAAAAGGCGACCCCACGGTGGGTATGACAGCCTATGCAAGGATGCTTGGGGCATTGGACTGTGAATTTGCGCTTATGACAGCTGCCATGCCTACGTTGGATGAGATCCAGGGGGTGTTCGACTGATGACAACCTTTTTGCATGTGGCGACGCCAGAGGGTGCGAGCGGGAAGATTCTTAGCGCTGGTGCAGACTATCTGTTTCGCTACCGTAAGGACGCCAAGGTGTCTTCTGCGATTAGCCTGCAGACAGCCTCAGTCAACTCATTATCTGGGCTCACCTGACAACTCGCTGCCACCAGCACAGCGTCCAGACCCGGCCATCATGGCCGGATCAGCCGTTTCTCCATGATGATCGTGCGTTCATTTCCATGGAACTCATCCCGCACCTTGCGATACCCCAAACGTGTATAGAAACCCTGTGCCGTAATCGAAGAGGGCACTCGCAACCACTTCGAGCCACGCACCACCGCCTCGTTTTCGACTGCAATCATCAACCGCTCGCCGATACCTGCCCGCTGATATTCGGGTGCGACGAAAACGCTTCTGACTACATCAGCTTCAAGGCTGGCAGTAGCCAGCACCTCATCGTGATTAGCCGCAATGAATACTTGACGTTTACCTAGCAGCTCGACAATTCCCGCTTCGCTGAACGATTGCTCGACCCTGGCAATGGTCGCAGCATCGTAGTCCCCTGCATTTGACTGCCGCAGGGCAGCAATGATCACTCGGCTGATGCACGCAGCATCTTCCGGTAGCGCCTTGCGAATCTGATACTCCATGGGTTACCTCAATTGATCGATCTGGCACGGCCACTGTGGAGGCGGGTTTACCCGCGAAGCATCCTGCGCGGAGTATGGCACCGGCTTTGCCGGTGTTCGCGGGCACGCCCGCTCCCACAGGGTACGCGGTGCGCCCGGCATCAGTCCTCTGCGCGACAGCGCGGCCCAATGGGCTGGGCAATCTCCCACAGGTATGACGCTGAGTTCAGGCACTGCCAACAGCCCTACTGGCGCCTCAACGCCGCCGTAATACAGTGGCCAGCCCAACGGTCAGCACCACGGCGTAAAGCATGGCCAGCCCGATGGTCAGTCCAGCGCCCCACACTTCGAGCAGCCCCGCCAGCACCAGATAAAACGCAATCACCCCCACCGCACCAATCGCATTGCCGCGCACCATCGCCGCCATCCCGGCCCGCCCGCTTTGCACATGAGCGAACACCACCAGCGGCCAGGCAATCACCGGAATCGGTGCCAGCATCCCGCTGGTTGCCGGCCCCAGCCAGCTGGCCAGGCTGGTGGTGATCATCAGCAGGGAAGTGGCCGAGACCATGCGCAGGGGAATCTCCCAGAACCGGTGCCGGGGGCGGGCCAGGGTATCGGGTTTCGGCTCGCGGCCGCTGGCGCGTATCAACACGCCAATCAGCACCAACGCCACGGCAATGGAAAGGTACAGGCTGCCCCAATGGGTAAACGCATACGCCGCCAGGCCATAGAACAGCAGCGCCAGCACCACGGCCGCGGCGACGCCGAGCCTGCGCGTGGCGAACAGGTAGAAGGTGTAGGTGGCCTGCACCGCCGCCAGGCCGCCCAACGCACCGGGTACTGCGCCCATGGCGAATGCCGTGCCCTGTTCCAGGCACAGGAAGGTCATGACCAGCGCCGAAGTGATCGGCAGGCCCGACAGCAGCCCACCGAGCAGGCCGCCCCAGCGCCGCGAGGCGAGGGAGATTGCCCACATCAACAGGGGCGTGACGATGAGTTTCAGGTAGAACAGGGTCATTGCCGGGCTATCCATGCGTGAAGAGATGAAGGTGCGAACTGCAGGCTGGCTGCTGGCAAGCCTGCACCAACTGTAAAGATATGCAAAGTTTCCCTATGCCATCACCCCGCAGTTCTAGAATCCGCCCGCTGCCGAACCGGCTACTGGCAGGCAGCTGATCTAACCCTGTGGAGCGTTCCAATGAAGTCGAAACACCTTTTGCGCGCAGCCCTGGTTGCGGCGCTGGTATCCGCCTTGTCCGGTTGCTGGATGTTCATGCCCCCGGGTGGTGGCGGTGGTCATGGTGGTGGTGGCCACGGTGGTGGCGGTGGCTTTGGTGGCCATCAGGGCGGCGGCCCTCGCTAAGCCGACCCGCGATGGAACGCACTGCCTCGGCCGGGCTGCAACAGTGCACCCGGCGCGGAGCACGCTACCTGCTTGAGCTCACCCCGATCGGCCAAAGCGCTTGCGATACTCTGCCGGCGTCACCCCCACATGCTTCACAAACGCCCGCCGCAATGTATCGGCATTGGCAAACCCGCACAGCGCCGCCACTTGTTTTGGCGCCTCTTGCCCAGCCTCCAGCCGTGCGCGCGCCGCGTTCACCCGTGCCAGTTCTACCCAGGCCGCCGGGGTCATGCCCACATCGTGTTGGAACACGCGGGCAAAATGCCTGGGGCTAAGCCCCACCCGTGCCGCCAGGCTGGCCACGCCGTGCTCAAGCGCAGGGTTGGCAGCTACATAACGTTGCAACCCCTGTAGCGCCGAGCGCCCGACCGGTGATGTGCCGCCCTGGCGGCTGAATTGCAATTGCCCGCCCGGCCGCTTGAAGTACATCACCAGGTGCCCGGCCACCTGCCTGGCAATGTCCCGCCCCAGGTCCTCTTCCACTAAAGCCAGTGCCAGGTCCAGCCCCGCTGTCACCCCGGCAGCGGTTCGCAGCTTGCCGTCGTGCACCTGGATGGCGTCGGCATCCACGTGCACCTGTGGGTAACGCTCGGCCAGCGTTTCGGCCACGGCCCAATGCGTGGTGACACGCCGGTTATCCAGCAGCCCGGCGGCTGCCAGGGCAAAGGCCCCGGTGCACACCGAGCCATAACGGCGGCAAGCGCTTGCCCGCTGCTGCAGCCAGTCGAGAATGCCGGGGCGCAGGTACTGGTCGGCGGCTTGCGGCGTACCCGCGATCAGCAGGGTATCAATGGCTGGCAGGTCTTCCCCGATCCAGCCGTCGGCATACAGCCGCGTGCCGGAAGAACTCACTACCGGCCCCGGTTCGCAAGCCAGCAGCACCAGGCGATAGGCATCGCGGCCCAGTTGGCGGTTGGCCTCGGCGAACACATCCAGCGGGCCGCAGGCATCCAGCATCTGCACACCGGGCATGGCCAGGATGGCGATCGTAAGGGGGGGAGGTGGCATGGTGGCTCCGGGCATTTTGCGGCAAGTCTGTAATCCAATGACAATGGCAGTATCTGGCGTTACAAGTCAATTGAGGACGTTGGGGTATGGCCGCAGACTGAACGCGTCACAAACCCACCCAAGGAGCGACCATGTCCTCATCCATTGCCGGTATCCATCTGCCTGACAGCGCCATGGCTCGGGAAATCACCGAGCTTGTCCGCGACACGGCTTCCCCTTTGCTGTTCCACCATTCCAGCCGGGTGTTCTACTTCGCGGCGCTTGCCGGGCAGCGGCTGGGGCTGCGCTACGACAGTGAACTGTTGTACGCGGGCTGCATGTTCCACGACATGGGGCTGACCCATGAGCACAGCAGCGAGTGCTGCCGCTTTGAAGTGGATGGCGCCAACGTGGCGCGTGATTTTCTCCAGCGTCATGGCGTGGATGAGCGTGATGTCGAGCGTGTATGGACGGCGATTGCGCTGCACACCACGCCGGGCATTCCAGAGCATATGCACCCGTTGATTGCCTTGGTCACAGCGGGTGTGGAGACCGATGTGCTGGGCTTGCATCACGAGGGGCTAGGTGTTGCTGCGCGGGATGCCGTGGTCCAGGCGCACCCGCGCGGGGACCACTTCAAGGAGGCGATTATCCAGGCGTTCTATAACGGCATACGGCACAAGCCGCAAACCACCTTTGGCAATGTGAAGGCGGATGTGATTGCCGACAAGGAGCCGGCATTCCGGCCCGGGAACTTCTGTAGCGTCATTCGCCAGTCTTGCTGGGCCAGTTGAGTGGTGATGTGCATCGCCGCGTAGTGAGCTGATTTCATGGGCAGTTCGCGCATCCTGGGGCCACCAACTGGCAGCCCTCATGCGATCCCTGTGGGAGCGGGCGTGCCCGCGAACACCGGCGCAGCCGGTGCCATGCACCGCGTTGGAGCTTTCGCGGGCGCGCCCGCTCCCACAGAGTACGCGGAGCGCCCAGCATCAGTTCTCTGCGTGACAACGTGGGCAATCTCCCACAGGGCGCGCCGTATGCATCTACCAACCTATCCGCTCGCCATCCCAACCCCAGAAGCTGCCACTCTCAGCAGGTCCAAGCCGTCCCAGCAGATCGATAACACACTGCGCAGCAAACGCCGGCTCAAACAGTTTCCCCTCCGGCACATTCCCCTGAAACGGCCGCGACAGTGCGGTATCGGTAGTCCCCGGGTGCAGTGCCAACACCGTAGCGGCCGGGTTCAGCCGTTTCAGCTCGATGCTTGCCGTGTGCAGCAACTGGTTCAACGCTGCCTTGCTCGCACGATAGCTGTACCAGCCACCCAGTCGATTGTCGCTGATCGAGCCAACCCTGGCTGACAGCGCTGCAAAGGTGGCAGGCTGTTTGCGCAGCAGCGGCAGCAGGTGCTTGAGCAACAGGATTGGGGCAAATGCATTGGTGGCGAAGCTGGCCTGCAGACCGGTGAGGTCCAGTTGCGCCAGTGACTTCTCAGCGCTGGCGCCCTCCTGGTGGAGTATACCGAGTGTGCTGATGACCAGGTGCAGGTGCGTGCAGGCAGTGCCTACTTCACGCGCAAGCCTTGCAAGCGCCACCTCGTCGCGCGCGTCACAGTCCCGCAGTTGCACGCGTTCGCCATGTACCTGGGTGAGTGCAAGCAGCCCCTCAGCATGGCTGGCGTGTCGCGACACAGCCCAAACCCGGTTTACATCATCGCGGCCCAGCAATGCCGCGCACACCGCCAGGCCAATGCCTTGGCTAGCACCGCAGATCAGCACATCGGCCTTGCCAGTCAGTTCAGGGATCAGGCTCACAGGGCATCCTCTACAGACCAAATCACAGGATTCAAGCCTTATTGAAGCACCAAGGGCGGCAATGCCAAGCCTCAGGCGGCTGACGGCGTGCATCAGAAGTTGTAAGTCAACCGAGTAAAGTAATACCCCCCCGTAAACCCATAAGGCGAATAGGCCCCATACCCCTTGGTCATGGTCTTGCTGCTGGGGTTCTGCCGCTCCGGGTACACATCAAACAGGTTCTGCGCCCCCACGGCCAGGTTCAGGTCCTTGGTCAACTGATACCCCACGTCGATGTCGGTAATCCAGCGCGCCTTGTACTCACGGTCCAGGCTGCGGTCGGTCGCCGAGTTCACTTCGCGCCAGGACCCATACCGGGTCAGGGTCAGGTTGCTGGTCCAGCGCTCACGTTGCCAGTTGGCGCCCAGAATCAGCTTGGTGTGCGGTTGCACTTCTGTCAGGAAGTTACGCGCCTGGCGGTCCATCAGGTTGTAGTCCGTACCCTGGATGTTGACGTTCTGCTTGTAGCTCAGGATTTGCGTCTGGTTCCAGTTGAAGGCAGCGGTCCACTTCATTTGCCCCCAGTTGCCCAGGTCCTGGTCAAAGTTGCCGACCAGGTCCAGGCCCTTGGTGCGGGTGTTGGCGCCGTTGGTGAAATAGCGCCCGCCAGCGGTGGAGTCGATACCGTTGGCCAGCAGCGCCTGGGTCACCTCGTCACCCAGCAGGGTGCCGGTGAGGGTGATGCGGTCACGCACGTTGATCACGTAGGCATCTGCGGTAAACGACAGCTGCGCGGCCGGCTGGTAGGTCAGGCCCAGGCTGTAGTTGGTCGAGCGCTCCGGCTTGAGTGCCTGCGCGCCCAAGGCTTTGGCTGCCGCCGAGTCCACCGGCAGTACGCCGTAGTTGATCGACTGGTACACGCCATTGACCACACCGTAGGTGGTGGAGCGGGCGCTGAACATGCTGTTGGCCAGCGAAGGTGCGCGAAAGCCGTTGCTGACCGTGGCACGCACGGCCAGCTCGGGGGTGAACTCATAGCGGGTGGTCAGCTTGCCGCTGCGGGTGGCGCCCACGCCGCGGTTGTAGTGCTCGTAGCGCAGTGCAGTGCCCAGGTACCACTGCGGCAGCGGGTTGAAGCCGACGTCGACGTAGCTGGCCACGCTGTTGCGGCTGGTGCTGGTGGCTTCGTCGGGCGAGATGCCGTTGGTGACTTGCGCACCAGAGGCGGCGCAGTCGCCCGGGGCACGGCAGTAACCGCCGTTGGCCCACGACGCCCAGTCGCCTTCGCGCACCTGGTAGGTTTCGCGGCGATGCTCCAGGCCCCAGGACACGTCAAGCGGCTTGTCCAGGCCGATGTCGAAGCTGCGCTGCAAGTCCAGGTTGCTGGTCAGTTGCGTGGCCACCCAGGTGCCGGATTCGAAGTGGTTGGGCGTGGCCTCGCCCAGCGAAGGGTTCTGGTTGTGCGTGGTGCCTTGCAGCGCCTCGTTGCGCCCGTAAGTGCTGGACAAGTCCCAGGCCCATTCCCCGGCATTGCCCTTGGCGCCGAACGCCCCTTGCACATCGTCTTCCTCGATGTACCAGGTGGGCGTGTAGCCGCCCGGGTAGCCGTTGGGGCCGGTGGTGATGGTGTTGGTGATGGTCGGCAGGCGGAAGTTCTGGCCCTGCTCGGCCTTGCGGTGCGAGTAGGTGGTGAACGAATAGAGGGTCAGGTCGTCGCTTAGCGGCAGCTCGGCGTTGTAGCCCAGGGTCAGCAGGTTGATCTTCGGCGTACCGTAGCCGCCGTACGTTGACTTGCCGGCCTTGTCGAAGGCCTCGGCATAGCTGTAGCCGTTGGCGCTGGCCTTGTTGTCGTCGTTCTGGCTGCGCGCATCCAGGGCCAGCTGGACGATGCCGCCGTTACCGACCTCGAAGCCCTTGTTGAGGCCCTGCTGCACGGTCTGCTTCTTGCCGTCGTAACCCTGGCCGGCATTGGTTACCGACGTGCCCGAGTCATCGGCCTTGAGGATGATATTGATCACCCCGGCGATGGCGTCGGAGCCATATTGGGCGGCCGCGCCATCGCGCAGCACCTCGACGTGATCGATCAGGCTGATGGGGATCAGGTCAAGGTCGGTAGGCGCAGCGCCGGCATGGATACCGCTGATGTTCAAGGTGGCGCTGGTGTGGCGGCGCTTGCCGTTCACCAGCACCAGTACCTGCGCCGCGTTCAGCCCACGCAGGCTGGGCGCACGGGCCATGCCGCTGGCATCCCAGCCGGTTTTTTCCGGCAGGGTGAAGGACGGCACGCTGGCGCTGAGGGCCTCCATCAGGCCGGGTTTGCCGGTTTGCTGCAGTTGCCTGGCGCTGATCACATCGATCGGCACCGGGCTGGTGGTGACGGTGCGTTTTTCCGAGCCGCGGTTGCCGGTGACGATCACCGTGCCCAGTTGGGCCGGGTCAGCGGCTTGGGCGTTGTTTTCGGCATAGGCGGCAGGTGTGAGCAGGCCGGTAGTGCCGAGGGCCATGGTCAGCAGTGCCGGTTGCAGGCGCGGGCTGGGCAGTTTCAAGGTGTGAAGCATGTTCGCTCTCCATGAGCGCTGTCGAACAGCGGGTGCACAGGGGCCGCCCGCCAGGTGGCCCTGGCAGGCAAGCAAGAGGGGATGGGGTTAGCGGCGTATCACGGTGCTTTGGCAGCGACCGCTTCGATTTCGACCAAGGCGCCCGGCAGCGGCAGGGCTACCACCTGCAAGGCAGTGCGGGTTGGCTTGCGGGGTTGTTCGGCGGTGGCGAAGAATTCGGTGTAGGCCGCTTGCAGCCCGGCAAAGTCCAGCTTGCCATCGTTGGCCGGGTCGCCTACCAGAAACACCCTCAACTGCACGATGTCGCCCAAGCCCAGGCCCTGGCTTTGCAGCGCGGTGTTGATTTTGTTCAGCACCGAGCGGGTCTGGGTTTCGGTGTTGCCATAGGCAGCAATGGTTTGCGCTGGCGCCTTGGGGTCGGCGACGTCGGGCAGGGTACCGCTGACGAACGTCAGCGCGGCCCCGGCCGGTACCGTGACCAGTTGCGAAATGGGGAACTTCGAGCCGGGCGGGTCGACACGCTTGATGGTGTCGGCCTGGGCGGTGAGTGCGGACAGTGACATGAAGGCTCCAAGCAGCAGGGCAGTGGTGTTCATCAAAGGGCTTCCTTGTTCAGGCGGCAGCGCCGCGTTGCTGTTGCAGGGCATGCCGGGCGATCTGCCCGACCACATGGCGGGCCGAGTCTGCGGCACTGTTCTGCCAGATGCCCACGCCGCCATGGGCCAGTGCATCGCTGGCCAGCCAGGTGCGGCCTTGCGGCTGGTTGAGGTGCGAATAGCCAGGCTCGGCGAGTACGTCATGAACGATCCACGGGCTTTCGCTGAACGGCACCTTGGACCAGTTCACCGCCACCCCGCGTTGCAGCTTGCCGGCATGGCCCGGGTGCAACGACTCCACCGCCTGGCGCGACGATGCCAGTTGCTGCTCTACCGAGCGCGTGGCGAATGTGCGCGCAATGTCACCGGTGTTGTAGGTGCCCACCAGGATGCCCTGGGCACTGTTCAGGTGGTCGCTGGGGTACCACAGCAACCGCGCTTCGTGGTTGATGTACGAGAGCCCGCCGTAGATCTGGAACTCGCTTTCCCAGAAGCGCGGCGCCTGCCACGCCACCTTGTTGGCCAGGTCTGGTCTGGCCTGGGCAATGGCCGCCTGGGTGGTGTTGCCAAAGTTGTGATCGACCCGGGCCAGCAGCGGCAGAGGAAGGGTGACGATGGCGTAGTCGGCGGTTTCCACCTGGGTCTTGCCACTGCGCCGGTCGCGCCAGGTCACCTGGCTACCACTGTCCCCGGTGCGTATGGCCTGCACTTCGGCGTGCAGTTGCACCTTGCCCTGCACCTTGGCGTACAGCGCCTTGGCAATCTGGTCCATGCCGCCCACCGGCTGGAACATGGTGGCGGAAAACTCCGGGATTTCGTCGAACACCAGCGGCAGCATCAGGTCAGGGTTGAGCAGTTGCTTGAGTGCTACTGGCTGGCGCTGGATGGGGGTTTGGTCGCCGGCCCCGGCGAAGCGGGTGTAGCCGGCGCGTACCGAGCCCTTGTAATGGCGTTTCTCGTCGAGGTCGCCGTACACCTTCAGAAAATCCAGCAGGGCTTTCTGGTCGCCGCTATCCAGGTCCTTGTCCAGTGCTTTGCCGCTGATGCTGCGCGACAGCAGTTCGCTCAGGTGCCCGCGGGTATCGTTCACTGCCTGGCGCAACAGCAGCGGCGGCTGTGCAAGGTCCGGTTGGGCGAGGGCGTTGCGGCTGCTGTTGACCAGCACTTCCAGCGGCACGCCCAGCTCGCGGCAGTAGCCGAGGATGGTCAGGTGGTGGCTGGGCAGCCGGGCGGGGCCTGCGTTGAAGTAATAGCCGTTGTCGAAGCGCACCTGCTGGCGGCTGCCGTCGTTGTGCAGCACTTCGTCGCCGTTGCGCAGCGTCCAGGCTCGCCCGCCGATTCGCTCGCGAGCCTCCAGCACGCGCACATCAAAGCCGGCTTTGCCAAGTTCATAAGCCGCCACCAGGCCGCTGATGCCAGCGCCCACCACCAGCACGCGCTTGCCATTGCCGGATGTGGCTGGCAGCCCCAGCGGCTGGAAGGTGCTGGCCGTGGCGGTGCTGGGCAACAGGCCCAGCGCAGACAGGCTGCCAAGCGCGGCGCCGTAGCTGCCAGCGGCCATCAAGTGGGCAATAAGGTCTCTGCGGGTCAAACCCATGGTGTGTACTCCTTGCAAGTGGAAAGTGAGTCCGTTCAGGGGCCGCTACAGCGCGTAGCGCACGCTCGGCAGTACGGTGCGTGGGGTGGTGACGGGGATGAAGCGGGCGAGGGCGACGGCTGCCGACAGGTGATTGAGCGCGGCGGTGGGCAAAGGTCTCATGCAGAAGCTTCCAGGTAACCATGATCGAATGGGGTTTCGGAGACCTGGATACCGGAGCCGGGTGACGTGGCCCGAGGCTGAAGGAGGTATTAGGTTCCTTTGCCTCCGCCAGTCAGGGGTCGGTCTGGTGAGAACATATCTCTATGAAAAATGGTTTTGAAATACTTTTTGTGTCTAAGCTAATATTTGTATGTTGAATTTATTGTATTTTATTAGATGCGAAAAATGCATTTTGATGGTGCCGTGATGGTAGCCGTCTGGTGCTGTTTGTGCTGGCCTCTTCGCGGGTAAACCCGCTCCCACAGATTTGGTGCTTGGCATCAAGGTACGCGCAACTTCTATGGGAGCAACTGTCTTGTTCAACTTCTAAAAGCTGGCGCGATCCCTGTGGGAGCGGGCTTGCCCGCGAACACGGGCGAAGCCCGTGCCATCCACCGCGTTGCCTGTTTCGCGGCGGTTCGACGCCTCGACGCGCCCGCTCCCACAGGGTCAGTGCTTGCCTCAGGGTATGCGAGATTCTTGTGTGGGCTTTAGCCGCGAACACTGGCAGCGCCGGTGTCGTCTTGTTGATGTACAAGGTTGCCGAGCGGCGAGAGCGTTGTTGAACGCCCCCTGTTCGCCACCCCGAACGGCACATGCACCATCGGCAAATCCCCCGCCGGCGATTGCAGGTGGCTGCGCTGGTCATCGAAAAACACATGCGGCTTCAGGATCGACAGCACCCGGGGTTTCTCCATCCCACCGAGGAAAAAGCATTCGTCCGGTGACACCCCCCAATCCTTCAACGTGGTCACCACCCGTTCATGCGAGGGCGCATTGCGCGCGGTGACAATCGCAATGCGCAAGATCCGCTTGTAGGCCGGGTCCTCGGCCAGCTTGCGGTCCTCTAGCGTGCGTATCAGCGAAAGCTTGCGGTACAGGTCCGCCAGCGGCCCTGGCGAATGCGGAATGCCTTTGTGCACGCGCTCATGCTCCTGGAAATCGTCCAGGTTGTCGTTGCGCTTGTACACGCTCTCCGCTTCGTCGTCGGCAATCACGCCATCGAAGTCGAAGGCCACCCGCAATTCGGTGTCGATCTCGTCGTCGTAGATGCGCGTGGGCAATACGCGCCCGGCCGGGTAATCGGCATCGATGGCTTTTTGTACGTCTTCCTCATTGGCACTGAGAAACAGCGAGGCATTGAACGCCGGAATGTACTCGTAGGGCGAGCGCCCCGACATGAATGCCGCCCGGGTGATGTCCAGTTGGTAGTGGTTTATTGACCGGAACACCCGCAGGCCGGTTTCCGGTGAGTTGCGCGAGAGCAGCACCACTTCTACCGGCAGTTGATCGGGGAAGGCCTTGTTGATGCTCAGGAAGCGCCGAATGAACGGGAACGCCACGCCCTTGGGGAAGGGCTCGTCCAGGTTCTGTTGCTGGTGCTGGCGGTAGGCGTCGACGCCCTCGGTCTGGTAGATGTCGTCCGAGACGGTGAGGTCGAACAGCGCACTCGAGGCAACGCCTATGACCAGTTTCTGTTCGATGGGGTAGGGCATTGAGCAACTCCTGGGCTTTTGCTGGGGAAAGTGTACGCGAGCGCTGTGACGAATGCCCTCAGGCCTCCGGTACCAGCCCGAGCAGCACCTGGACCTGGCGTTGCAACTGGCTTACATGCTCGCGCTCGGCGCGCAGGGCAGAGAGCAGCTCACGGTTTTCCTGCTTGTGGATGCGGGCCGTGCGTTCCAGTTCACGGTCGCCTTGCAGCAGGTCCCATACCTCGCCTTGGCGAGCGTGCTGCAGGCACACCAGCAACAGCGTGATGCCGCAGATGCCCAGCAGAGAGATTTCGATGGCTTCCATGTGACGCTTCCTTGGGTAGTGGCAGTTGGCCGGTAAGCGAAACGATATGTCTACTATGGCTACATGTCGATAATGGAGACTTGTACAGGTAAAGCAATGATGCATACCCGGCCGGTTTCAGCCGAGCAGGGTAAACGCAGTGGGAAAGGCCATTTGATATCGTTCGGGATGCTCCACGCCGCGCGGTACAAGGCCTTGGCTACGGTCAAGGTATCCCAGGCAGCCGTGGCGGCTTTCGCCAGCATATGCCTGCTTGCTTTACATATTGCTCTGGCTTGCCTTGAAACTGGATGGATATGTAGGATGTCACGACACGTCGTGAGTAGCGGTATTTTTAGCCAGCCCTTCAGGAGCGAACATGAAACGCACGCAACGCATGGAGCAAACCCGCTGGGACCTGGCCCTGCGCTACCGGTTGATCGAAACGGTTGTCTGGTGGGAAGGCAGGCTCACTACCAACCACCTGATTCAGAGCTTCGGCATCAGCCGCCAGCAGGCGTCGAAGGACATCAATACCTACATCAACGACTACGCCTCCAAAAACCTGGTCTACGACAAGCAGATCAAGGGCTATGTACCGACCCGACAATTCAGGCCGTTGTTCATCGACGACAGCGCCAGCGCCTACCTCGACCTGCTCAACCAGAACAACGAACGCGCCCCGCATATAGAAGGCCTGGCGCTGGCCTACGCCCACACCGAAGTACTGAAGGTGCCGGACCGATCGGTACAACCCGAGGTCTTGCGGCCGCTGCTCAAGGCCTGCCGTGAAAAGCGCCGCCTGGACATCGAGTACGTGTCCTTCAACAGCCCTGAGCTGGAGGGGCGCACCATCGCCCCGCATACCCTGGTGTACACCGGCATGCGCTGGCATGTGCGGGCCTATTGCGAAAAAAACCGCATGTACCGCGACTTCGTGCTCAGCCGTTTTCGCGGTGTGCCGGAGCTGCGTGATGAGCAGACCGAGAATGGTATCGACCAGGACCTGGAATGGAACACACCGGTCGATGTGATCTTCAAGCCGGATGAGCGCCTTACGCCAGCGCAGCGGGCGATCATCGAGGTGGACTTTGGCATGACGGGCGGGCAGCTGGTGGTGGGCAGTTCGCAGGCGTTGGTGAAGTATGTGGTGAAGCGTTTTGGCGTGCATGCCAATGTGCATGACCCGCGGCCTGAAGCGCAGCAACTGGTGCTTGCGAACCGGGCAGATTTGAGGCCTTGGCTGAATCTCGATTGAAGGGTGAAGAAGTGGCTGTTGATGATCTGCTGGCAATGCTCGCAGAACTGGCCCGCGCCCCCGAGCAGGGCATTAGTGTGCAGGAGGGCTGCAGGCCAGCCTTCCTCGATACCTGACCGATCACTCATTTTCCGCACGCGTGAGTGGATCCATTGATGTCATTTTGATAGCTTTCCGCCCTTACCGCTGTATCCGGATAGGGATAGATGAACCAGCCATACGAACACAGGACTTTGTCTCCGCTCGCGAACCTGATTGTGGACAGGGCGATCGAGAACACCAATCGCAAACTGGTTGCCGGCTTTCGCGACAAGAAAAACTCCCAACCCAACGCCAAGTCGCCCGACCCGCTTACTGTCGGCAAAGACACCTTGAACGCCACCTCCGCGCAGAGCGCGATGCAGGTTGCCAACCGCGGGGTTGCCTGGAAGGAAATCCTTTTCAAGAGCCTGTCAGCAGGCATCGGTTCGCTGGCTACCCTTCAGTTCGACGGTGAACTGGCAGTCAGCGCCAACGACGACTCAAGCCTGGGTAACCTGCCCGACAAGCCAGGCGTTTATGTGGTGTACGACGCCGACGGCAAGCTGGCCTACATCGGTGACAGCACCAACATGCGCCAGCGCTGGCAGGACGGGCACATGAACGAGTTCCGCAGCCGTGCCAGGAACGAGAACCGCAAGCCCTACAAGCTGGCCGGCCAGCTGGAGGACGGCTGCACCATCAAGTTCGTGGTCATGGACTCGGCAGAAACCGCTGCCGCCCTGGAGGCGTTCCTGATCAAGAACGAAAAACCGCCGGTCAACAGCCGTGAAGAGCTGAAGGAAGAGCAGGGCATTCGCAGCAACATCGAAGCCAAAAAAATGAAGGACGCGATGGGCAGCACTGGCGACATCGCCCTTGGCGCCGGCAAGGAGGCACTGAAAAATTCCGGTTGGCAGGTGTTCGAGCAACTGACGGCCGCTGCCATCATTGCCATCAAGGATGAGCTGGTCGACCTGTTCATGGGCGGTACCGCACGCCTGAAGGCACGTGTGGAACGCTTCCTGAAAAAGATCTGGGTGGTGGTGGAGCGTGTCATCGCCGCCCCGCTGAAACTGTTGAACGGCATTGTCGAGTTCATCGTCAATGCCCTGTCGAAAGCCGTGCGCCAGGTCTACAACCTCAGCCGCAACCTGTTCGACCTGGCCCATGGTGCCTGGCAGCTGTACAAGGGCGCGCAGAACCTGCCGCGCGAAGAACTGATCCAGAAAATCGTCGAGACCGTGGTGGTCAGCGGCACGCTGATCTTCTGGGATGGCATCGAGCCGGTCATCGAAGCGCAGTTGCTGCCTTTGGTGGGGGTCGCAGCGCCGTATGTTTCCTGCGTCATTGCCGCCATAGGCTTTGGCCTGTGCAGCTTCCATTTGCAGAAGGTGGTGCCGCCCATCGTTGCTTATCTGGTGGACTTCAAGACCGGCTGGCACGAGGCGCTGGAGGCCAAACGTGCGGCTGCATTGCAGTTGATCGCGGTGCAGGAGAACGAGTGGCTGATGGCTGAAGGGCTGATGGAGTATGCCCGATCGGTCGATGCCCTGGCCCGTGAGGCCACCGCGCACCGTGAGCGCATGGCACAGCATCGTGCGGTAAAGGCGATCGACTATTCGGCGCTGCTGCAATCGAACAAGAACCGTATTACCCAGGAGTCGTGACAGGTGTTCAACTTTGCAAATGGCCTTGCAGGCAAGGCTCTGGCTGAAATCAGGCTGACACCTGCCCTCCCTGATGCGTCCTCACTGCCAGCACCGCGTGAGGAAAACAACCAGCTCAAGGACTTCGAGCAAGGGTTGCGCAAACTGCACGAAGCCATCGTCAAGAACAAAGGTACTCGCGACCAGCTGGCGGAACTCCAGCAGCAGGGCACCTGGGATTCGTTCTGGGGCGGCTTCACTGGCAAGAACGACAAGGACCTGGCCGACATGGTACGGCAGGTGGGCGAAAGCCTTGAAGTCACCCAGAGCGTGGTGCAGTTGTTGACCCAGTTGCACACCGCCAACAACAAGGTGCTGCGGGGTTTCAATGATGCCCTGGTGAGCGAGATCGAACGCTTGCAGGCAGATGCCTCGACCCTGGAGGGCAACCAGGAAGGCGCGCTGATGGTGCTGTGCGAGTTCAAGCAGCAGATTGACGAGTTGCTGGCGCTGTCCGATGGCTACGCCTACTGCACGCAAGAGGTGGAACGCCTGGCTTGGGTGCAGGGCAAGCAGGAAACCGAGATGGCCGCATTGCAGGCCGGGATCGACGCGCAAAACCAGAAGCTGGTGACCAGCACCCTGGCCCGCGTGCAGAAGGAAGGGGTGATACGCAAGACCCTTGAGCAGCATCAGCACAAACTGGTTGCCCAGCAGGGGCAGCTAGAGGAACTGAACAAGCATCTGGTTACCAGTAACCTGGCCCGGGAAAGCCTGTCCACGACTGTGACCACGGCGTTGAAGAAGCTTGCGTTGGCAACCAGCACCCAGTCCCAGCGCGTCGATAGCGTCGAGGCCCGGTTGGCCAGCCTGGCTGAGCGTCAGCGTGAATGCGAGCTGCAGTTGCAGCAGCTGTCCGGGGCCGGCTGGGCCGCGTATCTGGGGCGCAATGCCGTGCCCTTGGTGGCACTGGCCGTGGCGGTGTTTGCCCTGGGGTTGAACCTGTTCGGTTAAACGATTGGCAATGGCATCAGGGCTGACAGGTGTTCGCCACAAGATATGCAGCGCCTGTGAGACCGAGCGCCGCCCGCGCGGCGCATCGCGAGCAAGCTCGCTCCTACATTTGTTTCGGGCCAATCAATCCCGTGGGATTTGCGCGCGAACGCTTTGGCGCATGGCTCGATATTGCGTCGTACGACCAAGGCGGTCGCGCGCGCTGGTACAGGCGTAACTGGCCCGAAACGAATGTAGGAGCGAGCTTGCTCGCGATGCGCCGCGCGGGCGGCGCTCGGTCTCACAGGCGCTGCATATCTTGTGGCCAACACCTGTCACCCCTGATGCGATCCCAGCAGGACCGAGGTCACCCGCGAGCACCGGCGAAGCCCCTGCCATCCGTCAATCCGAAGGGCTCAGCGTGCAGACAGCTGTTCCACCAGAAAGTCCACAAACACCCGCACCCGCGCCGGCATCGCCGGGCCGCCGACGAACACCGCATGGATAGGCTCGCGGTCGTCAGGGTTGTAGGCCTCCAGCAATGGCACCAGCCGCCCGCTGGCCAGGTCATCGGCCACCGTGAAGGTGCCGATGCGCGCCACGCCGGCACCTAACCGTGCCAGCTGCGCCAGGGCTTCACCGCTGCTGCATTCGATATTGCCTGCCACCTTCAGCGAGAACACCTCGCCATTGCGGCGGAATGGCCAGTCGGGTGCCGCCCGGCGAAAATTGAAACGCAGGCAGTTGTGCCGGGCCAGGTGCTCAGGCTCAAGTGGGGTACCGCAGCGTTGTAGGTATTCGGGCGAGGCGACCACCACCTGGCCGGTTTCACCAATGGCGCGGGCGCTCAACGAGCTGTCCGGCAGATGGCCGAAGCGCAGCGCCACGTCGGCCTGGCCGCCGAGGATGTCGGCCACTTCGTCACTGAGCGTAAGGTCAACCAGTACCTGCGGGTAGCGCTTGCTGAACGCTGCCAGCAACGGCACCACGGTCAACCGGGCATGCCCCAGCGCTGCGCTGACCCGCAATCGCCCACGTGGCACGCCCTGGTCGGTGATGGCTTCTTCCACTTCAAGCATGTCGGCCAGCACTCGCCGTGCACCGCGCAGGTACGCCTCACCCTCGGGGGTGAGGGTAATCGCCCGGGTGGTACGCAGCAGCAGGCGGGTACCCAGGCGCTGCTCGGTGCGGGCAATGATGCGGCTGACTGCCGAAGGCGTCAGGCCCAGTGCCCGGGCGGCAGCAGACAGGCTGCCTTCTTGCGCCACCCTGGCAAAAATCTCCATCTCTCCAGACCTTCCGCTGAAGTCCATTTGTGCCTCGCAAGCAAAGGTGGTTTTCAAAAATGCAGTCTAGTGCGCTTTGCAAAGCGATCGTAGCATTCGCGGCATAGATAAGGAGTTTGCCATGCGTATCAATCCACCTCTGGTCGCGCTCGCCATCGGTGCCTTCGGCATCGGTGTCACCGAGTTCGCCCCCATGGGCATGTTGCCCAGTATCGCCACCGACCTTGGCGTTTCCATCCCTGCGGCAGGGCTGCTGGTCAGTGCCTATGCCATTGGCGTGCTGATCGGCGCGCCGCTGATGACCCTGGCCACGGTGAAGATCCCGCGCCGTTACCTGCTGATCGGTCTGATGGTGATCTTCACCCTGGGCAACCTGATGTCGGCGCTGGCCAGCGACTACGCCAGCCTGTTGGTTGCCCGTGTGGTCACCTCGCTCAACCACGGTGCATTCTTCGGCATCGGGTCGATCGTGGCGGCCAGTGTGGTGCCACCTGAGAAGCGCGCCGGGGCCGTGGCGGCGATGTTCATGGGCTTGACCCTGGCCACCATCGGCGGGGTGCCATTGGCGACCTGGTTCGGTGAAATGCTCGGCTGGCGCACAGCGTTCTGGGGCATTGCCGGGCTTGGCCTGGTGGCGATGACCACGCTCTGGTACGCACTGCCCAATGTGCCGGCGCCCAAAGGCGACGGGGCCATGGCCGAAATCCGCGTGCTGGCGCGTGGGCCGGTGCTGGCAGCATTGCTGCTCACAGTAGTGGGCTCCAGCGCCATGTTCACGGTGTTCACCTACATCGCACCGATCTTGCAGAGCGAGGCGGCGGCGTCTACCACCTTCGTGACCGCCATGCTGGTGTTGTTCGGCGTAGGCCTTACCTTGGGCAACGTGTGGGGCGGCAAGGCAGCGGACCGCTCGATCGATCGCACCCTGATCTTGTCGTTGGCGGTGCTGATTGCCGTGCTGCTGGTGTTCCCGCTGGTACTGGACTGGCCACTGCCGACGGCGCTGGCGATCCTGGTCTGGGGTGCTGCCAGCTTCGCGCTGGTGCCACCGCTGCAGATGCGGGTGATGGAGGCAGCAAAAGACGCCCCCAACCTGGCCTCGGCGGTGAACATTGGTGCGTTCAACCTCGGCAATGCAATTGGTGCGGCGCTGGGCGGGGCGGTGATCAATGCGGGGCTGGGCTACCCGGCGATCTCTTTGGCCGGCGCAGCAATGGCAGCGGTGGGCTTGCTGATGGTACTGCTGTTTGCCTGGCGTGGGCGGGTGGTTGCAGCCGGGAGTCAGGTTGCGGTGTAACGGGCTTGTACCGAGGGGGCGCTTTGCGCCCTCTCTTCGTTGATATCACGGGGTACCGTTACGGCCATGCAGGTGATAGGCCGGGCGCTCGCTCAAGCGCTCATAGTAGTCGCGCACCGCCGGCAGGTGCGGGTGTTCGAACGGCGTTTCGAACCAGCGGTTGACCGACAGGCCGATCGGGATGTCGGCCAGGGTGAACTGGCTGCCGGCCACATAGGCACCGGTACTGGCCAGCTGGCGGTCGAGGATGTGCATGTAGCGCGACCACTCGGCGCAACCGGCGGCGAGGGCTTGCGGGTCCTGGTGGGCGGGGGAGTGCCTGACCAGCGACATGAACGCATAGCTCCACGAGCGGTTCAGGTCCGAGGCCTGCCAGTCGATCCACTGGTCGATCCTGGCCCGCGCCTGCGCTTCACCTGGGTAGAAGGCGGTGGCGCCATAACGGTTGGCCAGGTAGCGGATGATGCTGTTGGATTCCCACAAGGTGAAGTCGCCATCCTGGATCACCGGGACCATGGCATTGGGGTTCAACGAAAGGAACTCGGCGCTATCAGTGGCCTTGAAGCCGGCACCCCAGTCTTCGCGCTCGAACGCGACCTCGAATTCGGCGCAGGCCCACAGGACTTTTCGCACATTGATGGAAGAAGCTCTGCCCAGTACCCGTAGCATGGTGTTCGTCCTTGTGTGGGGGAAGTTGATCGTCCGCCACTGTCAGGTGCTGGTCAAGGGCTGAACGGTAGCAGGCTGCTCTTTGTCGGTATCTTGTAGTCCATTTCCGAAAGTGACCCTCTCCGCCCCCTTGGCCATTGTGAAGGGGTATGCGTCAGGCGCGGGACGGCCAGGGCGAACCCTGGTCAGGCTTGCCTGGGGGGCCTGAACTTGGCACCCTTGGGCGGTTAGATCGTCTGTATCACCACAGAAGGAAGTTTGCATTGAGCTGGGACAAGGTGGGGAAACTCCTCGTAGCCGTGCTTGTTGGCCTGATGGTGCTTGTGGCCGCCTACGCGTTGCTCAGGGGCAACCCGCGGCTGGAGGCCTCACTGACCTATGCCTACCTCACTTACCCCAGCCAGTTCAGCGAACGCATAAGCAAGGCCAGCGAGCAGCTCAAGTACGAGCAGTTGCAGGGGCGCATCAACAGCATCGGCCAGGGCGTGCTAAGCCACGACCAGGTCGACCGGCTGATCGAGATGGCCCAGGCACCATATGCCCAGCTGTTCGCCAAACCCTTCGAGGCCGGGCTGGTCGATCACCGTACCGGCCTGGTTATCGAGCTGCGCAACAGTGGTGATGCAGAGGTACGTCAGGTCAGGATCCGCCTGCCGGCCAAGGGCCTGGTGCAGGTGCGCGATGCTGCCGGTAACGACACGCTGCTGGAGGCCGCGACTGCGCAGGTGGACATCCCGGCTGTCGAACCGGGTGGTGCGTGCAAGGTGTGGGTGTATTTCGATGCGGACTACTCGCAGATCCGCCAGGGCGGGGTCAGCATCAGCCACGCCGACGGCACGGCGGAAGTGCAGGTGTACCACGAGGTTATTGGTTTCCCGGCCGTGGTGGCCCGCTACAGTAGCGAGCTGATGGTGCTGCTGGGCTTACTGGTGGCCAGCGTGCTGGGCTTGAGCTGGATTTGCCTGGCCCGCCGCAACTCGCGGTAAAAGCTTCATCTGCAGGAGCTCACCCAGCCCTTTGGGCTGCGCTGTCGCGCAGAGGACTGTTGGTGGCAAGCGCGCTGCCTACCCTGTGGGAGATTCTATGGTTTCTGGCAATGGCATCAGGGCTGCGAGGTGTTCGCCACAGCATTTTTGGCGGCTATGAGATCGAGCGCCGCCCGCGCGCGCTTCGCGGGGCAAGCCCGCTCCCACATTTGTTGCAACGTGCCGAACCTGGCAGGCCATGGTCGCCTGCCTTGTTCGGTTGACTGGGTTTAGAGGCTGGCGCTACTGGCCCCCCCGGATGTCTTCAGTCATGCGCCACGGTGAGCTACGCCGCTTCCACAGGCATGGCCACGTTGCAACAAATGTGGGAGCGGGCTTGCCCCGCGAAGCGCCGCGCGGGCGGCGCTCCATCTCACTGACGCTGCATATCTTGTGGCCAACACCTGTCAGCCCTGATCCGATGTGTCATGCAGCGCCAGGCTCTGGCGCAGCTGTTCGAGCATGGCCAGTCGCAACGCATGCGGAGCCTGCACGCGGATCGAGCCGGCCTGCGAAAGCAACCAGCTCATCAGTGCCCGGTTGTCTTCGACGGTGGCAACCAGCGCGGCGCCGCCGTTGGCCTGGGCGGTAAGCTGCATGTCTGCAGACAGCGGCAGTGCCTCCAGGCGCCGGGCCAACGCATCATCCACCCAGGCATGCAGCTCGATGTGTTCCGGAGGGGTGAGCACGTCAGGTTGCAGCTGTTGCGCTTCGCCCAGGGTCAAGCCCGGTTGCCAGTACCAACCATACGGCATGCCTTTGCTGTTGCACTGCAGGGGGAACAGTGACGAGAGTTCGACCAGGTCGCGCTCGACGGTGCGTTTGCTGGTGGTATGGCCCACCGTTGTCAGGGCAGCCTGCAACTGGGTGGAACTCATGCCCGGGTGACGGCCAGGCAGCAGCTTGAGCAACTGCCACTGGCGGGCGATGGTATGACGGGTAGGGTGGCTGGGCAAAGGGCTCGTCCTTGATGGCAGGCACCAGCCTGCCTGAGTAGTGGCGTTTAGCTACTGCTCAGCATACCTTGTGCTGTAATGGGATCCAAGTTCTCGCAGGTCACCACCGTATTCGCGCCTCAAAAGTGTCAAGTGATGACACGCTGCAACGCCTCGACAAACACCTCTTCCGCCCGGTTGAAGCGTTGTTCACGGTTCCACAGCAAGTGAATATCCACATCGGCAATCCCTTCCTGCGGCGGCAGTTTCCACAGCAAGCCTGCTTGCACATCGGGTGCCACCACATGTTCGGGCAGGCAGCCGATGCCAAAACCGGCAATCACCAACCGGCGCACTTCCTCCAGGCTTGGCGATGACGCCACGATCCGCCCGGCAAACCCTTGCTGGTCACGGAAAATGGTCAGCGGCGACAACATGCCGCCAATCTGGTCGCTGGTGAAGCTGACAAAATTCTCCCGTAGCAGGTCGCCTTCATCCTGGCCGAACAGTGCGTGGTGCTTGCCACAGAAGAACGCATAGCGCTGGCGCAGGAACAGCCGTTGCTCCAGCCGTGGCTGTGCACGCCGGGTGAGGCTAAGGCCTGCCGTGGCGGTTTTCTCCTGCAGGGCGGCGACAATGTCGGAGCTGCGCATCACGTCGATCTCCAATTCCACCCGTGGGTGCTGGCGGTGGAAGTGGGCGAGGAAGTCATCAAAGCGTTCGCTGTCGATGCGGCTGATCATCAGCAGCCGCACCTTGCCGACCAACTCGTCCGCTGGTTGCTCCAGCAAGCCACCAATCTGCGACATTTGCCCGTACACCTCGCCGGCCAGCTGGAACAGTTGCTCGCCCATTGCCGTCAGCACGAAGCGCGGCCCACGGCGAGCGATGAGCTGGCGGCCGAGCTGCTCTTCAAGACGCTTGAGGGCCTGGCTGACTGCTGGCTGGGTGAGGTGCAGGCGGGCGGCGGCGCGGCTGATGGACAGTTCCTGGCCGATGACGCGGAAGGTGCGCAGCAGGTTCCAGTCGAGGCGGTCGTTGAGCAGGCGGTCGGGCATGGCGGGGCTCGATGATAAGCGTGGTTAATAGTTCGAATAATAAATAGAAAATTGACTAATCATAGCCCTGAGCCGAAAAATCGCAGGCATTGAGGCCTGCTGGGTCGGTGTTGACTGCTTCGCGGGTAAACCCGCTCCCACAGGAATGCACCCTGTCTTCAAGCGGTGCAGTAACTGTGGGAGCGGGTTTACCCGCGAAGCAGCCAGCACCCATTCAACAGGTCAAGCGCCAGCAGAGCGCCACCGTGCCCTAGCAACTCCTGCCACAACAACAAGCAAAGGAGCCTTCATGAAGCCCACCGCTTCCCCCCAACCGCGCCGTGCTGCCGCCGCCGCGTTCATCGGCACCATGATCGAGTGGTACGACTTCTACATTTACGCCACCGCCGCCGCACTGGTATTCGGCGCATTGTTCTTCCCCTCGGACAACAGCCTGTTCAGCACCATGGCCGCGTTCGGCACCTTCGCTGTCGGCTTCTTCGCCCGGCCATTGGGTGGCATCGTGTTTGGCCACGTGGGCGACCGGATTGGTCGCAAGAAGTCGCTGGTCATCACGCTGTTGATGATGGGCATCGTCACCGTGTGCATCGGCCTGCTGCCAACCTACGCACAAATCGGCGCCACAGCGCCGGTGCTGTTGGTTCTGCTGCGCATCGTCCAGGGTATTGCCGTGGGTGGCGAGTGGGGCGGGGCGGTACTGATGGCCGGTGAGCATGCACCCAAAGGCCGGCGCAATTTCTTCGCCTCGTTTGCCCAACTGGGCAGCCCGGCGGGCCTCATCTTGTCGTTGCTGGCCTTCGGTGCTGTCACACGCTTGCCGGAAGAAGACCTGATGAGCTGGGGCTGGCGCGTACCGTTCCTGGCCAGCGCGCTGTTGCTGTTGGTCGGTCTGGCCATTCGCCTGGGCGTCAACGAGTCCCCCGAGTTCATCGCCAGCCGTGAGCAGGCGCAAAAGGCACGACGCAAGGAGCAGGCGCCGGTCTTCGAGGTGCTGCGTACCGCCTGGCGGCCATTGCTGCTGTGCATCGGTGCCAACACCTTGGGCATTGCCGGGGTCTATTTCACCAATACCTTCATGATCAGCTACACCACCCAGCAGTTGCACCTTGAGCGTTCGCTGATCCTGGAGTGCCTGTTCTTCGTGGCGATCATCCAGTTCTGCGTGCAACCGCTGGCTGCGTGGCTGTCGGAAAAGATTGGCGCTACACGCTTTCTGGCTTTGATGGCGCTGCTGGCCATGGCCTCGCCTTACCCCATGTTCGTGCTGGTCAGCTCGGGGCAGGGCCCGCTGATCGTGCTCGGTATCGCCCTGGCGGCGGCGTGCATGGCCTCGTTCTACGCGGTGATTGCCGGCTACGTCAGCGGCATGTTCGAAACACGCGTGCGCTACACCGCTATTTCCCTGGCCTACCAGATCTGCGGCGCCATCGCCGGCGGCCTGACCCCGCTGATCGGTACCTGGCTGGCCCATACCTTCAGCGGCCAATGGTGGCCGATGGCAGTTTTCTACACCCTGATCGCCACCCTTTCGCTGGTCTGCGTGCTCGCCCTGGCGCGCCAGTACGCCCGTAGCCAGCGCCTTGAACTGGCCTGACCGAATCCCTTTATTCTGGAGTACCCGCATATGTTGAAAAGCAATGGCGAACGCCTGTGGGCGAGCCTGATGGCCATGGCCGAAATCGGCGCCACCGCCCGTGGCGGCAGTTGCCGCCTGGCCCTCAGCGACGAGGACAAGGCCGGCCGCGAACTGTTCAGCCACTGGTGCCGCGAGGCGGGCCTGACCCTGTCGGTGGATGCCATCGGCAACCTGTTCGCCCGCCGCCCCGGCAGCGACCCGCAGGCTGCCCCGGTGATGATGGGCAGCCACCTCGACACCCAGCCTGAAGGTGGCCGTTTCGATGGCGTCTATGGCGTGCTGGCGGGCCTGGAGGTTGTGCGCCGCCTCAACGACCTGAACATCCAGACGCGCAAACCGCTGGAAATCGCGGTATGGACCAACGAGGAGGGCGCACGCTTCACCCCGGCCATGTTCGGCTCGGCGGTGTTCACCGGTAGCCTCGCACTGGCCGATGCACTGGCCATTCGCGATGCCGACGGCATCAGCGTGGCCGACGAACTGCAACGTACCGGTTACGCCGGCCAGCGCCCGTTGGGGGGCAAGGTAGATGCCTATTTCGAAGCGCATATCGAGCAAGGACCGATCCTTGAAGACAACGCCAAGGCCATCGGCGTGGTCAGCGGTGGCCAGGCCATCCGCTGGCTGGACGTGACAGTCGAAGGCATGGCGGCGCACGCCGGCACCACGCCGATGCCACTGCGCAAGGATGCCCTGTATGGCGCGGCGCGGATGATCCAGGCGGTCGAGCAACTGGCGGCCGATTTCGCCCCCGAAGGCCTGACTACCGTAGGCGAACTGGCCATCGCCAAGTCTTCGCGCAACACCATTCCCGGCTTGCTGCAATTCACGGTCGACCTGCGCCACCACCGCGATGAAGCCATCGAGGCGATGGAGCGTGATTTGACTCTGAAGTTGCAGGCTATCGCCAGCCAGCGTGGCTTGCAGGTTCGAATCGAACGGCACTGGGCCAGCCCGGCTACACCGTTCGATGCGGACTGCGTGGCGGCCGTGCAGCAAGCGGTGGATAGCCTTGGTTATGCCCAGCAGTCAATCGTCAGTGGCGCTGGCCATGATGCCATCCTGCTGGCCCGCTATTGCCCGACGGCCATGGTGTTCATCCCTTGTGTTGGCGGCTTGAGTCACAACGAGGCTGAAGATGTGCTGCCTGACGATGCTTGCCAGGGTGTTGATGTGTTGCTGAACGCTGTGCTGGCTCGCGCGGGGTGGCTCAAGCACGGAGATGACTGATGTTTGCGGCTCTGGGGGCGAGGGGAGCATGCCACAACATCTTCAGCGCCTGTGAGATCGAGCGCCGCCCGCGCGGCGCTTCGCGGGGCAAGCCCGCTCCCACATTTGTTGCAACGTGCCGAACCTGACAGGCCATGGTTGCCAGCCTTGTCGGGCCGGCTCGATTCTTCGGCTAACACTGCCGCCGCCCCACCTGCCTTGAGCCATACACCAAGGCGGGCAACGCCTCACCTACAGGCATGGCCACGTTGCAACAAATGTGGGAGCGGGCTTGCCCCGCGAAGCGCCGCGCGGGCGGCGCTCGATCTCACAGGCACTGAAGATGTTGCGGCAAACTACACCCCACCCCGCCGCACATGCTTCACCAGCACCTTCTCCAGCAACTCCCACATCGCAGGATCCGTACTGAACGCCACATTGAAGCGCATCCACCCGGTCGCCTTGGCATCCACCATGAACAACTGCCCAGGCCCGAGCATGATGCCCTTCTCCAGCGCGTCATCCAGCAACGCCGCGCTGTCCGGGATCGCCGGGTGGCGGGTCCAGATGTACATGCCTTCATCCGATTCGGTGAACAGTTCAAAGCCCAATCGGTGCAAATGCCGGCCAACTTCCTGGTGCGCCTCGGCCAACCGCTGACGCAGGCGCTTGAGGTGCTTGCGCCAGCGGCCGTCGATGATCGCGGCGTATACCACACGTTCCATCACCTGCGAGGTGGTCAGGCCCGAGCGCATTTTCAGGTGCAGCAGTTTCTGCATCAGCTCGGGGTTGGCGAGCATGTAGCCCACCCGCACGTTGGGTGAAATGCTCTTGGAGTAGCTGCCCACGTACACCACCTGCTGCAAGTGGTCGAGGCTGGCCAGGCAGGGCTGCGGTTCGGCAACCATGTCGGCGTACAGGTTGTTTTCAACCAGGCGGAAGCCGTGCTGGCTGGCCAGTTGCAGCAAACGGTGCAGTTGCGGCAGCGGCGTGCGCGAGCAGGTTGGGCTGTGCAGGTGCGGCTGGGTGAAGAACGCCGTCGGGCGGTGATGGGTGAGCAATTGCTCGAGTTGGTTCAGGTCGTAGCCGGCCGGTGTGCGCGGCACGCCGACCAAGGTGGCGCCCTGGGTACGCAAAATGCTCATCAGGTTGGGGTAGCCGGGATCATCGACCAGCACCACGTCGCCTGGGCGCACCAGCGTGCGCGCGGCCAGGTCCAGGGCCTGGCTGGCGCCGTGGGTGAGCATCAGCTGCGCCGGGTTGGCGACGATCGACAGCTCTTGCTGCAGGTTCTGCGCGGTCAGTGCACGCAGCTCCAGCAGGCCCATGGGGTCGCCATAGCCCGACAATTCCAGCGGGCTGCCGGCCACCTGGCGCAGCCCTCGGCGCAGGCCGTCTTCGTACATCCAGTCGTTGGGCAGCCAGCCGCACCCGGGTTTGTACGGTAACTGGCGGATCTCGAAGATCTGTTGCAGGTACCACTCGGAGTTGAACGTTGGTCGACTGGCGTCGGCCTCGGTGGTGTGCGGGTCCAGCAGTTCGCCCGCCGCCCGGTTGACGAAAAACCCCGCATTGCCACGGCTGACCAGCAGCCCCTGGGCCACCAGACGGTCGTATGCCTCAACCACGGTGAAGGTGCTCACCGAATAGCTCGCGGCAAAGGCGCGGATAGACGGCACCTTGGTGCCCGGCTTGAGGGTCTGGTTGTCGATCAACTCACGCAGCCCGTCGATGATCTGGTTGACCAGCGGGGTGGAGGAGTCTGGATGTAGTTCGAACATTCGGGGCCTTCAGGGTGCGTATCGCCTGGCGTTTGCAGGGTGTACTGCATGGGCGACCTGTACAGTGCAGTGCGAGATTCATGCCACTGTGCATGGCTCTCTGCGTCGGACATTTTTACATTAGGTGTCGGATATCGCCACATAAAGCATGTTCAGTTCGCTTCAGGCAGTCGCCCTGGGGCGCGTCAGCAGGCCGCCATGGAGGGCCTGCGTGTGTTTGTTCACACCATCCTGCCCGCATTAGCACTGATGTACAGGTGAAACCGCCAGCCATCGGGGTTTCACGGTTTTCCTTGGATAAAAAGAAGCACGGGGTACACAACTGATGGACGCAACATCCACAACCACCACCGCGAAAAGCGGGCACGAGAGCAAGCTCAGTGCCTCGCTGAAGTCGCGCCACCTGACGATGATGTCGATCGCCGGGGTTATTGGCGGCGCCTTGTTCGTCGGTTCCGGCAGCGTGATCCACAGCGCCGGCCCAGCCGCTGTCCTGGCCTACCTGGCGGGCGGCATCCTGGTGGTGCTGATCATGCGCATGCTGGGTGAAATGGCGACCTCCTCGCCAGACACCGGCTCGTTCTCCACCTACGCCGACCGCGCCATTGGCCGCTGGGCCGGTTTCACCATCGGCTGGCTGTACTGGTGGTACTGGGTCATCCTCATGGCCTGGGAAGCCTATGTGGCGGGCAAGATCCTGCATGGCTTCTTCCCCGACGTAAGCGTCAACGTGTTCGTGCTGGCCACGACCCTGTTGCTGATTACCGTCAACTTCTTCAACGTCAAGCACTACGGTGAGTTCGAGTTCTGGTTCGCCTTGATCAAGGTGATCGCGATCGTCTGCTTCCTGATCGTGTGTACCGCTGCCGTGATGAACGTCTGGCAGTTCGGTGAAGTACGCGGCATCAGCCACCTCACCGCCGAAGGCTTCATGCCCAATGGCATCACCACCGTGATTGGTGCCTTGCTTGGGGTGATGTTCGCCTTCCTCGGCGCCGAAATCGTCACCATCGCCGCTTCTGAAGCCAAGGACCCTGCTGCGCAGATCGTCAAGGCCACTAACTCGGTGGTATGGCGTGTGTGCCTGTTCTATGTGGGTTCGATCTTCCTGATCGTCTGCCTGGTACCGTGGAATGACCCGCACCTGGGCGTTTCCGGCTATGGCGCTTACCGCCGTACCCTGGAACTGCTGGGCGTGCCGTATGCCGAGCTGCTGATGAACTTCGTGGTGCTGACCTCGGTAAGCAGCTGCCTGATCTCCGGCCACTACACCGCTTCGCGCATGCTGTTCTCCCTGGCCCAGCGTGGCGACGCGCCGTCGTTCTTCAAGATCACCCGCGCCGGCACCGGTGTACCGGTATACGCGATCATGGGTTCCTGCGCCGTGGCCGTGGTGTGTGCGCTGATCAACTTCAGCGAGACCCTGCGCCCGAAAGACGTGCTGGATACCCTGATGAACACCACCGGCATGATCGCCCTGCTGGTGTACCTGGTGATTGCCTTCTCGCAGCTGCGCATGCGCCGCAAGCTGATTGCCGAAGGCAAGGAAGTGCGCCTGAAGATGTGGCTGTTCCCGTGGCTGACCTACCTGGTGATCGCGTTCATCGTGGCGGCCCTGGTTACCATGGCCTTCATGCCTGACTACCAGATCCTGGTGATCTCCACCGGTATTGCTGCGGCAATTGTGGTGGCGATGGGTGTTGTGCACCAGATCCGTTCTGGCAGCAAGCAGCACTAAGCGTCACTCGCTTTTCGAAACGGCCGGCTCCCTTGGGGACCCGGCCGTTTCGCGTTGTTGGGCCTGGGTTTTTTCTGCGGGCATGTGAAAGCGCTGGTTCATCCATGGCGAGCCGAGCAGGGCGGCGGCGGCAATCAGGGCCAGGATGGCGAGGGCGATGTAGGTCTTCATGGGCATGCGCATAAAGGGACTGACTTCAAGCATAGGTGGTCAGTTCCGGCCTCATCGCCGGCAAGCCAGCTCCCACATTGTCACCACAATGGCTGGGTGCAGTGATGTCCTGTGGGAGCTGGCTTGCCGGCGATGAGGCCAGAGCAGACAAATGCATGTCTTGGCCCCTACAATGCGAAGCATTATCACTTGGCGCCGGCCCTTCATGTCCAACACACCGCCCAACCAGGAACTGCTTGACGCGCTGGCGTTGCACTATGACGAGCTGGTCCGCTACATCCGCCAGCGTTTTCGCGACCGCCACTTTGCCCGCGACCTGGTCCATGACGTGTACCTGCAGCTTCTCGACAAGCCGCCAAGCCGGCGCATCTCGCTGCCGCTGGCATTTCTTCGTAAGGTCACCTTCAATCGGGCCATCGACCGGGTGCGCGCCGAATCGCTGCGTGCGGCTCACCTGGCCGCCGCCAGCCTCGATGAACCTGCGCTGGACAATTGGGACGGTGCCCGCGAGCTGGATTTCGAGCAGCAACTGCATGCCTTGCTGGCGCTTATCGAAGCGCTGCCGGCGCGCCAGCGCCAGGTGTTCCTGCTGCACCGCATTCACGGCATGACCCAGCGCGACATCGCCGCTGAGCTGGACATCTCGACCAACATGGTGACCCAACATTTCAACCGGGCGATGCGCACCATCGCCAGCTGCTGGGAGCCGGCCCGACGCCTGCGTGACGAGGGCCAGGCATGAGCCAGGGCAAGCGTGACGGCAAGCACCAGGCCGACCCCCTGGACGCGTTCAGCGAAGCCCTGCGCGAGCGGGTGGCGTCGCGCGAGGCGTTGCTCGCCGAAGGCAAGGCCATGACCGCACGCCGGCGCAAGGCCGGCAAGGCGGCCAAGGCCAGCCTGTTGTCGTTGCTGCTGGCTGGCAGCCTGTGGTGGCTGGACCCTGCCTGGCAGACCGAGCAGGTCAGGGTGGCAGTGGGTGCACAACGCGAGCTGGTGTTGGCGGACGGCAGCCAGGTGCTGCTGGACTCCGGCAGCCGCCTGCAGATTGAACATCGCCTGCGCAGCCGGCAACTGGAGCTGTTCGAAGGGCAGGCACGCTTTACCGTGGTGCATGCCGAAGCACCGTTCATTGTCCGCAGCCAGGGCGTGCGTGTGCGTGATATCGGTACGGTGTTCGACGTGCGCAGCGATGTGCGTGGCGTTCGGGTAGGGGTGCTGGAGGGTGCAGTAGAGGTCGGCATGGGGCACGGTGCGGCGCAGCCACTGCGGGCCGGGCAGCAACTGCTTGCGGGCGCAGGTGAACTGGGAGCGGTGCAGGCCGTGCAGCCCGGCTCGATGGCTGCCTGGAGCAGCTCGGTGTTGCGTTTTGACGGCACACCGTTGCGCGATGCGATTGTGGATTTGCAGCGGTACAGCGAGTTGCCGCTGCGGCTGGCAGATGGGCGCACGGGGGATTTGCGCTTGTCGGGTGAGTTCGACAGCCGACAGGTACGGGCTCTGCTGGAGCAGTTGTCAGCCGTGTTGCCAGTGAAGGTGGTACGCGCTGCTGATGGTGGCTTGGTCATCGGTCAGACTGATTGATCGCCTGTATCGCCCCTTTCGCGGGCTTGCCCGCTCCCACAGGTACAGCATCGAACCCGATGCCACGGATATCCTGTGGGAGCGGGCAAGCCCGCGAAGGGGCCGGTACAGGCAACCAATAATTTTTTTCATCCACACATCAACATTCGCGCATGCCCAACCGCCATCCCCATGAAGTCACTTGAATCGTATGGGGAACACATGGGTAACCACCTTTCACCGCTGACGCTGCTGGCTGCCAGCCTGCTGACCTGCGCCAGCGTCCAGGCGCAGGATGCCACCTTCAGCCTGGATATCCCGGCACAACGCCTTGACCGCTCGCTAAATGCCCTGGCCCGGCAGACCGATACCCGCATCCTGTTTTCCACCGATGCTGCCGAAGGCCGCCAGGCGGCGGCCGTGCAGGGGCGCATGAGCGTTGCCCAAGCCTTGCAACAGCTGCTGGCCGGCTCGGGCTTGCAGTTGCAACGGGCCGGGGAGGGGTACCTGATTGGCGCGCCCGCCAGTGGCTCGGCGCTGGAGCTGGGCGCTACCAATATCGACAGCCAGCGTTACGGCAACAGCACGGACGGAACCGGTGCCTACACCCTGGGCACTACGCGCGCCGGCACAGGCCTGGACCTGTCGCCGCGCGAAACGCCGCAGTCGATCAGTGTGGTTACCCGCCAGCGTATGGACGACCAGGGCCTGAACGACCTTACCGAAGTGTTGCAGCAAACCCCGGGGTTATCGGTCCAGAGCCTGGGCAGTGAGCGATTCAACATCTACTCGCGCGGCTACTCGGTAGACAACTACCAGTTCGACGGCATTCCCACCACCCTCGATATCGTCAGCCAGGTATCAGCGCAGAGCCTGGCCGACATGGCCATCTATGACCATGTGGAGGTGCTGCGCGGTGCCACCGGCCTGCTGACCGGCGCGGGTGACCCGTCTGCCACCATCAACCTGGTGCGCAAGCGGCCCACCGCCACGTTCAAGGGGCATGTCAGCGCCGGGCTGGGGTCGTGGAACAAGTACCGCACCGAGGTCGACCTGTCCGGGCCGTTGACGCCTACTGGCAATGTACGCGGGCGCATGGTTGCCGCTTACCAGCAGAACGACAGCTTCGTCGACCATTACCACCAGGAAAAGCAGGTGTTCTACGGCATCCTTGAGGCCGACCTTACCGACACCACGTTGCTCACCGTGGGCGCGGATTACCAGCGCAACCGGCCAGAAGGCTCGTCTTCAGTGGCGTTCCCGTTGTTCTACAGCAATGGTGAGCAAACCGATTTTTCCCGCTCCACCAACAGCGCCGCGCGCTGGAGCAGCAACCCCCAGGACGCGCTGAACACCTTCGCCAGCCTCGAACAGAAACTGGGCAACGACTGGAGCCTGCGGTTGGCGGTGAACCAGATGTACATCAACCGCGACGATTACAGCCTGGCTACTGCTAGCTGGGGCTTCCCCGACAAGCAGACCGGCGAAGGCGTGCGCCTGTACGGCGGTGCCGGCAGCACCTGGCAGAAGCAGGTGGGTGTGGATGCACAGCTCAAGGGTCCATTCCAGGCATTTGGCCGCGAGCACGAACTGGTGCTGGGCTACAACTTCTCTCGCTACCAGAACCACCACGACCCGTTGCGTGGCACGGCGATCGAGGGCAGCCGGGTCAACTTCTACACCTGGGACAACTACACAACCGAGCCCAACACCGCTAACGGCAAGCTGTACGACGGCGATACCAGCATTTACCAGAGCGGTACCTACCTGGCCACGCGCCTGCGGCCCACTGACGACTTGTCGGTCATCCTGGGTGCCCGGGTCAGCAACTATCGCTACCGTTACGACCTGGAATACGCGGTAAATACCGCCCTGAACAAGGTCACCGCCAACCGCGACAGTGGCGTGGTCACCCCGTACGCCGGTATCGTCTACGACCTCGACGAGGTTCACTCGGTGTATGCCAGCTACACCAGCATCTTCAAGCCGCAGACCGTTCGTGATGCCAGCGGCAGTACCCTTGACCCACGTGAGGGCGACAACTACGAAATCGGCCTGAAGAGCGAGTTTTTCGGCGGCCGCCTGAACACCAGCGTCGCTGCCTTCGAGATCAAGCAGGACAACCTGGCCGAAGTCGACCCCGGCAAGGTCGTGCCCGGTACCACCACATCCGCCTACCGCGCGATCTCTGGCGCCACCACGCGTGGTTTCGAAGTGGAGGCCAGCGGTGAGCTGCAGCCGGGCTGGAACCTCAGTGCCAGCTACAACCACAGCATCATCAAGGACGCCGATGGCGAGCGCATCAATACGGTGTTCCCGGCCAACATGGTCAAGCTGTGGAGCACCTACCGCCTGCCGGGTGACCTGGACCGCCTGACCGTGGGTGGTGGCATGAACTGGCAGAGCGGCATCCACTTCACGGCTGCGCCCACCGACCTGGGCAAGACGGTCAAGGCCAGGCAGGGCCAGTTCGCGGTGTTCAACCTGATGGGCCGCTACCAGATCACCGACCAGCTTTCGACCACGCTGAACCTCAACAACCTGTTCGACAAGAAGTACCTCAGTGCGCTGGATACCACGTTCTACAGTGGTTATTACGGCGAACCGCGTAACGTCATGGTCTCCACCCGCTGGGATTTCTAAAACCGCGCATACGATCCCTTGTAGGAGCGGCCTTGTGTCGCGATGGGCCGCAAAGCGGCCCCGGCAATCTGCGCTTTATCGAAGATTTTGGGGCTGCTCCGCAGCCCATCGCGACACAAGGCCGCTCCTACAACGACCGCGCAGGGTGCTACTTGGCATATGCTAGGCATATCGCCCGCCCTAAGGAGCTGCACATGGCCTGGTCCGCCACCCAGTATTCCCTGTTCGAAGATGAACGCACCCGCGCCGTGCGCGACCTGCTCGCCGCCATCCCGTCACGCCCGGTGCGCCACGCCACTGACCTGGGCTGTGGCCCGGGCAATTCCACCGAGGTGTTGCTGCAACGCTACCCCGATGCCCAGGTAACGGCGCTGGACAGCGACGCTGACATGGTCGCCAAGGCCCGTGAACGCAAGCGCTTGTGCATCCCGCGGGTACGCACGCTGATTGCCGACATCAGCGGCTGGTCCGCCCCCGAGCCGCAGGACTTGATCCTGGCCAACGCCTCGCTGCAATGGGTACCCGACCACGCCTCGCTGTACCCGCACCTGGTTCGCCAGCTCAGCGAAGGTGCCAGCCTGGCCGTGCAGACTCCGGACAACCTCGACGAACCGGCCCATCGCCAGTTGCGCGAGATTGCCAGCCGCGGCCCGTGGGCGGCGAAGTTCGCCGACTTCCACCTGCCACCACGGCACAGCGCGGCGTTCTACTACGACCTGCTCAGCCCGCTGTGCGCACGGGTGGATGTGTGGCGCACCACCTATCACCACCCTTTGCCGGGTGGCGCCGAAGCGGTGGTGGAGTGGTTCAAGGGGTCTGCGTTGCGGCCTTATCTGGCCAGGCTTGATGAACAGGAGCAGGCTGACTTCCTGCAAATGTACCTGCAAGCCATGCAGCAGGGCTACCCGCCCGCCACCGACGGCAAGGTGCTGCTGCCGTTCCCGCGCTTGTTCGTGATCGCTACCCGCTAGGGTGGCGCCAGCGCCAGGCCACGTAGCTGTAGATACCCAGGTTGAGCAGCAGCACAACACTGCCCAGCAGCAACTGGATGTGCGGCGTCAGCCCGGCGGGGTAGATCAGCGGCCAGATGTAGTGCTCGACGAAGCCGCCCTGGTAGCCTGCGTCGCCGGCCGCGCTGCGCATGCGGTTTTCCCAGGTGGTGAGCGGGCAGCCCAGGTGCAGGCACTCCACCGCCAGGCCCCAGGCCAGGGCCGGCAGGTGCAGCAGCAGGGCAGGGCGCCACTTGAGCACCAGCAGGCCGCCGAACAGCACCAGCAGGATGAACGCCAGGTGCAGCAGGACCAGGGTGTCGGCGGCCAGGCGGGAGAACATGGTTGGGTGCCGGGGATGGAGGTAGTCCTAGCATAGTTGGGTTGCCTGTACTGGCCTCTTCGCGGGCTCGCCCGCTCCCACAGGATCTCCACAGCTTCCAGATGTTGTGCATTCCCTGTGGGAGCGGGCAAGCCCGCGAAGGGGCCGGCGCAGGCTTACAACCCTTCTTCAACCATCTGCAAGAAGGTCGCCACCACCCGCCGCGTCCGCTGCTCGCTCAGGCACACCAGCGTCTCGGTCAAATGCCGCTGGCAATCCACGATCGGCAACGCACACACCCGCGCATCGGCGCCAAACTCCGCTGCCGACACCACCCCCACGCCAATCCCCACCACCACTGCCTCGCGCGCCGCCTCGCGGCCTTCTACCTGGATCGCCGGGCGAATCCGCAACCCGGCCCGTTGCATTTCTTCTTCCAGCGTCTGGCGCGTGACCGAGCCCGGCTCGCGCAGCACCAGCGGTGTGTCGTCCAGGTCGGCCAGGCTGATCGAGCCTCGGCTGGCCCACGGGTGGTGGTGCGAGACGAATGCGACCATCGGGTCGCGGCGCAGGGGCAGGCAATGCAACCGTTCATCGTCCACATCCCGGCCCAGCAGCGCCAGGTCAGCCTGGTAACTGAACAGCCGGGCCAGCGATTCGTCGGTGTTGCCGGTTTCGATCTTTACCTGGATGCCCGGGTAGCGCTGGCAGAAGCGGGCAATCTGCGGCAGCACGTGCACCGGTGCGTCCACCGCCAGCACCAGGCTGCCGGTGTGCAGCGCACGTGAATCCTGCAACAGGTCATGGGCCTCGGCCTCGCAGGCGAACAGCCGCTGGCTGATGCCCAGCAGGCGTTCGCCAAGGTCGGTGAGCTGCACTGAGCGCTTGTTGCGGTGGAACAGCAATACACCGAAGCGTTCCTCCAGCTTGCGCACCTGGTCCGACACCGCGGGCTGGGTAAGGAACAGCTTTTGCGCCGCGCGGGTAAAGCTGCCGTGCACGGCCACCGCATGGAAGGCCTTGAGTTGTGCGTGGGAAACCGACATGACCACCTCAGTAAAAAGCTGAGCTTATGTGTGAAATACGATAAATCGATTTTATTTATCTTAGCGCAACTGTTTCCATGCATGTCAGCCCGACGCTGGCACCACGAATGCCGCCAGGGCCATGGTGCCCACACGGTGCCACCTGACCCGATGACAGCCTCGTCATCGCTGTGCGTAACACAAGAACAAGACAGGCGTTTCTTCACATTCTGCCGGCACACTCAAGCAAGAGGTCAGACTTACATGAATCACTCCCTAGCCGCGTTCAAACGCTGGCGCATCCAGATTTTCGCCATCACCTGGCTGGCCTACGCCGCCTTCTACTTCACCCGCAAAGCGTTCTCGGTTGCCAAGCTGGGCATCGCCGAAGACCCCAGCTTCATGCTCGACAAAGCCGCCATGGCCAACCTCGACGCCATCTACCTGGCCGCGTATGCCGTAGGCCAGTTCACCTGGGGCATGCTTGCCGACCGCTTCGGCCCGCGCGTGGTGGTGCTGGGTGGGCTGCTGATTTCCGCGGTGGCGGCGGTGGTGATGGGCAGCTACGCCACCTTCCCGATCTTTGCTACCTGCATGCTGGTGCAGGGCCTGGCACAGTCCACCGGCTGGGCTGGCTTGTGCAAGAACATCGGCAGCTTCTTCCCGGCCTCGCAGCGCGGGCGGATATTGGGGTTGTGGAGTTCCTGCTATGCCTTCGGCGGCCTGGTGGCTTCGCCGTTCGCCGGCTGGTGGGCCTATACCCTGGTCGGCAGCTGGCATGCGGCATTCTTCTCCAGCGCCGCCGTGGTGGCGCTGGTGGCCGTGCTGTTCTTCCTGCTGCAGCGCAACAAGCCGGAAGACGTCGGCCTGCCGGCAGTGGAGCCCGAGCCGCAGAGCATGGCCCCGGCCGGCAACCTGTGCAGCGTGTGGGCACCGCTGAAGGAAATTTTGCGCAACCGCACGGTGCTGACCCTGGGCCTGGCGTACTTCCTGTTGAAGCCTGCGCGCTACGCCATCTTGCTGTGGGGGCCGGTGATCGTCTTCGAGCAGATGCCCGAGGTGGGCAAGGTCGGTGCAGCCATTATCCCGACCGCCTTCGAACTGGCCGGGCTGCTCGGCCCGATCATCATCGGCCTGGCCTCCGACAAGCTGTTCGGCGCCCGGCGCATGCCGGCGTGTGTCATCAGCCTGGTGCTGCTGACCGTGACCCTGGCGGGCTTCATGGCGGCCATGCACACAGGCAACGTGATGCTGGTGGTGGCCTTGCTGTTCGTCATGGGCCTGACCTTGTACGGCCCGGACTCGATGATCAGCGGCGCTGCGGCCATTGACTTCGGCACCGCCAAGGCCGGCGCTACCGCGGCGGGTTTCGTCAATGGCTGCGGCTCGGTGGGGGCGGTGCTGGGCGGGCTTCTGCCGGGGTACTTCGATGGCGTCACAGTGTTCATCGTGTTCGCTGGCTGCGCGCTGTTCTCGGCGCTGGTACTGCTGCCGCACTGGAACAGCCGCCCGGCCAGCACCGCGCAAAGTGCCGACGTTGCACCGAATACCAGCATGGCAATCAAGCCACTGCGTACCTGAAAGGAAAGAGCGAATGAGACCCTTCTGGCTGCAACAGGCCCTGGATTCGGCGCAGGAGGCGGTATGCCCGCCGCTGCAAGGTGATAGCCGTTGCGATGTGTGCATCGTCGGCGGCGGCTACACCGGCCTGTGGACAGCACTGATGCTCAAGGAAGCGGTGCCGGCGCTGGATGTGGTGCTGATTGAAGCCGATATCTGCGGCGCTGGCGCCAGTGGCCGAAACGGCGGTTGCGCGTTGTCCTGGTCGGCCAAGTACTTCACCCTCGAGCGGCTGTTCGGGGTGGCCGAGGCGGTGCGCCTGGTGCGCGAGTCGGAGCGCAGCATCGGTGATATCGGTGCGTTTTGCGCGGCCAACGGCATCGACTGTGACTACCGCCTGGACGGCACGCTGTACACCGCGACCAACGCGGCTCAGGTTGGCGCAACCGACGGGGTAATTGCTGCGCTGGAGCACAAGGGGATCAATTCGTTCCGCCGCCTGCCGCTGGAGCAAGTGCAGCGCCTGGCCGGTTCGGCGCGGCACCTGGAGGGCTGGTTCTCGCCCGCCGCGGCCACGGTGCAGCCGGGCAAGCTGGTGCGCGGCCTGCGCCGGGTGGCGTTGCAGCGCGGCGTGCGCATCCATGAAGGCACGGCCATGACCGGCCTGGAACACGGCGCCCCGGTGCAGGTGCGCACGGCCCACGGCACAGTGCGCGCTGACCGCGTGGTGTTGGGCCTGAATGCCTGGATGGCGCGGGCCTTCCCGCAGTTCGAGCGCAGCGTGGCAATTGTTTCCAGCGACATGGTGATTACCGAGCCGTGCCCCGACCTGCTGCGCGAAATCGGCCTGGACAGCGGCATCAGCGTGCTCGACTCGCGCATTTTCGTGCATTACTACCACAACACCTCCGACGGCCGGCTGATGCTCGGCAAGGGTGGCAATACCTTCGCCTATGGCGGGCGCATGCTGCCAGTGTTCGACCAGCCATCGCCCTACCGGCCGCTGCTGCGCGAAAGCCTGGGCGGGTTCTTCCCGGCACTGGCCGATGTGCCGCTGGCCGCAAGCTGGAACGGGCCGTCGGACCGCTCGGTAACCGGTTTGCCGTTCTTCGGCCGGTTGGACGGGCAGGGCAATGTGTTTTACGGCTTTGGCTACTCCGGCAGTGGCGTCGGGCCGTGCCTCATGGGTGGGCAGATCCTTTCTTCGCTGGCGTTGGGGCTGGACAACCCATGGACCCGCTCGCCGTTGGTCAAGGGGCCGATGGGGCTGTTCCCGCCCGAGCCCATCCGCTACCTGGGTTCGCTGATGGTGCGCAATGCCATCCGCCGCAAGGAGCGCGCCGAGGACCACGGTTTGCGGCCGCGCCGGCTGGATGTGCGCCTGGCGCGGTTTGCCGCGGCGGCAGGCAAAGCCGATAAAGGCTGATGAGATTTCTTGTCGATCCGGTGCCTGAGGGCGTATAAACTGCACCCACTTTTGGCCGGTCGCTTCCTGAACCGGCCGTTGAAACAAGAGAGTCGACATGGGCGCACAGTGGAAAGCCAAGCATAGAGAAACAGCGGCCAATGCCAAAGGCAAGGTCATGGGCAAGCTGTCCAAGGAAATCCAGATCGCTGCCAAGTCGGGCGCCGATCCCGACATGAACCCGCGTCTGCGCCTGGCCATCGTGCAGGCCAAGAAGGCCTCGATGACCCGCGAGACGCTGGAGCGGGCGATTCGCAAGGGCGCCGGCCTGGACGGTGACTCCGTGCAGTATCACGCGGTCAGCTACGAAGGCTTTGCCCCGCACCAGGTACCGCTGATCGTCGAGTGCCTGACCGACAACGTCAACCGCACCGTTGCGCAAATCCGCGTACTGTTCCGCAAGGGCCAGTTGGGTGCGAGCGGTTCGGTGGCCTGGGACTTCAACCATGTCGGCCTGATCGAAGCCACTCCGGAAGGCGACGCCGACCCGGAAATGGCGGCTATCGAAGCCGGCGCCCAGGACTTCGAAGAAGGTGAAGAAGAGGGTTCGACCCTGTTCATTACCGACACCACCGACCTGGACGCCGTGCAGAAGGCCCTGCCGGACCATGGCTTCACCGTGACCTCGGCGAAGATCGGCTACACCCCGAAAAACCCGGTGAGCGCGGCCAGCCTGAGCGCTGAAGCACTGGCTGAGGTTGAAGCGTTTCTCGAAGCGATCGACGAGAACGATGATGTGCAGAACGTTTATGTCGGCCTGACTGACTGATTTGTGTATCCGGGGCCGCTTTGCGGCCCTTCGCGGGCTCGCCCGCTCCCACAGGTTCACCGCAGCATTCAATACAGCGGTGAATCTGTGGGAGCGGGCGAGCCCGCGAATAGGCCTTTGAATGCCACCGCGGGCAGCCTGCATGAACCCCACCTTCGCCTCCCTCAGCCTCGCCCACCTGCGCACCCTCGACCACCTGCTGCAGCTGAAAAATCTCAGCCACGCCGCCGAGCGCCTGGGCGTCAGCCAGTCGGCCCTGAGCCGTCAGCTGGCCCACCTGCGTGATGCCTTCGATGACCCGCTGCTGGTGCGCCAGGGCCGTGGCTACGTACTGAGCGAACATGCCGAAGCCCTGGTCGAACCGCTGCGCCAGGTCCTTGAAGAACTGCACGCCTTGCGCCAGCCCGCCGTCTTCGACCCGGCACGCTGCGAGCGGCGCTTCTGCCTGGCCGCTTCGGACTATGTGGCCGAGCACATGCTGCCGCTGCTGGTGGCGGCGCTGGAGCGTGAAGCACCGGGTGTAGCGCTTGAGTACCGTACCTGGCAAGCCGGCCAGTACGCCTTGCTGGCCAGCGGCGAAATCGACCTGGCCACCACCCTGTTCGACGAGTCGCCACCCAACCTGCACGGGCGCCTGCTGGGCGAGGACCGCGCCGTTTGCCTGATGCGCCTCGACCACCCGCTTGCAGCCCATGCCACGCTCAGCCAGGCTGATTACCTGGCGCACAAACATGTGCGTATTTCCGGCGGGGGCGACAAGGACAGCTTCATCGACCGCCACTTGCGCGCCCAGGGCCTGCAGCGGCGTGTCAGCCTGGAGGTGCCGTTTTTTTCCGCCACCGTAAAGGTCATTGCCAACAGCCAGGCCGTGGCCACTGTGCCTGAGCACATTGCCCGGCAACTGTGCCGCCTGCATGACCTGGCCTGGCGACCGCTGGCCTTCATCGACCACAGCCAGCGCTACTGGGTGGTGTGGCACCAGCGCCTGCAAGCTTCTGCCGAGCACCGTTGGTTGCGCAACCGGGTGTTCGAGCTCTGGCGCCAGTCACAGTTCGGTGTACAGGGTGGGCATGCGGGTTTGCCATAGCAGGTATGCGCGAAGCGGGGTTATACGGTTTGGCATAGCTGCCTAGACTGGGGGCATTGTGTTGTCTGTACTGGCCCTTTCGCGGGTAAACCCGCTCCCACAGGTAACTCACAGGATCTAAAAACTGTGGAGTATCTGTGGGAGCGGGTTTACCCGCGAAAGGGCCGGCCCAGGCAGTGGATGAACCCCAGGAGCCGCCAAGTGACCCCCGAACAATTCCGCCAGTACGGCCACCAACTGATCGACCTGATTGCCGACTACCGCCAAACCGTCGGCGAGCGCCCGGTCATGGCCCAAGTCGAGCCCGGCTACCTCAAGGCCGCGTTACCGGCAACAGCGCCCCAGCAAGGCGAACCCTTCGAGGCCATCCTCGACGACGTCAACCAGCTGGTCATGCCCGGCCTGTCCCATTGGCAGCACCCGGACTTCTACGGCTATTTCCCTTCCAACGGCACGCTGTCCTCGGTACTTGGCGACTTCCTCAGCACCGGCCTGGGCGTGCTGGGCCTGTCGTGGCAATCCAGCCCGGCGCTGAGCGAGCTGGAAGAAACCACCCTCGACTGGCTGCGTCAGTTGCTCGGCCTCTCTGGCCAATGGAGCGGGGTCATCCAGGACACCGCTTCGACCAGCACCCTGGTGGCGCTGATCAGCGCCCGTGAGCGCGCCACCGACTACGCGTTGGTACGCGGCGGCCTGCAGGCCGAAGCCAAGCCTTTGATCGTGTATGTCAGCGCCCACGCCCACAGTTCGGTGGACAAGGCGGCGTTGCTGGCCGGTTTTGGTCGCGACAACATTCGCCTGATCCCCACTGACGAACACTACGGCCTGCGGCCAGAAGCACTACAGGCGGCGATCGAGCAGGACCTGGCTGCCGGCAACCAGCCCTGCGCTGTGGTTGCCACCACGGGTACAACCACCACCACGGCCCTCGACCCGCTGCGCCCGATTGGCGAAATCGCCCAGGCTCATGGGCTGTGGCTACATGTGGACTCGGCCATGGCCGGTTCGGCGATGATCCTGCCCGAGTGCCGCTGGATGTGGGACGGCATCGAGCTGGCCGATTCGGTGGTAGTCAACGCGCACAAGTGGCTGGGTGTGGCTTTCGATTGCTCCATCTACTACGTACGTGACCCGCAGCACCTGATCCGGGTAATGAGCACCAACCCCAGCTACCTGCAATCGGCAGTCGACGGCGAGGTGAAGAACCTGCGTGACTGGGGTATTCCACTGGGCCGGCGGTTCCGTGCGCTGAAGCTCTGGTTCATGTTGCGCAGCGAGGGCGTTGAGGCGCTGCAGGAGCGTTTGCGGCGCGACCTGGGCAATGCCCAGTGGCTGGCGGGGCAGGTTGCGGCCGCTGCCGAGTGGGAGGTGTTGGCGCCGGTGCAGTTGCAGACCTTGTGCATTCGCCATCGGCCGGCGGGGCTGGACGGCGAGGCGCTGGATGCGCACACCAAAGCCTGGGCGCAGCGGCTGAATGTGTCCGGGCAGGCGTATGTGACGCCAGCCACGCTGGATGGGCAGTGGATGGTACGGGTTTCGATCGGGGCGCTGCCTACTGAGCGCGAGCATGTCGAGAAACTCTGGGAGACGTTGCAAAACGTGGTCAAAGGCTGAGATCGGCGCGGCCACCTTGCGGGCAATCAGCCTTGTGCAAACACTGCCCGCAGGTGTGCCCTGTAGCTGTCGAACGCGGCAATTGCCCCCGCCACCACCTCGGCTTCTTCCCGCTCATCCAGCACCACGCTATCGAGCGTGGCAACAAACTCGCGCCACTGCAGCGCTCGGCCACTCGGTGGCGGCGCCAGGTGGCGGGCACCCAGCTCGCCATCCAGCCCCAGGCGCTGGGTGTGCTTGAACAGAAACGCTGCGCCCAGGTTCGACCCTTCACTGCAATACAACCAGCCCAACGCCTGGGCCGGGCTGGCGCACACCGGGTGAGGGCGCGTTGGCAGTGGCAGGCCCAAGTCCTGCAAATCGGCTTCGACCGCCGCAAAGCGCGACAGCTCGGCCAACCCCGGCAGCCGCTGGTTCAGCTGTTCATCCTGATACAACGCCAACAGGCTGCCGTGAAACCGGTATTGCACCTGCAGGAAGCGGCCATAACGCTCGCGGTCCTGGAACGGGCGGGCGGCCATCACCAGTTGATCGACGCTATCATGGTCCCGGCTGCTGGCCGCCTTCAAACGTTTGCAGCGGCCTTGCTCCATGAAAGTGACGGGGGCAGCGGTCATCGGCGTATCCTTGGCAAGTGGTCAGTAAGCGCATGATGCTTGCCATCGCTGGCGGGCGGCAAGCACCGCGCTTACAAGTTAGCCCAGGGCCGCTGCCTGCTGCAGGTTAAGCGAGCGGGTTTCCGGTGCCAGCGCCCAGGACAGCAGCAGGCCGAAGAAGGTGATGGCAGCCGCCACGTACATGGTCTGTGCAATGCCCAGCACATCCAGTGAGATCGGCACCAGATAAGTCCCTACCGCAGCACCGATGCGCGAGATGGAGGTGCCCATGCCCACAGCGAAGGCGCGGATCTCGGTGGGGAAGATTTCGTTCGGGTACACCAGCGTAAGCACCTGGGCACCGCCAATGAACAATGCATACAAGGCAAAGAACAGCAGTATCCAGATGCCCGCGCTGCTGTGCAGCGCGCCCAGGCACAACAAGGCCACGCCCGACACCAGGAAGCTGTAGAGCAGCAGGTTGCGCCGGCCGATGACGTTGATCAGCCGCGTGGCAAGTATGCAACCGACCACGAAGAACAACGTGATCAGTACCGAGCCGATCGAGGCGCTGTCGCCTTTCACGTTCAGCGCTGCCAGCACCTTGGGTGCAAACGCGTACACCGAGAACAGCGGGATGATGCAGCAGGTCCAGAACACGATGACAAACAGCATGCGCTTGCCGTAGCCGGCATACAGCAAGCTCCAGATGTTGACCTTGTGGTGGGTGCTCTGCTCGGGCAGGTTGCGCAGGGAAAAACCGTTGCCGTACACCGCCTTGATCACCTGCTCCGCCTCTGCATTGCGGCCTTTGCTGAGCAGCCAGCGTGGTGATTCGGGTGTACCGATACGTACCACGAAAAGGGCAAGGCCGATGCTGGCGGAGCTGGCCAGCACCAGGCGCCAGGCGTCCTCGGCGCCACTGCGCAGCAGCAGCTCACCGACAATGTAAGCCGTTGCGGCACCGGCAAACCACAGGATGGTGAGCATGGCCAGGCGGGGGCCGCGGTACTTCTTGGGCATGAACTCGACCAGCAGCGAGGTGGCTACCGGGTACTCGATGCCGACGGCAATGCCGATGACCAGCCGCAGCAGGAAGATGGCCAGCGCCGAGTCGGCCCAGAACTGCCCAAGCGATGCGACGATGAACAGGGTGGGCCCGACAAAGAACAAGCGCTTGCGCCCAAGCCGGTCGGTCAGCCAGCCGCCGAGAAAGCCGCCGAAGAAAATGCCGATCAACGCCGAGGCGGCGATCAGGCCTTCCCAGTAACTGTTCAACGACAACGCCGTGCTGATGTGCGCCAGGGCGACGCCGATGATGCTCAGCACATAGCCATCGACGAACGAGCCGCCGCCAGAACGCCAGGTGAGCAGTTTGTGGAACCTGTTTAGCGGTACATCTTCAACTGAAATTGCAGGATTTGTCATTCTTGTCTCCCGATATGGGTTTTCGAGTAAGAGGGGGGCAGCGCGGCAGCCAAAGCGGAGCCGTGAAGCCATCTCGAAAATTCAGTGATCGATGGCTGTATGATTGTTTTTATTGTGGGTACCGGTAACGGTGTGTTCAGAAACCTTCCGCTTGCGCTCCTTGTTTCTCAGATTTCATAACGCACTTCTTTGGAAGGGGGGTGACCGAAGAACGCACTGTAGGACCTGCTGAAATGAGTGCACGACACAAACCCGCAGGCGATGGACACATCGAAGATCGATGCGTTGGAGTTCTGGATCAGGCGCCGCGCTTCGGTAATGCGCAGCTGGAAGTAGTACTTTTGCGGGGTGGTCTCCAGTTGGTCCTTGAACAGCCGTTGCACCTGGCGCACCGACAGGCCGACGGCCTGGCACAGTTGCCCGGGTGACAGCGGCTCCTCCAGGTTGGCCTCCATCAGCGTGATGATTTCGCGCAGGGGCCGGCTGACCTTCGGTTGCAGCGGCTTCTGGATGCTGCGGAACCTGCTTTGATCATGGTCCAGTGTGTCGAGCACCGCATCGGCCAGCGCCTGGTTGCAACCGATGTTCAGCCACTGCAGCATCATTTCGAAGGCGCCGGCCGGCGACGCAGCAGTCAGCCGGTCGCGGTCGAGCACCAGCGCATCGTGGGTGACCATGGCGTGTGGCACGCGTTCGGCCAGGGCAATCCGCTGTTCCGGGTGGATCGCGCAGCGGTAGCCATCGAGCAGGCCAGCACTGCCCAGGTACCAGGCGCCGTTCCACAAGCCGCCAAGTACCACGGGGAACCTGGCCAGCCGTTTCAGTAGCGCGGTCAGCCAGCCGGGTACCGTACGGGCGGCACGCAGGCCGCCGCAGACCACCATGATGTCGAGGTCGCACAGGCGCACATCGGTCAGCGGTGTGTCTGGCCGGATGGGGATGGCCAGGTCGCTCATGACCTCGTTGTGGTTGTGGCTGAAGGTGTGCACGCGGATCGAGCCGGGGGCGATCAGGTTGGCAGTAACCAACACATCCAGGGCCTGGGTGAAGCTGGGCAGGGAAAAGTTTTCCAGTAGCAGAAAACCAACCCGCGAGGGCGCGGGCCGCGCTACCGAGTGTGCCATGAAGCCCAGGTTGCGCTCTTTGAATGTGTGGCTGAATGCTCTTGTCGTTATTGTCATGGGTCACCCAGGCGCTGGCGTACAGGTCGGGGCTAATGTAAGAGCGTGCCGGATATAAAGTCCAACGACATTTATACAGTTTCAACAATAACCTCATGTTATTGCAGGGTTGGCGATTTCTCGCATAACCCAAGGTAATGCGTAAAGTAATTTAAGTGTGGATGTGTTTTTGCGGCTGCTGTGTACGATTCAATTGTCCAGTACGCGGAATGAGGAGCGCACATCAGGATGTCGCAGCGGCAAGTTGACCCCGATACCGTGTTACTTCGCATGCCTTCGTTGCGTGCTGTCAAAGCATTTGTTGCCGCTGCCAAGTACCAGAGTTTTACCCGGGCTGCAGAAGCGCTGTGCGTGTCGCAGGCAGCCATCAGCCGCCAGGTGCGCGAACTGGAAACCTACCTGAGTGCCCGGCTATTCGAGCGCGTGGGCCGCACGGTTGAGCTCACGCCTGCCGGTTCGGTGTTTTTCGAGGCGTCGCAGTTGTCGTTCGTGAACATTGCCCAGGCGGCGGAGCGCATTCGTCATACCCCACAGGAAAAACAGGTGCTGACCATTTGCTGCTCGCCGGCGTTTTCCGCCTTCTGGTTATCGCAGCACATCAATGCGTTTCGTGCCGACAACCCGGATATCGAACTTAACCTGATCACCACGCAGAACTTCCAGACGCGCGAGCCGGGTGTTGAGCCGGATGTGATCATCTCCAAGTTCGCCAATCCGGGCGAGGGCTACACGCTGTACCCATTGTGCCATGACGTGATTTACCCGGTGTGCACGCCTGAATACCTGCGCCAGCACCCTGGGATAGATACGCTGGAGGGCCTGCGCAACAACGCATTGCTGGACTTGAGCCCCTACGGCCGGGCGGGCGTGGCCGAGCATGTGGACTGGCGCGTATGGCTGGCATTCCACAACGTGGATATCGATGGGCGTGGCGCCGAAAGCCCGCCGCTGTTCCACGCCAACGACTACAGCCTGATCATCAACATGGTGCTGGCCAACCAGGGTATTGCACTGGGCTGGAACCAGCTGGTGGCCGGCCTGGTGGAGCAGGGCCGGCTGACCAGGCCGGTGGATGAACAAATGACGTTGCGCAACAGCCTGCATTACCTGGCCTGCCGGGAAAAAGACAATGACGACACCTGCGTGCGGGTGAGGGACTGGATACTTTCAGAGTTTGCCCGATAGGTGCGTTGAAATAGCCAGGCTGATGCATGACTTCAAGTGATGAATTTGGCGTTGAAAATGTCGTTTGTGGCGGCCAAGTGGCGTGGCTTAGTTTGATGTGAAGTTGCAGGGTGTTGGTTAAAACAACAAGGGTTCGGTCATTGCCACCCATGGTCATGAATGGCGGGTGGCTGGAGGATAATAATGAATAGCAATGAAACCGTTATCGGTCTGATCAATCAACGCAAGCCGCGGCATGTATTGCCCCGTGAACTGTACCTGGACGCTGACGTATACCGCCACGATCTTGAGCAGATCTGGCACAAGGACTGGGTGTTTGCCGGCCATACGTTCGAGATCCCCAAGGCTGGCCAGTATTTCACCCTGCAGATTGGCGACTACCCGGTAGCGGTGGTGCGTGGCAAGGATGGCGAAGTACGCGCCTTCCACAATGCCTGCCGACACCGCGGTGCCAAAGTGTGCGAGCACGCCAACGGTAAAGTGGCCAAGCTGGTGTGCCCGTACCACAAGTGGACATTCGAGCTGGACGGCAACCTGATCTATGCCGGCAACATGGGCGCGGACTTCGACAAGACCCAATACAATCTCAAGCCGGTGCATGTGGAAATCGTCCACAGCTATATCTACGTGTGTGTGGCGCAACAGGCACCGGACTTCAACAGCTTCCGTGCCTCGGTAAGCCCCTTCATTGCCCCCCATGGGCTGGAAAACTGCAAGGTCGCCTTCGAGTCCAACCTGATCGAGAAGGGCAACTGGAAGCTGGTGTTCGAAAACAACCGTGAGTGCTACCACTGCGACGGTACCCATCCGGAGCTGCTCAACTCGTTCGTCGAGAACCTGTCGGTGGCCGGTGTGGGCGGTGATGACGACCCTGAGCTGGTGGCCCACTGGACCCGTTGCGAGGCGGCCGGCATGCCCAGCCGCCTGGTCATGGACCCGCTGGGGCGCTTCCGCATGACTCGCATTCCGCTTTCCGCGGGTGCCGTCAGCTACACCATGGATGGCAAGCCCGCCGTGAACGGGCGGCTGGACAACAGTGGCGAGGCAGATATCGGCGCGCTGTTGTATTTCAACTATCCGTCTACCTGGAACCACTTCCTGGGCGACCATGCGCTCAGCTTCCGCGTGCTGCCGATCGGGCCGGGAGAAACGCTGGTAACGACCAAGTGGCTGGTGCCGGAGTCGGCGGTGGAAGGGGTTGATTACGACCTGGACCGGCTGACCAAGGTGTGGCTGGCGACCAACGACCAGGACCGCCGTCTGGTGGAAGGTACGCATGCGGGTGTGTCGTCGCCTGCCTATGAGCCAGGGCCGTTCTCGGAAAATGCTGAAAACGGCGTGTGCCAGTTCGATGACTGGTACTGCGCGACCATGCTGGAGCGGCTGAGTGGGCGCGTGCTGTTGAAATCGGTGGTTTGATCCACAGAGGGTATCGCGGCGGATGGCACCGGCTTTGCCGGTGTTCGCGGCTAAAGCCGCTCCCACAGAAGCCGCGTTGACTCAAAGCTTGCGCAGTCCCTGTAATCGATGGACTCGCCCCCGCCGAGGCATCACAGTGCCACGGTGGCGTTCAAAGAAGCCAACGGCAGCGAGGGCGAGACCATGAAAAAG